>DATAWX010000037.1:0-30500 GCA_036266995.1 Pseudonocardiaceae bacterium | reverse complement strand
CTCCGGGACAGCCCCGCAGCCAACGACGGAGGCGATGATGAGCACGGCGGTGACCAGGCTGGGTAGCAGGCGCCTTGGCATCGTCAACGCCCCGGTCCAGCCGGCACGGGAGGTCCCTGCACGGGGGGTCCGGTCCCGGGGGAACCGCCGGGGGGGCCCAGCGGTAGGGGGCTGTCGGTGAGCTCGATGCCGGGGCTTCTGGGCAGTGTGAGCCGGAAGGCACTGCCCTGCCCGGGCGCACCCCAGGCCTGCAACCAGCCCCCGTGCAGGCGGGCGTCCTCCAGACTGATCGACAGCCCGAGTCCGGTGCCCCCGGTGCGCCGATCACGGGAGGGGTCGCCCCGCCAGAATCGGGTGAATACCAGGTCCTGCTGGCCCGGCTCCAGCCCGATGCCGTGATCACGCACGAGCACCGCGACCGCATCGGAGTCGGCCGCGACGATCACTTCGACCGGGTGGCCCTCGCCGTGGTCCATTGCGTTGGTGAGCAGATTGCGCAGGATTCGCTCGATCCGCCGCGGGTCGACTTCGGCGAGCACCTCCTCGTCGGGCAGGTCAAGCTCCAGTGAGGTGCCGGCGCGGTCGGCCACCGCGCGCACCGAGGCCGCCGCATTGGACACCGCGGCGCGCAGGTCGACCGTCTCGCCGTGCAGCTCGGCGACCCCGGCGTCCAGCCGGGAGATCTCCAGCAGGTCAGCGAGCAGCGTCTCGAATCGATCCAGCTCGCTGACCAGCAGCTCGGCTGGGCGGTGCAACACCGGGTGCAGTTTGTCGCGTGACTCATAGAGCAGATCGGCGGCCATCCGAACGGTGGTCAGCGGGGTGCGCAGCTCGTGGGACACGTCGGAGGTGAAACCACGTTGCAGCTCACCGAACTCCTCGAGCTGGCGGATCTGGCGTTGGATGCTGGCGGCCATCTCGTTGAACGAGGTACCCAGCCGGGCCATGTCGTCCTCCCCGACGACCGGGATGCGCTCGGAGAGGTGACCGTGCGCGAAGCGTTCGGCGACCTCGGCGGCTTGGCGAACCGGAACCACCACCTGGCGGGTCACCAGGCTGGCGATGCCCGCGATCAGCACCAGCAGCACCAACCCACCCACCACCAGGGTGGACTGCACCAAGATCAGCGTCCGCTGCTCAGCGGTGAGCGGAAACAGCAGGTAAAGCTGCATCGTCCGGCCCGCGCTGGCTACCGGCATACCGACCGCCAGCATGGTCACCGCAGCGGAGCCCCGTTGCACTGTGGTGATCTTGTGAGCGTACGCGCCGCGTTCCACCGCAGAGCGTAGTACCGCCGGGACGTCTTCCAGCGGGCCGATCTTCTGCCCGGTGCCGGCCACCCCAGACGGGTCCCCGCCGTCGACCAGCACCGGCTCGTAGGTGCCGGCGCTGGCCGTGGCCGGACCCGCACCGGTCGGGTCAGGATTGGTCAGTCGATCGACGGCGGTGGTGAGCCGGCCGGCCAGCGACACCGAGGTCGGATCCACCGAGCCGAGCTCGGACTCCACCAGGACCCTGCTGTTCTCGGCCTGCAGCAGCGCGGCCTGCGTCTTGTTCTCGATCAGCCGTTGGGCGAGCTGGGCCTGCAACACCATGCCCAGCACCAACACCACGGTGGACGACAGTGCGACTGTGCTGCTCACCACCCGTACCTTCAGCGAGCGGCGCCACAGCACGCCGAACATCGCGGCCAGCTCACCGCCCGCTTCGGTGACCGGGCGCAGCTGTTCGGTCACCCGGCCGGCGAGCGAAGTCACCGCGTAATGATCCCTGAACCGGGGATCGGCGGTGTTGGAGTCCTCACGTGGTGCCGGCCTTGTACCCGACACCGCGCACGGTGAGCACCACTTCGGGATGCTCGGGATCGCGCTCGACCTTGGAACGTAGGCGCTGCACATGCACGTTGACCAGTCGGGTGTCCGCGGCGTGCCGGTAGCCCCAGACCTGCTCGAGCAGCACCTCACGGGTGAACACCTGGCGCGGTTTGCGGGCCAGCGCGAGCAGCAACTCGAACTCCAGCGGAGTCAGCGAGATCGGCGTGCCGTCGCGGCTGACCCGGTGACCAGGCACGTCGATCGCCAGATCCCCGATGGTGAGTTGTTCGGCGGGATCGGTGTCGATACGGCGCAACCGGGCGCGCAACCTCGCCACCAGCTCCTGGGTCTTGGGCGGCTTGACCATATAGTCGTCAGCGCCGGACTCCAAGCCCAGCACCACATCGACGGTGTCGCTCTTCGCGGTGAGCACCACGATCGGGACATCGGACTCGGCCCGGATCGCCTTGCATACGTCGATGCCGCTCATACCCGGCAACATGAGGTCCAACAACACCAGGTCCGGCTTCAGTTCACGCATCGCCGGAAGCGCTTTGGTACCTTCGCCGACCACTGCGGTCTCGAAGCCCGCCTGACGCAGTGCGATGGACAACATCTCAGCGGACGCGGGATCATCCTCCACCACGAGCACACGAGCTGCCATACCCTTAATCGTGGCATTGCGTACTACAGTCCCGCCGGTCGGGCGGCAGTCGCTCAGCCGAGCAGCCGCACCGCCAGCTCGCTGAGGCTACTCTGTGCGGCGGCGCCGGCAGTAGTGCCGACGGTAGTGCCGTCTACGACAGACCACGGGGCAAGCCAGCCAGCGGTGGCCAGACCGTCATAGACGGCTGCGCACCGCGCCTGCAGTCCATGATCGGTCTCATACAGGTCCTTCGCCCGCGCGCTGTCGGCCCCGGCCCGGCGATCCGCGCGGGCCGCGGCGACGCTCATCGGCACCCGCAGCAGCAGCTGGAGATCGGGCACCGGGACACCGAACCGATCGATCTCCAGGGCACGGAGCCATTCGACGAACGGACCCTGCGCGTCCTCATGCAGCCGCGCCGCCCCATATGCCGCGTTGGACGCGACGTAGCGGTCAAGCAACACCACGTCGTAGTCGCGGCGCAGCGCCTGCAGCTCATCGCCAGCGCCGCGCCGGTCCAGGGCGAACAGCACCGCCATGCCGTGCACCGAGCCGGCCAGATCGCCCAGCCGACCATAGAGCGCGTCACGTGCCAGCTCGGCGTGCACGTCGAGGTCATAGCGGGGAAACGCCAACCGGGCGACGCTCGCGCCCCGGGCGCTCAGCGCTGCGACCAGCCAGTCAGCGAGAGTTCGCTTACCCGCCCCGTCCAGCCCCTCGATAACGATCAGCCGCCCCACGCCGCACACGTTATCGGCAGCGTGTCCGGGGAGGCTGGCGTTGGGTGCTGCTGGGGACGAGCAGGGCGGTCGATCCAGCCTAGCGATATCGCACGTATCACGCACGTGGTGAGGTGCGCATCCGCGCGACGAGGCCGGTGTCGTACTGGCCGGAGACGAATTCCGGGTTTTCCAGTAGCTCGGCGTGGAAGGGCAGGTTGCATTTGGGGCCGGTGACGGTGAACCCGGCAACCGCCGCGCGGGCCCGTTCCAGCGCCTGCTCCCGATCCGAGCCGTGCACCACGAGCTTGGCCAGCAGCGAGTCGTAAAACGGCGTGACCGTGGTTCCCGCCGCGTAACCAGCGTCGACTCGCACCCCCTCGCCGGTCGGTTCCACCCACCCGGTGACCGGACCGGGGCCGGGCAGGAACCGCTTCGGGTCCTCGGCGTTGACCCGCAGTTCGATCGCGTGCCCGGTAGGGGCCGTAGCGTCGACGTCGAAGCCGGGTTCGGCGCCGTCGGCGATACGTAGCTGGCTGGCGACCAGGTCCACGCCATAGCGCAGCTCAGTGACCGGGTGCTCCACCTGCAGCCGAGTGTTCATCTCCAGGAAGAAGAACTCGCCGGTGTCCCGGTCGAGCAGGAACTCGACCGTTCCCGCGTTGCGGTAGTCCACCGTGGCGGCGGCGCGGACCGCGGCCTGCTCCATCCGGCGACGCAGATCCGGGTCGACGGCGGGCGACGGGCTCTCCTCTGCGACCTTCTGGTGGCGCCGCTGCACCGAGCACTCGCGCTCACCCAGCGCCACCACCCTGCCGTCGGCCAACCCCAGAATCTGGACTTCGACGTGACGTACCCGCGGGAAGTACCGCTCGACGAACAGCCGCGAGTCACCGAAAAGCCGGTCGGCGAATGCGCTGACTTTGGCGTACTCGGCGCGCACGGACGCGGCGTCGGTCGCGATCGCCATACCCATCCCACCTCCGCCGGCGGCCGCCTTGAGCATCACGGGAAGGCCGACCCTGCCGGCCTCGGCCACCGCGGCGTCCTCGGTGCTCACCGCGCACGCCGAACCGGGCGCCACCGGCACGCCGGCGGCGGCCACCGTTTCCCGGGCAGCCACCTTGTCACCCATCGCGGAGATCGCCTCAGCGCTGGGACCGATCCACGCCAGGCCGGCCTCAGACACCGCCCGCGCGAACCCGGCGTCCTCTGACAGGAACCCGTAGCCCGGGTGCACCGCGGCCGCGGTGGTCTTACGGGCGACATCGAGGAGCTGGCGGGCGTCGCGGTAGGCCTGCGCCGGGGGGCCGGTCAACTCCATCCTGTCGTCGGCCTCGGCCACGAACGGCAGCTCCGCGTCTACAGAGGAGTGCACTGCGACCGTACGTATTCCCAGTGCACGCGCGGAGCGGATGACCCGCCGGGCGATCTCACCTCGGTTGGCGACTAACAGTGACTCAAACATCCCCACACTCCCCCATACGATGTTGATCAGGTGGTACCAGCCGGCGTGCGATCGAGGTCCGGTTCCAGGTAAATGATCCGGGCGGCGGGGACGGCGCCGCGGACCCGGGCCTCCGCCTCGTCGATGACCCGGGCCACCTCGGCGGTGGACATGCTCGCCGGCACCGCGATCTTCGCGGCGACCAGCAGCTCGTCCGGGCCCAGGTACTGGGTCCTGAGATGGATCACCCGGTCCACGCCACGACCCACCAACGCGGTACGGATAGTGCGCAGTTCGTCGGGCCCCGAGCCCTCTCCGATCAGCAGGCTCTTGGTCTCCACGATAAGGATGATCGCGATGACCCCGAGCAGGAGGCCGATGCCCAGCGTGCCGATCGCATCCCACACCGGGTCCCCGGTGAGCACCGACAAGCAGACACCCACCAGGGCGAAGGCCAGCCCGACGAGCGCGCCCGAATCCTCCAAGAGCACCACCGGAAGTTCCGGGGACTTCGACTGCCTGATGAACCGCCACCAGCTACCGGAGCCCTTGAGCGGCCTGGACTCCCTGACCGCGGTGCGGAAGCTCAGGCCCTCCAGCAGGATCGCCACGACCAGGATCCCGACGGCGACCACCGGCGAACTGATCTCTTCGGGGCTGTGCAGCTTGTGGCCGCCTTCATAGAGTGCGAACACCGAACCGAGGCTGAACAGCAGCAGCGCCACCACGAAGGAGTAGAAGTAGCGGTCGCGACCGTAGCCGAACGGGTGTTCCTCGGTGGCTTCCCGGCGAGCGCGCTTGCCGCCGATCAGCAGCAGACCCTGGTTGGATGTGTCGGCCACCGAATGCACCGCCTCGGCGAGCATCGACGATGACCCGGTAACCAGGAAGCCGACGAACTTCGCCGCGGCGATACCGGCGTTAGCCGCCAACGCCGCGACGATTGCCGCCGTCCCGCCCCCCGCTGACACTCTCTCTCCTCCCGATGCCTAGCCCGCTGTTCGCCAGGCGAATCGCGGTTTCGGCAGCTGATAGATCGCTAATCGGAGCCGAATGATGGTTCGGAGTGGGCTGGTAACGGCGCGAGCCCGGGTAGGGCGCGGAAGAGTTGCACCGGGCCGGGGCCTGGGCACAGGGTGACTTCGGGGTCCTCGGCGGCCAGCCAGACCGAGCCACCTCGGCGCACGGTGACGCTTCCGCCGTCCAGGGAATGCAACTGAGCCGAGCCCTGCGTGCACAGCAGGATCTGCGGCCACCGACTGTGCAGGCACACCGGAGTCGACTCGCCCTCCGCCCATTCCAGCCGAGTCAGCTGGAACTCCTCAGCCAAAGTGCGATAAGCAGTTTCGTGCAACCCCACCGGTTCACCGCGTTGTACCGGCAGCACGCCATAGGAGAAGTCCAGTATCCGCAGTAGCTCCGGGACGTCGATGTGCTTGGAGGTCAAACCGCCGCGCAGTACGTTGTCCGAATTCGCGCTGATTTCGACACCGGTACCCCGCAGGTAGGTGTGCAGGTTACCGGCGGGCAGGTACATCGCCTCTCCCGGGGCCAGCACGACGTGGTTGAGTAGCAGCGCCGCGAGCACCCCGACGTCGCCTGGATAGGTCTCGGCCAGCTCGAGAATCACTCGACATTCGGCCCGAAAATCGCCTCCGCGAGAGGCGCGAAAACCGCCGGATGGGGCGGGTGAAGAACCGCACACGCCATCTCGGCGCAGCAATCCGATACAGGCATCCAGGGTGCCTGGCAATACTGCCTTCATCGCTGTTTCAGGCATGGTGATCCAGGTGGTGAACAGGGTTCGCAGCCCGTCGGCGTTGGGTTCGGCCGCGAGCATGTCCCGGTAGGGATCCAGCTCCGGGGCGTCGAGGGCGTCGAGCAACTCGACGGTGCGTCGCGGATCCCGGAAACCGGCCAGCGCCTGGAGCTCGGTGAGCGCGCAGATCAGCTCGGGTTTGTGGCTCGGGTCCACGTAATTGCGTTCCGGCGCGTCCCGGGGGACTCCCCGGACCTCCTCCCGAGCGAAGCCCTCAGCAGCCTGGAGCGCCGAAGGGTGCGCCTGCAGGCTCAGCGGCTCCTCGGCGGCGAGCACTTTGAGCAGGAACGGCAACTGGCCACCCCAGCGCTGTGCACAGCGGGTCCCGAGGTGCCGGTACGGGTCGGTACGCAACGCCTCCAGCAGGGAGGTCTGGGCGCCGTCCGGGTGCATCAGCATCGACGGATCCGCCGGGTGCGCACCCAGCCACAGCTCGGCCTGCGGGTGCGGGGCGGGGACCGGACCGCCGAGAAGCTCCGGGATCGCCGTCCGGGAACCCCAGGCGTAAGGCCGAACCGCGTTGCGCAACAGCTCCACAACCCCTCCCTTACCGCCTACGATCCGCTTATTCATCGGGTGGGTCGGCTGAGCCGCCCGAGCCGATCCAACCGGGTCTGCCCAGCACACCCCGGCTGAGCCCGAGGTACAACGCGGCGAAGTCGAACCGTAGGGCCAGCACCGCGGCGGCGCTCGCCGCGGCCCCCGGATCGCCGTGGCGCACCATCAGCTCCTCGTCGGCGGTTACCACATCAGCGGCGGGCAACGCGTCCAACGCCGCCGCTCGCTCCGGCTCGCTGCCGGCGTCGGCGAGCACACCGAGCAGCACCGGCCGCACGGCCGGCATCGCCCCCCACGGCGGATCCTCGTAGGAATCCCCCAACGGGTCCCCCAACGGGTCCCCCAAAGAGTCATCGAAGGGATCAGCGAATATGTCGGCCTCCTCGCTCCCGCGAACTGCCTCCCAACGCAGCACCGGCAGCGCTGCCGCCTCGTGGAATCCTGCCGCGTGCGCTACCACCCCGGCATGCGCGGCCAGTGCCCCCGCGCAATGCACCGCCACCGCGGTGGCCACTGGATCAGTACCCCACAGCAACGGGGTTCGCCCGGTAAGCCGCAACGCCAAGGACTTGGCGGGGTTGACCAGTGACTCGTGCGCGACGTGGTCGCGTTCGGCTTCGCGGTCCAGCTCACCGGCCAGTGCCTCGATGTCGGTGGCCAGCAGGCCCAGGGCATCCAACAGCAACAGACCGGCGGTCAGGGCCCGGGGCAGCGCCAACCCCGGTGGCACCTCGATCCTTGGCACTATCAGCACCGCTCGACCTGCCACCGCGGCCGCCACCGGGCCGTCCGCGGGCGCGGTGAGCACCACCTGGGCCCCCCGACGCACCGCGCGGTCGAGACCCTCGGCCAGCTCCCGATCGCCCGGATCTGGGGTGTTAGCCAGCACGATGTCCAGCGCGCCCGCCCACATCGGCACCGACCGGGTGGCCACCACCGGTATCGGGCACGACGGTCCCAGCAGCGCGAGCAGCAGTGGCGCGGCGGCGGACGCCGCCCCCGGTCGGGTCAACAACACCAGGGCGCGTGGACGTTCCCCGGTCAGCCGCCGCAGACCCGCCTCCTCGGCTGCGGCCGCCGTGGAACGCACTTGGGCACCCGCGGTAGCCGCAGCGCGCAGCAACCCACCGGCATCGATGGCCTCCAGACGCACAGGGTCGTCGAGCAAGCCGTCCTCATCACCCGGTGATGGGCTCCGACCGGATCCCATCACCCGCCGCCCTGCCCGCTACCACCGCCGCTGGCGGCGTCCGGTCCGGTCCCGGGCAATGCCTCGTGCAGCAGCAGCACCGGGATACCATCGGTCACCGGAAAGCTGCGCCCGCACGCGGTGCAGGTCAACGCATCAGCGTCAGCATCATCGGCGGTACCGGTGCGTAGCTCTGCGTGCTCCGGGCACGGGCACGCCAAGATCTCCATCAGCGCAGGATCTAACTCCACGGCCATCGTCGTCGCCCTCCTAGTTGCCGCGCACCAGTGCCAACACCTCGTCGCGCAACGCCTTGACTGCCGCGGTATCCCGGGCCTCGACGTTCAGGCGCAGCAGGTGTTCGGTGTTCGACGGGCGCAGGTTGAACCAAGAACCGTTGGGGCACCGTACGGTGAGGCCGTCGAGCTCGTCGAGCTGGATCCCCTCTCGGGCTGTGAAGGACTCCCGCACGGCCGCCATCCTGGCCCGCTGGTCGTCGACTGTGGAGTTGATTTCACCGGATGCGGCGTAGCGGGTGAACTCGGCCATCAGCACCGATAGCGGGCGCTGCTGGCCGCCGAGTGCGGCGAGCACGTGCAATGCGGCGAGCATTCCGGAGTCAGCGCGCCAGAAACTGCGGAAATAGTAATGCGCGGAATGCTCACCGCCGAAGATCGCCCCGGTCTCCGCCATCCGCTGTTTGATGAATGAGTGCCCGACCCGGGTGCGTACCGGGCGCCCACCGTGTTCGGCGACGATCTCCGGCACGGCTTGCGACGTGATCAAGTTGTAGATCACCGCAGCACCGGGCTCAGTCGCCAACTCCCGGGTCGCGACCAACGCGGTGATGGCGCTGGGACTCACCGGCTCGCCGCGCTCGTCGATCACGAAGCAACGGTCGGCATCGCCGTCCAAGGCCAGGCCCAGGTCGGCATCATGCTCGCGCACGGCAGCCTGCAGATCTACCAGATTCGCCGGATTCAACGGGTTGGCCTCGTGGTTCGGGAAATTGCCGTCCAGTTCGAAATACAGCGGGATGAGGTCCAGCGGCAGTCCTTCGACAACGGCGGGCACGGTGTACCCGCCCATCCCGTTACCAGCGTCCACAACCACGCGCAACGGCCGGATTCCGGACAGGTCCACCAGGGAACGCAGGTACTGAGCGTAGTCGGCGAGCATGTCCCGTTCCGTGACACCACCGGTGCCGGTCCCTGGCGCGATGCCAGCCTCGACCGCGATCCGGATCTCCTCCAGCCCGCTGTCCTGGCCAACCGGGGCAGCCCCTGCTCGGCAGAGCTTGATGCCGTTGTAACGGGCCGGATTGTGGCTTGCGGTGAACATCGCGCCCGGTAGCTCGAGGCGCCCGGAGGCGAAGTACAGCATGTCGGTGCTGGCCAGCCCGATGGAGATGACGTCGAGGTCACGGCTGGTGACGCCGTGCGCGAACGCGGTCGCCAGGCCTGGTGATGAGTCGCGCATGTCGTGTCCGATGACTACTGCTTGCGACCCGGACGAACCGTCCGAGCGCCCGACGAATTCGGCGAAAGCGGCTCCGATGTCGCGCACCACTGAAGAGTTCAGCTGCTCGCCGACGACGCCCCGGATGTCGTAGGCCTTGACGATCGCTGACAGGTCGCGCACTGCACTCCTCACGTCGGGGTCCGGTATCAACGAGACGTTAGCTCGCATTGCGCACGCCGGGCGGGGTTGATCGGCTACCGGTTACCCCGCTGAGCCCGCTGAACCGGGGCATGGGAATGGGCTCAGTCGTCTACTGGGTTGGGGAGGATTCTGAGGTGGCCGCGGCGAGGGCCGCCGGTCGCAGCAGCGGTGGGGACAGGATCCACTGGTCGGTCGGCCCGGCCGGCCTCCCGTACCGCTTCGGCCAGCGCCGTGAGGTCGTCGACTGAGGGTTCCGGCTCGGTGAAATCGCCGTCGTGGCGCACGACATCCCACCCTCGTGGCGCCGTCAGCCGGAGCGCATGCCGCTCGCACAAGTCGTAGGAATGCGGCTCGCTGCAGGTGGCCAGCGGACCTACCACTGCGGTGGAGTCGGCATAGACGAAGGTGAGCGTGGCAACGGCCGCGTTGGTGCACCCGGTCCTCAAGCATCGCCGCCCACTGCGCACGGCCGGACCATAGCGCACAGGTCCCGCCGGGTGCGGCAGGCGCGCGGGGCACCACGCTGCGGCGCAATCTCGACCGTGGCCCAGCGTCGGCAGCGGCGTAGTCTCTACTGATGGCGGTGACCCGGTCAGTCCGCTCGCGGCTACGCAAACGCCGCGACCGGCGCGGCCGCGGGGTGCGGGGCTTGCTGTACCCCACCACGCTGCCCGCGGCGCGCAGCCGCGCGGAGCGGTTCGACGCGATCGTGCTGGAAGCTCTCGAACCTATCGACGAGCGTTGGCACGCGGAGCTTGACCGGCTCGACGTCGCCGTTGACGACGTGCCAGAGGTCACCGACTGCGATCCCAGCACTGTCAGCTGGGGCAGCGACGTCGTGGAGGACGGAAACGTCCCGCTGGCCCGACTGGTTCAGGCTGGCGTGGACCGGGCCGGCTTACCCACCCGAGCCCGGATCGTGCTGTACCGACGGCCGCTGGAGACTCGGGCGCAAGACGGCGGCGACCTTTCAGACCTCGTCCATGAAGTGCTGGTCGAGCAGGTGGCGAACTATCTGGGCCTCGATCCAGACACCATCGACGGCGCTCCGGAAGTGGACTGAAGCACCAGCAGGCTGACGCCCGCGGCGCGCTAGCGCTTCACCCGGCGCCGAGACGGCAGCGCAGTGCCTGCAACGAGCAGCAGCAACGCACCTTCGATCATCAAGAGTGCCGTCCTGGCGACATCCGAACGGATCACCCGAACCTCGGCGGAACTACCCGGCACCGGGACCGCGACCTGGTGGCCCCACCCTCGGACCACCGGAACCGTCCGACCATCCACGCTGGCCTGCCAGCCTGGCTCGTCGTTGGCGGCGACCACGAGCAACCTGCCGTCCGCTCCGGGCGCTACGCGCACCGCCAGCTGCGGCGGCTGGGCCGGGGCGAGCACCCCGCTGACCCCGGGTTCGATGGGTGGAGCGGCGCCGCTACGGGCCTGCTCCGCCAGTGCGGGACCCAGCAGCTCCGCGCCCGATACCGGTCGCACCACCCGCAGCACCGGTCTGCCATCCGCGGTCCGGGGCGCGGATCTGGCCAGGGGCCCGGCCGCGGCGAGGGCACGAGCACCCTGCTCAGCGGTGGGCAACACGACGAATTGCACCCCAGTGGCGGCCACGTCCGCCATCGCGGCGGACGTCTCGCCCGGCTGCCCGGCGCGCAGTGCAGCCGCCACCCGCTCCAGCCGGGCGCCGGTGGCGCGCAGGGGGGCGATGTCATCGTCGCCGAAGCGTGCGGTCCGAGATCTGGTCAGCCGTACCGGCTCATCCCGGGTACCAATAACGAGAACGGAAGTGTCAGATCGGTCCAGCTCCGCGGCCAGTGATGGCGCCAGCACCGGCAGACCGGCCGGTGGACCGCTGGTCAGGGGACCACTGGTGCCCACCGCAACAGCTGCCGCGGACAACGCCGCCAGCCCCACCCAGGGCATCGCCGACAATCCCTTAGCCCACCGGTCACCGAACCACTGTCGAGTCGGCTCCGCGGTGCGGCCGGCCAGCAGCACCATCCACAGCAACCCGCAGCCGACGAACAACAGGGCACCCCCGGTGAAACCAACCCGGGGATCACCACCGGCCAGCGGCCGCATCGGCATTCGAACCAGCACCGCGACCGCGATGGCGCCCAGCGCCACCAGACCCGCAGCCGGCAGCATCGCCCGGGATGGCGCAACGGCGAGTGCGAGCACCGCCGCCGCCAACACCACCACTCCGACCCACGGCGCGGCGCCCGCACCGCCGGGATCCAAAGCGAGCAGCCGCAGCCAGCCAGGTACCTGCTCGGGCACCGCTGCGCCCACCCCGTGCAACAGCACCTCGGGACGTTGAATCACCACCGCCGGCCACGGCAGGAGCAACCCCAGCGGCAGGAGCACCACGGCGAACAGTCCGACCGCGCGGCGCAGCGTCGTCACTCGGGGAGCCGGGATCACCACGAAACCGATGAGCACCAGGGTCAGCACCAGCAGGTGCACCAGGGGCGCGAACGCGCCGATCACGGCAAGCCCCAGCGCGGTAGCGGCCGCGGTGGACAGCCAGCCACCGGATCGCCTGCCCGTCCCACCGCGTAGCAGTGCCGCCACACCGGCCAGGACGAGCGGCAACAGCAGATAGGTCACCACGACGTCGATCCGGCCCTGCGCCAACCCGGCGATGGCCGGCGGCAGCAATGCGTAGGCAGCGGCGGCCAACGCTCGCCGCTCGGCACTGGCCGGTAGTGCGCGGGTGGCCCGATAGGCGGACAGCGCGGCCAGCGGCAGCGCGGCCAACAGCAGCAGCGACACCGCGACGGCCGGCGATCCCACCGGGAGACCGAGCACACCGAGGACGGCCAGCGCAGCCGGCGCGGGGGCCGCGCTCCCGCCGCCAACCGGGTGCCACGACGCCAGGTAAGACGACCAGGTCTGACCCAGGCTCTCCACCGGCAGCAACCGGCCACCGGCCAGGTCCAGCGCCAACCGGTGGCGGTTGAGCAGCACGGCGAGCACGGTCATCGCCGCGGCCAGCAACGCGGGCGGGGAGAGCAGGAACTGCCGGATGCGGGTGCCGACTCCGACGTCGTCCAACGTGAGCACACTCAAGTCGCTACGGTCCGTAGCGCTCTGCGAACTCTCTGAGTCAGGCTTCTTGGGCAGTGGCGAGGGCCGCGGCCGGGTTCGCGTGCCTGCTTTCGCTGTTTCGGGTTCCGCTGCGTCGCGTTCCGGTGCGCCGTTGTCTTTAGGGGCGCTGGGGGCTACCGGCGTCGCGACCTTGCTCGCGCTGCGAGAACCGCTGGTACGACGGGCATTGCGGTCGCCGGCAGGTACCCCAGCAGTGCGCGACACGCCGACTCCTCCCTGTCCATCCCCGTTGGTGGGGCCACACGGTAACGTCCCCGCGTAATCGGCCCAGACTTCGGGCAGCTCCGGGCAGCGGCCAGGATCAGCTCGCGCCCCGTTTGAGTCTGCGGCGCTCACGCTCCGAAAGTCCGCCCCAGATACCGAACCGCTCGTCGAAGGCCAACGCGTACTCCAAGCACTCGGCCCGGACCTCGCAGCCCGCGCAGATCAGCTTCGCCTCCCTGGTGGATCCGCCCTTCTCAGGGAAAAACGCCTCTGGATCGGTCTGGGCGCACAGCGCCCGCTCCTGCCAGTCCTGTTGCTCCTGTTGGTCGAACCCGTCGAACGAGCCCCAGTCACCCTGAAGCTCGATCCTGTCCTCCGCGTGCCAGCTGATGTCACCCTCATCCATGGCGGCCCGCCCTTCTCGCCATAGAGTTCCTCCCCGGTTTCGCGCCTTCCCGGGCTTCGAGCCGGGAGAATAACAAGGTTGTGATTACACCCCTGTCAGGGGGGATGCAAGTCCTTCGGCTGATCCGGGTTACTTACTTGGCGTGTCGCAGTTGACACGCCGCGTAGTCGCGTCGTCACAAGGTCGCATCACCCGGCCGACAGACTCCGACGGCCGGTGGGTAAGAGTAGGCGGGTGCCTGCCACCGGCCTGGCTCCCAGCCCGCTGTTCCTGTTACTGCTCGCGACGACTGCGGCCGGCGGCGCGCTCGCCGCGTTGACCGGCGGCACGGCCCGCACTGCCGGCATCGTGGCGCTGGTCCTCGGCGGGTGGGCGGTGGCCCTGTGCCTGCACGAGTTCGGGCATGCCGTAACGGCGTACCGGGGCGGCGACCGTTCGGTGCGCGCCAAGGGATACCTCACCCTGGACATCCGGCGCTACACCGACCCGGTGATGTCGTTGCTGCTTCCGCTGGCGCTGCTGGCGCTGGGTGGAGTACCCCTACCCGGCGGCGCGGTGTGGATCAATCGCGCCGCGCTGCGGTCGAAAGCGGTCGCCTCGGCGGTGTCGCTGGCCGGTCCGCTGACCAATCTCGTACTCGGGGCCGCGATCACCGCCGTGGTCGCCACCAGCAGCCTCCCGGACGGGCTCGCCGCTGGCCTGTCCTATCTCGCGCTGGTACAGATCCTCGCGTTCGTGCTCAATATCCTGCCGGTGCCGGGGTTGGACGGATTCGGCGTTCTGGAACCTTATTTGCCCGCGCGGGCCCGCCGGTTCGCCGGAGGCCTCGGCTGGTATGCCCCCTTACTCCTGTTCGTTTTGATCATCGGCGTACCCGAGGTGGGAAATGCTCTGTTCGGCGCCGCCTTCGCGGTCTTCGCCGCGCTCGGTGGCGATCCGTTGACTGCGGTGACCGGTCTCCAGGAGTTCCTCTTCTGGCGCTGACGAGCTCGCCACCGACCACCCAACTCGACGATTGATCAGCGCCCGGATAACGTCTGTGTCTCAACCGTGTTATTCGGGGGACGGCGAGGACGAGCGATGGGTGTAACGGCTCGACTGGACGGCTTCCAGCGGCGTCATGCCTGGTTGGGTTTCCCGTTGGCGGTGGTCTACAAGTTCGTCGACGATCAGGGCGGCTACCTCGCCGTCCTGATCACCTACTACGGTTTCGTCTCGCTGTTTCCCGGGCTCCTCTTGCTGATCAGCGTGCTGGGCTACACATTGCAGAGCCACCCCGACTGGCAGCAGGCGGTGCTCGGCTCGGCGCTGCAGCAATTCCCGATCGTCGGGCCGCAGCTGCAGCAGAACGTCAGCTCGATCCACGGCAGCAGCGTTGGGGTGCTCCTGGGCATCCTCGGCGCGATCTACGGCGGCCTGGGTGTCTCGGTGGCCATCCAGACGGCGTTGAACCGGGTGTGGGCCGTGCCGCGCTTCGCCCGCCCCGACCCAATGGTATCCCGGCTGCGCGGCCTGGTGTTGTTCGTCTTGATCGGGGCGGTCGTTCTGATCACCACCGCACTGGCCGCGGTCGGCCCGGTGGCCGCCGGCTACGGCTTCGGCGCCGGCATACGATATGGGGCGATCGCGGTCGCGATGATCGTCAACGTGGGTGCGTTTCTTATCGGCTTTCGGGTGTTGACCGCCCGGGAAGTTCCGCTGGCGGACCTGATGCCGGGTGCGGTCGCCGCCGGGGTCGCGGTCGAGGTGCTGCAGATCGTGGGCGCCTTGTTCGTCAGTTATGAGCTCAGCGATTCCTCGCAGATCTACGGCGTCTTCGGGCTGGTTCTCGGGTTGCTGGCCTGGCTGTACCTGCAGGCGGTCGTCGTGGTGTTCTGCGCGGAAATCAACGTGGTGCGGGCACGCCGGCTATGGCCCCGCAATTTGCTCACCCCCTTCGTCAACGACGTCGCGCTCACTCGCGCCGACCGCGCGTCCTACCGTTCGTACGTCGACGCTGAGCGCTTCACTCCTTCCCAGCAGGTGCAGACCACGTTCGACCGGCAGTCCTCGGCCAACGACAAACCCTGACCCCTGTCGTGAAGGTCGTGGTGCTGGTCGGCGGCGTCGGTGGCGCCCGGTTTCTCCTCGGGCTCAAGGCCGCGCTCGGTCTCGGCGAGCACGACACCGCCACGCATGACATCACTGCGGTGGTCAATACCGGCGACGACATCTGGCTGCATGGCTTGCGGATCTGCCCGGATCTGGACACCTGCATGTACACCCTCGGCCACGGGATTGATACCGAACGCGGCTGGGGACGTGCCGACGAGACCTGGGTGGTCAAAGCGGAGCTGGCGCGCTACGGCGCTGACCCGGCGTGGTTCGGGCTGGGCGATCTGGACCTGGCCACCCACCTGGTCCGTACCCGGATGCTGCAGGCCGGCTACCCGCTGTCCGCGGTGACCGCGGCGCTGTGTGATCGGTGGCGGCCCGGGGTGCGGCTGCTGCCGGCCACCGATGATCGCTGCGAAACCCATGTCGTGGTCGCCGACGAACCCGGCGGTCGACAAGCACCGATCCGGCGCGCGATGCACTTCCAGGAGTGGTGGATCCGCTACCACGCACAACTGCCGGTCAGCGAGTTCGTGCCGGTGGGCGCGGATACCGCCGAGCCGGCTGCCGGGGTGCTCGACGCGATCGCAGAGGCGGACGCCCTGCTGCTCGCGCCGTCCAATCCGGTGGTGTCGATCGGCAGCGTGTTGGCTGTGCCGGGGATCCGGCACGCGCTGCGACGCGCAGGCGCACGGGTGATCGGGCTATCCCCGATCGTCGGTGGCCGCGCGGTGCGCGGGATGGCCGAGGCCTGCCTAGCCGCTATCGGCGTGCCGTGCGAAGCGGGGGCGGTGGCTGCGCACTACGGGGCGCGCAGCGCGGGTGGGATCCTGGACGGGTGGCTGGTGCACACCGGGGATCAAGCGACGGTACCCGGGATCGAGGTCCGAGAAATCCCGTTGCTGATGACCGACGTCGCGGCGACCGCGGCGATGGCGCGGGCAGCACTGGATCTCGCCTTGGCCCAGTGACCGACCACCCAGTGACCGACCACCCAGTGACCGACCATCCAGTGACCGACCACGCGGCGCCGGGTGAGATCCGCATCTTGCCGGTCCGAGGCTTGCCCGAGTTCCGACCAGGAGACGATCTGATCGGCGCGCTGGTCACCGCAGCGCCGTGGCTCGTCGACGGCGACGTCGTCGTCGTCACCAGCAAGGTTGTGTCGAAGGTGGAGGGGCGGCTGATCGCGGTGCCGACTGATCCGCCGGCGCGGGACGCGGCGCGCCGCAAGCTGATCGCCACCGAGGCCCGGCGGGTGCTCGCCCGCCGCGGCCGCACGCTGATCACCGAGAACTCCTTGGGCCTGGTGCAGGCCGCGTCGGGAGTTGATTCGTCGAATGTCGCGCCTGATGAGATCGCGCTGCTGCCGGTCGACCCGGATGCCAGCGCCGCGCGGCTGCGCCAGGGGCTGGCTGCGCAGTTGGGTGTCGATGTCGCGGTGGTGATCACCGACACGATGGGGCGAGCGTGGCGAATCGGGCAGACCGATGTGGCGATCGGGGCCGCCGGGTTGAGCGTGCTGCACCGCTACCTGGGCACCGTCGACCGGTACGGCAACGAACTGGCGGTCACCGAGGTCGCCGTCGCCGACGAGGTGGCCGCGGCCGCCGACCTCGTCAAGGGCAAGCTGGCTGGGGTGCCGGTGGCGGTGTTACGCGGGCTCGCGCACGACGACGACGCCAGCACCGCGGCGGATCTGGTCCGCCCACTGACCGACGACCTGTTCTGGCTGGGCACCGATGAGGCGCTGGACCGAGGACGGGCTGCGGGTCGGGCGGATGCGATGCTGCTGCGCCGATCGGTGCGCTCGTATCGTGGCGACCGAGTGGATCCGGCGGCGCTGCGCCGCGCGGTCGGGATCGCGCTGCGCGCGCCGGCACCGCACCACACCCGGCCGGTGCGATTCGTCTGGCTGGCCGACCCGCAGGTCCGCCGCCGGTTGCTCGAGACGATGACCCAGGCGTGGCGGGCCGACCTGCACCGCGACGGCCTGACCGATGACCGCATCGAGCTCCGGCTGCGGCGAGGCGACCTGCTCTACGACGCGCCGGAGGTACTGGTGCCGGTCGCGGTGCCCGATGGCGCGCACGCCTACCCCGATCCCCGCCGGCGAGCCGCCGAGGAGGCGATGTTCACCGTCGCCGCCGGTGCCGCCGTGCAGGCCCTGCTGGCAGCGCTGGCCGCTGAGGGCCTGGGCTCCTGCTGGGTCGGCTCGACGCTGTTCTGCCCGGACGTGGTTCGCGACGAGCTCACACTGCCACCGGATTGGCGGCCGCTCGGCGCGATCGCCGTCGGTCACCCGACGCAACCGCTGCAACCGCGCCCACCGGGTGATCCGGATGATGGCTTGGTGCTGCGATAATCCACCACGATGATCACCAGCTCGAATGCCGGCCCGCCGAACGCCCCCGCACCGAACGCCCCCGCCCCGAATGCTGCTGTGCACGCCGACGCGGTGGCAACGCTGTCCCACTGGGAACCCGGCGACGCCGGCCAGCGGGCCCTGCTCGAGGCCTTCCTCGGATTCCTGGCTGCCTGCCCGGACGGCTGCGCCCGATCCTGCGTTCCCGGGCACCTGACGGCGTCCGCGGTGGTCCTGTCGCACGACCGGACGCAGGTGCTGCTGACGCTGCATCCCCGGGTCGGGCACTGGCTTCAGCTCGGCGGGCACTGCGAGGAGGGAGACGCCGGGCTCGCTGCGGCGGCGTTGCGGGAGGCGACCGAGGAATCCGGCATCAGCGATCTGGAGATCGGCCCGCAGCCACTGCACCTGGACGTGCACCCGATCACCTGCTCGCTGGGCCTGCCCACCCGGCATTTCGACGTGCAGTTCCTGCTGCACGCCCCCGCAGACGCTCGGCCGGTGCGTAGTTCGGAGTCCCTTGACCTGGCCTGGTGGCCGGTGGCCGCTCCCCCGCCCGGCCTGGCGTCCGCGCTGGCACGCCTGCGACCAACCGGTACGAGTTTGCCGTCAGGCAGATAAGTCTCGGAGCTGGTCGCGAGCCTCACCGACCGCGCACACTTTGCGGGCCGGGCCTATCGCCCTGGACCGCCGCTCCTACCGGCCCTGGCAGCCCGGCAGCGGGGTCCGGCGGGCGGGCTGCGCTGCGCCGAACCAGGCCGACGCCAACGAGGACCACAGCCATACCGGCGAGCACCCGGAGGCTCAGCGACTCGCCCAGGACGGCGTAACCGAACACGACGGCGACCACCGGGATCAGATAAGTGACAGTGGAAGCCACGGTCGGACCATCATCGGTGATCAGCCGGTAGTTCAGGATGTAGGCGACGCCGGTGCCGAGCAGCCCGAGCACAGCGACGCTCCCGATGGCGTCCGGGCGCAGCTGCGGGGCATGCCAGCCGATCGGAAGCGCGAGCGCCGACAGCACTGTTGCGGCGGTGAGCTGGCCGGTGGACAGAACCGTCGGGGCCAGGTCCCGGCCGGTGAGGAACCGGCCCACATACACGAACGTCACGCCATAGAGGGCGGACGCGGTGAGGCAGGCCGCCGCACCACCGAGGCTGCCGCCGGATCTCCACGGCGCGAAGATCACCAGCGTGCCGGCGAAGCCGAGGAGCAGGCCGGCGGCACGGGTCGACGACATGGCACGCTCGGTACCCGCCAGCAGCGCCACCGTGACCGTCCACAGTGGGGTCGTCGCGTTGAGGATGGCGGCCAAACCCGAGTCGACAGTCCGCTCGCCGACCCCGAACAGGAAGAACGGCGCGACGTTGCCGACAGTCGCGGCCACCGCGAAGTGCAGCCACACGACCGGTTCGCGCGGTAGCCGCAACCGGCGGATCCGGCAGATCAGCAGCAGGAGACCGGCGGCGAACAGCAACCGCAGAAACACCAACTGCATCGGCGTGAACCCGCGAAGCCCGATCTTGATCCACAAGAAGCTGGATCCCCAGAGCACCGCAAGTAACCCGAGGCGAATCACACTGCCGCGCCGGACCGTCAGACCACCCATCGGTCCAGCCTGACCGATCCCCTCGCACCCGGCTAATGCGTTTAATCACATGGCGCGGTAATCGCGGGCAGAAAACCGGGGGCCGAAGCGGGGACGGCGGAACCCCGAGGCCTCCACGTAACGCACCGCCCGGTGCCGCTGTGGTGCGTAGGGCGCGAGGACCTCGAGCATGCCGGCATCATCCAGTGGCCTGCCCACCAGGGCGTAACCGACGACGGATGGGATGTGGAAGTCTCCGACGCTGACCGCATCGGCATCCGCCCAGGCCCGCTGCGCCACCTCGGCGGCCGTCCAGATCCCTATCCCGGGCACCTTGCACAGCAGGTCACGGCCGGCCTTCCCGCCCAGTGTCACCGCGCCCTCAAGCCGGTGCGCCACCGCGGCCGCCGCCAGCAGGGCCCGGCGCCGGGAGCGGTCCACCCCGGCGCGGTGCCACTCCCAATCCGGGATTGCGCGCACCGCCGCCGGCGACGGTGGCAGCCGCAGCTGCGCGGGACCAGGCGCCAATTCTCCGAAGCGCCAGCACAGCTCCCGCCAGGAACGCCGAGCTTCCACACCGGTGACCTTCTGCTCCAGCACCGCGGGCAACAGCACGTCCCACACCCGGCGGGTGGCGCCCAGGCGCAAGCCGGGTGCGCGGCGCCGGGCCTGCGCGATCAATGGGTGGTGCGACACGAAGGCACTGTCGTCGTCACCGGCGCCGAGCAACCCGGGCAACCCGTCCAGTGCCCACGCGACGCCCGGTCCCCATCCGGTGGTGTGCACCGTGCCGCCGTTGTCGCGCCGAAGCGCCAAAGTGGCAGGGCCGGCCGGGGTGGTACCCGCGCGCCACACCGTGCCGTCAGCATCCACCCGCATCGTGGGGTCCCCCCGCCCGCGGCGCAGCGGAGCCAGCACCGCATGAAGATCCAGCGGGCCCTCAGGCGTCCAGCAGGTCTCAGAGCTGTTGCTTCGACCCTGCGAGCAGGTCTCAGGGCCACTGCTTCGACCCTGCGAGCAGGTCTCGGGGCCACTGCTTCGACCCTGCGAGCAGGTCTCAGACATTCGCGGAGAAACGCACGCTGTCATCGGGCAGCACTACCCCCGGCCAGAGCCGCAGCCCATCCCGCAGCTCGCAGCGTGCGCCTACCACCGCGCCGTCACCGATCACCGCATCGTGCAGCACGGCGCCCGCACCCACCCGCGCGCCGATGCCCAGCACGCTGCGCTGCACGTGCGCGCCGGGACCGACCTGAGCACGGTCCATCAGCACCGAGCCGAGCACCTGCGCTCCGCGCTGGACCACGGCGTCCGCACCCACCACCGAACCACCCCCGACCTGCGCCTGCGGGTGCACGACAGCGCCGGGCAGGAGCAGCGCCTCCCCCACTGGTCCGGGCAGCGCAGGCGACGGCGCCAGGCCACGCACCAGGTCGGCGGAGCCTTGCACGAACGCGGCGGGGGTACCCAGGTCCAGCCAGTAGGAGGCGTCGACGTGGGCATGTACCCGGGCGCCCGCCGCGAGCAACCCGGGAAACGTCTCGCGCTCCACCGACACCGCGCGGCCCGGTGGGATCGACTCGATCACTTCCCGGCGAAACACGTAGCAGCCAGCGTTGATCAGGTCGGTCGGCGGGTCGTCGCTCTTCTCCAGGAACCCGAACACCCGGCCGGCCGCGGTGGTCGGTACGCAGCCGAAAGCCCGCGGATCGGGTACCCGCACCAGGTGCAGTGTCACGTCCGCCTCCCTACTGCGATGGGTTCGCACCACCTCGGCCGGGTCCAGACCGGACAACACGTCGCCGTTGAACACCAGCACATCGGGTTCACTGAGCGTTGAGGCAACGTTACGGATGCCGCCCCCGGTACCCAGCGGCTCGTCCTCGACGACGTAGTCCAGCGTCAGTCCCAGCTTTGATCCGTCACCGAAGTGGGTAGCGAACACCTCGGCGCGATACGAGGTGCCCAGCACCACGTGCCGCACCCCGGCGGTGCGGATCCGAGCCAGCAAGTGGGTGAGGAACGGCACGCCCGCGGTGGGCAGCATGGGCTTAGGCGCGGACAGGGTCAGCGGCCGCATCCGGGTACCCAAGCCCCCGACCAGCACCACGGCCTCGACACCCGGCAGCACCTCAACCGACCCGGCGGCAGGGCACGACACCACAGTGGGACCTCCCTAGAGGATCACCACCTGCGCACGGTGGCGACCAACCTGTCGGTTGCATGCTGCGACCTGGCACAGCGGGACGCCTGAGACCTTGCCACGAAGCTGCCCGGCGCCCACAACGGGTCCAGCGTCAGAAGGGAGGGGGATCGGGATCGGGCGGCTCGTGCCCAACGGCGGCTCTGCTGTCGGCGGGGCGGGGTGGTGGCTCGGAATCGGCGCGGTAGTCGTGGGGCCAACTGGTGTAAGAGTGCCCGGTGGCGGTCGTGAAGGTGACCCGGCCGTCGGAGTGCTGCTCGACATTCCAACCGGGAGCATGCGTCTTGAGCCGGTGGTGATGCCGACAACTGGCATACAGATTGTGCTCGCTGGTCGAACCACCACCGGGCTCGTAGGGGATCGTGTGATCAAGATCAGCGGTGGTCGCCCGCTGCTGGCAGGACGGGAACCGGCAGTAAACGTCGCGAGCTCGAACGAAGTCGGCCAATCCGACCGGTGGGGTGTAGGTGGTGCGCCCGTGGTCGAGCAGGGTTCCCGATGCTGGGTCGGTCAACAGCCGTCGCCACGTGCCCTCGGCGGCGATCTCCCGGGCCAGCGGCGCCGGTATGGGGCCGTAGCCGACCAGTTCTCCGGGCTGTTCATCAAGCCCGAGCAGCATCGTGATCGGCACGATCACGGATACCAGCGGCTTGCCCGGCCCTGCGGCCCCACCATGGGTTACGCCACAGCAGTGCGCCGCAGCTTGACTGGGCGCGGGATCGCCTCCCGCAGGCTCGGCATTCGTGGCCTCCACGACGACCCCAGCGTCGGTGGTGGGAGTGTCGTGGCAGTCACCGTCACAGTCGTCGGGGCAGTCACCGGTGGCCGCGCACCGTCGCCCGGTCAGCAGGTCAACGAGCAGGTCAGCGCGGCGGGCGTCCATTCCGCGTGGATCGTCGGCGCCGAGCCGTCGGGCCAGCTGGCACAGCCGCTGATAGGCAGCGGTGGCATCCGGTGCGGAGAGCAGCGCCCACAACGAGGCCATGCCGTCGCCGTCCGGGGACACCACCACCCGCCGGTCCTTGCGTCGTTCACGGTAACGGGCCGCCGCGCCATCCGGGTCGATCGCCAGCACCGCCCGGGCTAGCGCGGCCCGCAGCTGCGACAGGGTCTGCTGCCCAGCGCGGGGCAGTACCCGCGCTTCCAACGCGGCTGCCTGGTCACTGGTGAGCAGGTAGCCGGTCTCGGTGATCGCCCGCACCTTCATCACATCGAGCTGCCCGGCCTCCCATGCGGCCAACGTCCCAGGCAGATCGGTCACCAGTGCCTGGGCCATCACCAACCGGTTGGCTGCGGTGGTCCGCGACAGCCGCAGTGCCAGCCCGACCTCGTCGGAGGCGAACTCGCTGCACGGCGACGGTACGTCTGATCGTGTTGGCTGGGAGTAGCCGTCCGGTCTGCGGCGGGCGAACTCCGCGAGCAGCGCGGCTTGCCGGGCTCCGGCCCACGCCACGACGCGTTCGAAGCCAACCATCGTGTCGATCAGCTCCGCGTCGGACAATCTGACCGTGTCGACCGTTCCTTGATCAAGCTCCAATGCCAGCCATCCCGACGGCGCACACTGCGCCATCGGCAGCTGACCCGTGTCCTCCGGTTCCGGGACATGATCGAGCCAGGCCGGGTCGAACCAATCCTCGCCGACCGGGACGTCGGCGGGCGGCATCTCCTCTTCCAGACACTGATCGAACACATGTTCGATACTAGCACCGTCCGAATGCCGCGCCGCCATATGGTCACCATCACAGTGGACTGACACCGGTCACCGATTTGATCAGGCCGCGATCCGCGTCCTGCCCGCGCTCGGCGCGAGCGTTCACTACCCACGCCGGGCAGCGCGCCCCACCATCTGCAACCGGCCGGCCAACCCGGCTCGCAGCGCCAGCCGCAGGGGGGCATACAGCGGGCCAGGGTGCCGGTCAGCGAGGTAGCGATAGGTGCTGCGGTGGTGTTCGGCGAGCATCTGCTCGCAGACTCGGCTGGTGGAGTGCCCACCGAGGTGGGTGACCTCCGCGCTGGGCACGTAGACGTTGAGCCACCCGGCGCGACCCAGCCGATCGCCGAGGTCGACGTCCTCGAAGTACATGAAGTAGCGCGGGTCGAACCCGCCGACAGCTTCGAATGCGCTCCGGCGTAGCAGCAGGCACGACCCGGACAGCCATTGGGCGGTCCGCTCGCCCAGGGCGGTGTCGGATTGCCGGTAAGCAGTGGTCCACGGGTTGCCCGCCCAGATCGGACCGAGTACTGCGTGCCCGATGCCGCGGCCCAACGCAGGCAGCAGCCGCGCCGACGGGTACACCGTCGAGTCCGGTTGCCGGATCAGCGGCCCCAGCGCGCCGGCTCTCGGCCATCGCTGAGCAGCCTCGAGCAGCTCGTCGAGGCTGCCTGGGTGCCACTCGATGTCCGGGTTGGCCACCACCACCCAGCCCACCTCGGGTCCCCACTCGACGACCCCCCGGTTGGCGGCACTGCCGTATCCGACGTTTTCCCCGGTGCACAGCAGCGCCACACCATCACGGCGGATCGCTCGCTCGGGCGCACCGTCGGTGGATCCGTTGTCGACCAGCAGCACCCGCAGCGGGCGGCTGGTGGCCTTGACCACCGAATCCAGGAATGTGTTCAGGGTGTCGCCGGGTGAGTAGGTCACCGTGACGACCGCCAGTTCGTCGCCATAGACGTTGTGGGGAGGCACGGCATTCGATTCTGCACCTCGTCGGGCGCAGCGGGCCTAGCGGGATCGCCGGCGCGCCACCGCGGCGTGGCTGTACGCCTCCCGGTGCAGCGTCGCGCTCACTGCCCAGGAGAAGTCCTTGGCTCGCCGCTGCGCGGCAGCCGAGAGCTCCGCCCGGCGAGCTGGATCATCGAGCAGTTCGACAAGACCAGCGGCGATGTCGTTGGCGTCGATGCCGCAGTAGGCCACTGCATCCCCGCCGACCTCGGGCAAGGAGAGACGCCGGGTGGTCAGCACGGCGGCCCCAGCCGCCATCGCCTCCAGCACCGGCAACCCGAACCCCTCCCCCAGCGACGGGTATGCCACCACAGCCGCGCCACCGAGGAACCCGGACAGCTCTGCGAGCGGGAGATAACCGGACCGGATCACCCGAATCCGGTGCGGCACAGCCTGCAGTTCGCGCTCAACCTGGCTGTCCCAGCCCGGCTGCCCGGCCAATACCAAGGCGGGCGGGTCGGCGCGACGCTGGCTTGCCCGGGCGAACCCACGGATCAACGCCGGCACGTTCTTGCGTGGCTCAAGCGCTCCGAGAAAAGCCACATACGAGCCCGCGTCCAGGCGCAGCCGGCGCCGGACCACGGATATCTCCTCCAGCGACGGAGGGTGGAAGCGGTCGGCGTCCACCCCATGGGGCACCACGCGCAGGGCATCGACGTCCGCGCCGGCGACGCGTCCCAGTTCGCGGGCCGTCGACACGCTGGGCACCACGCACACATTGGCGTTGCGCAACGAGGTCCGCGTCCAGGTACGGAAGAACCGTGCCTTGACCGGCGAGTGCACGCCCGGGTCAGTGAAGAACGTCGCGTCGTGCAAGGTGACCACCGTGGCCACCGGGCTGGCCAGCGGCATCGTGTAGTGCGGGCAGTGCAGCACATCGACTCGTGCCCGCCGCATCAGCCAGGGCAGGGTGGTCTGCTCCCAGGTCAGGCGCGCGGTCCGGGCGACGAGGCGCTCCACGGCAGGCAGCACGTCGGCGTGCGGAGCCAGCGCGGCGTAGAGCTGCGCGTCGCGCGGCTGGCACACCACCATCGGCGCGGCGCCGTCTGCTTCCAGCGCCGCGACCAGGCAATCCACGTAGCGACCGACACCACCACGGTCTGCTGGGACCGCCGTCGCGTCGATGAGCACCCGTGGCTCGGTGAACACGCAGGGAGCTTATGAGATAACGCAGTGTGCCCGTGCTTGGTATAGCTCCAGGTGCACTGACCACACCAGGCGGGCGGTGCTCTCCCAGCTGAACTGCTCCGCCCGGCGCCGACCCGCAATGCGCATGGCCTGCATCGCGTCCGCATCGGACAGCACCACGCGCAGGGCGCCGGCCAGGGCGAGGGGATCGTTGCGCCTGACCGTCACGCCAGCACCCCCGGCGACCTCCACCAGCGCGGGGGCGTCGGAATGCACTACCGGTACGCCTGCGGCCATCGCCTCCAGCACCGGCAGGCCGAAACCCTCGGCCAGGCTCGGCGCCACGAGCACAGCTGCGCCGCGCAGAACGACGGCCAGCTCAGGGTCACTGAGCTGGCCCACCACGTGTGCCCGGGCTGGATCCAGCCCGCACCGCCGGGCCAGCGCGGCCGGGTCGACCTGCCCCCAACCTGGCTGGCCTACCAGAACCACCGGTAGCTCCGGACCATGCGGGGCGGCCAGCGCGGCGAGCAGCGTATCGATCCCCTTGCGCGGTTCGATGGTGCCGACCGCGAGCAGGTAACGCGGCGGGAGCCGCAGCTGGAGGGCGATGGCGGCGGCGGCGGGCGGCAGCCGCGTCACGGCCCTGGTGACCCCCTCGCCGGCCACGTGCACCGGAGCCTGACAGGGCACCTGGCGCGCCAGGTCGTCGGCAACCGTGGCGGTGGGAACCACGAGGGCACCCGCCCGCCTTGCCGCGCGCTTGATGTTGCGGCGGTGCCAGGCAGCCCCGCGGTGGGTCAACCCGTCAGGATGGGTCCAGGGCACCGTGTCATGCACGGTGACCACGAGGCTGCGGCCGCGGCTGGGTCCCGGTGGGGCCAGCGGTGTCGGGGCGTGCACAGCGTCTCCCCCTGGCCACAGCGGGATGCCGGCGTCCCAGGCAGCGACGAGCGCCTGGTGGGGCAGGGGCAGCAGGTGCGGCCCCTGGACTCCGGGGATGATCGCCGGGGTGGGGTCGGCGTGCCGGGCGACCGCGCTGGCGACCGTCCAGCCGGCCGGTGCGGTGGCGGCCAGTGCCGCGGTGAGTTCGCGGGAGTACCGCCCGGTTCCCCCCGGCACCGGCGCGAGCAGCTGCTCCAGCAGCACCACCAGCTTAGGCACGCGCGGCAGTGTGGCACGGGTACCGTCACGCCCCGTGTCAGCACTGCCCCGAACCACGGTGGTCGTGGTCACCTGGCGAGGGCACGGTTTGATCGGGCCTTGTCTGGACGCGCTGGCCGCGCAGAACCGCCCGCACCAGGTGCTGGTGGTCGACAACTCCTCAACCGACGGTACCGCCGACGAGATCGCCCGACACCGTGCCCGTGTGCTGAGGATGCCCCGTAACGTCGGCTACTCGGGGGCGCTGGCCGCAGCGTTACCGCAGGTCAACACGCCGTTCATGGCATGGCTCAACGATGACGCGCAGCCGGAGCCGGGGTGGCTCTCGGCGCTGGAACACGCGCTGGACGAGGATGCCACGGCCGCCGCCGCGACTTCGGTATTGCACACCGCGGACGGCGCCGTGACATCGACCGGTGTGGCGCTCACCCGCATAGGGCACGGCCGCGACACCACCGGGGCGCTGCCGTTCGGCTTCTGCGGTGGAGCCGCGTTGCTGCGAACCGACGCGCTGCGCGCCGCCGGCGGTGTTCCGAGCTCCCTGTTCTGCTACTACGAGGACACCGACACCTCGTGGCGGTTGCGGCTGGCGGGCTTCGGGGTGATCGCCGTTCCCAGCGCGCGGGTCCGGCACGTGGGGGGCGCCTCGACAGAGCACGGCACGCCGCCCTTTCACCGCTGGAACGAGCGCAACCGGCTGCTGGTGCTGCTGCGTTGTGCCCCGGCTGGGGTGGCCGCCCGGGAACTGGCCCGCTTCACCGGGTTGACCCTGATGCTGCCGTTTCGCCGAAACCGTCCGGCGGCGCCGAACTTCGCGCTGCGACTACGCCTACAGGTGCTAGCGGAGGTGGCGACCCGGCTACCCACAACCCTGCTCGCCCGCCACCAGATCAGCCGCCACGCCGCGATAAGCCGCGCCGAAGTCTGGTCCACCTGGGCCGGCCGCCCCTGATCCCCGCCTCGTCGTCCGCGCATCAGCGGGCCAGCGCGGTTATTCGATACTCCTTAAACCCCGCTGAGCCCGCTGAATGCGGGATGGGGCACCCTGGGCGGCCGCTGAGTGAGGGAGACGCCGTGGGTGAGTGCGTGCCGCCGAAGGTGTCGGTGATCGTGGTCAACTACCGTGGTGCCGAACACAGCGTGACCTGCCTGCGCGCGCTGCGTGACGATCTGGACTGGTCCCCCGAGGCGCTTGAGCTGATCTGCGTGGACAACGCGTCCGGCGACGGCAGCGCGCAGCAGATCGCCGCCGCGGTACCGCAGGCCCGGCTGATCCGCTCAGACACCAATACCGGCTTCGCTGGCGGCTGCAACCTCGGGGTCACCCACGCCACCGGCGAGATCGTCGGCTTCCTCAACAGCGACGCGCGGCCGCATCGGGACTGGGTGCGCGCCGCGGTCGAGGCATTCCGCGATGGTCCCGCCGTCGCCGCGGTGGCCAGCAAGGTGCTGGACTGGGACGGCGAGCGGATCGACTACGTCGACGGCGGCTTGACCTGGTACGGGATGGGGTACAAGCCACACGTCGGCAAGCCCGATGACGGCGCCCACGACACCGCCCGCGACGTGCTGTTCGGCACCGGTGCCGCGCTGCTGGTCCGGCGCGAGGTCTTCGAGCGACTCGGTGGATTCGACGAGCGGTTCTTCATGTTCTGCGAGGACGTCGACCTCGGCTGGCGGCTGAACCTGCGCGGGTACCGGGTGCGCTACGAGCCGCGGTCGATCGCTTATCACCGTCACCACGCCTCGCTGCACGGGGCCGACCCGGCCCGGGAGACCTACCTGCTGGAACGCAACGCGCTCGCCGCGCTGTACAAGAACGTCTCCGACGAGACGCTGGCCACCGTGCTGCCCGCCGCGCTCGCCCTGGCGGTGCGGCGAGCCACTGCTCGCGGCGGGTGCGACCCGGCCGAGTTGGAGATGACCCGCCGCGGCCCCGGAGCCGAGACCCCCGGCCCCATGGCCGTACCCCGGGTGACCATGGCCGGGATCTACGCCATCGACCGGTTCGTCGAGATGCTCCCCGCGCTGGCCGCGTCGCGTCGCGTCGAGCAGGCCGCCCGGGTCCGCACCGACGCCGACCTGCTCCCGCTGATGCGCAACGCCCTGGAACGCACCTCCCCGGAGATCCCCTACCTGCTCGCCCACGACTCGATCGTCGAAGCGCTGGGCGTGGCGCAGGGGTACGGGGCCCGACGGCGGATCCTCATCATCACCGCGGACGCGGTGTCGTCGCGGATGGCCGGGCCGGCGATCCGCGCCTGGAACATGGCTGAGGTGCTCTCCGGCGAGCATGACGTGCGCCTGATCAGCCTCAACCAGCACAGTGACTGCTCCATGGCCACCCACTGTCCAGCCGAGTTCGACGTGCGGCAGGTGGCTCCCCGGTCGATGGGCCCCGAGCTGGACTGGGCGCAGTTGGTAGTCCTTCAAGGCCACGTGCTCGAGCACGTGCCGTCGTTAAAGACTTCCAATCACCTCGTCATCGCCGACATCTACGACCCGATGCACCTCGAGCAACTCGAGCAGGGACGAGATCTGGATGACGATCAGCGCACGCAGGTCGTCGACGCGGTCACCGCCGTGTTGTCGACCCAACTGCGCCGCGGCGACTTCTTCCTGTGCGCCTCGCAGCGGCAGCGGCATTTCTGGCTCGGGCATCTGGCCGCGATCGGGCGGCTGTCCCCCACCGTCTACGACGCAGACCCGACGACCCGCTCGCTGCTCGCGGTCGCGCCATTTGGGTTGTCCGGCAAGCCACCGCAGCGCACCGGTCCTGGGTTACGCGACACCCTCGGGCTGGGACCGCGGGAGAAAGTCGTGCTCTGGGCGGGCGGCGTCTACACTTGGTTCGACCCGCTGACGCTGCTGCACGCCGTGCACACGTTGGGCGCCGAGCACCCGGACCTTCGGCTGGTGTTCCTCGGGATGCGCCACCCGAACCCCGACGTGCCCGAGATGGGCATGGCCGGGCAGACCCGCCGGCTCGCGCACAACCTCGGGCTCACCGGGAAGCAGGTGTTCTTCAACGAGACCTGGGTGCCCTACGCCGACCGGCAGAACTGGCTGCTCGACGCCGACGCCGGCGTCACGACGCACTTTGAGCACGTCGAGACCACCTTCGCCTTCCGTACCCGGGTGCTGGACTACCTCTGGGCGGGGCTACCCATCGTCACCACGGACGGCGACGCCTTCGCTGAGCTGGTCGCAGCCGAGGAACTCGGCGTGGTGGTACCCGCGGGAGATCCGGTGGCGCTGGCCGCGGCGCTGCAGCGGGTGCTCTACGACGACGACTTCGCCGCCGGCTGCCGGGACCGAATCGCCGCAGTGGCCCAGCGCTTCACCTGGGAGGCCGTGCTCGCACCGCTCATCGAGTTCTGCCGACACCCACGGCCCGCTCCCGACCGGTTGCGCGGCACCCCGCCGGAAGCCCTCGACCGCCGGACCGGAGTAGCCAGCACGCTGCGCAGAGACGCCGCCCTGGCGCGGGAATACCTCGCCGCCGGCGGCCCCAGCGAGGTGGCCCGACGAGCCACGGGTCGACTGCGGAGGTGGGCGAAGCGGTCGTGAGTGGCAAACAGTGTTATAGCACTCAATGCCACTCACGAGGTGTCGGCGAGGAGCACCAGCAGCGGCCACTGCGGGTGCT
>DATAWX010000036.1:0-18994 GCA_036266995.1 Pseudonocardiaceae bacterium | reverse complement strand
GAGTCCGCAGCTACTGGATCTACGACTGCCTCTACAACCTCGACAAGATCCAGCGCCTGGCTCGGCTGGCCAAGCAGTTCGGCTCCGAGGTTGTGGTGGCTCTCGGGTTCTCGATCAGTCCGGTGCACACCGACGAGTACTTCGCGAACCTGGCAGGACGTATCTCAACGCTGCGGGAGGTTGACGGGCTGCTGTGGTACGACTCCGCGGGCATCCTCGACGTGCGCCGACTGGGTCAGCTCGCGCCCAAGCTGAAGGCGGCCGTGGGCGGCAAGAAGATCGAGTTCCATGCGAACAATCTGCTGGGTATGTCGGGCCCTGCCTACCTCGAGGCGGTGGAATTGGGGCTCGCCGATTGCCTGCACACCGCGTCGCGGCCGATGGCGAACGCGGCCTCCGTCCCGTCGACCGAGTCGGTGCTGCGCAATCTGGAGATACGTGGATACACCCACAGCATCGACAAGCGCACGCTCCCGCCGGTTGCGGAGCATTTCGAGCGGGTCGGCCGTGCCGCGGGCTTCCCGACACATCAGTTCGCCGAGTACGACCTGCTACAGCTGCAGCACCAGGTCCCCGGCGGGATGATGGGATCGCTGCTGCGTCAACTGCGTGAGCACAACATCGCCGATCGACTGCAGGAAGTACTGGAGGAGATCCCCCGCGTGCGTGCGGAGTGTGGCTGGGTGGTGATGGCCACGCCGTTCAGCCAGATCATCGCCACCCAAGCAGTTCTCAACGTGCTGGAGGGCGAGCGGTACAAGACGATCACCGATCAGATGGTGGCATTCGCCGGCCAGTTCTACGGCGAGCCGACATCACCGTTCGACCCGGACGTCCAGGACAGGATTCTGAGCAGCGCGCGGGCCGCAGCGGTGTTGGACAATCCACCGACGCAGCAGAGCGAGGACGAGCTGCGTCGCCATTACGACACCACCGACGACGACGAGCTGATTCTCCGCGCACTCGTCCCAAAGGCCGACATCGAACGCATGCGCGCGGCCGGCCCGATCCGTACCGACTTCCCGCTGTTGTCCTCGCGCGAACTGCAGGACGTTGTCGACCTGGTGCGCGCCGCGACCACCCCGTACGCCCGTCTCGTTACCGACACCTTCGAAGTGGAAATCGCCCGGTGACGACGTCGGCCGAGGCGTAGATCGCGCCGCCCACGTCCGATGTGCTCGCCGCGGCCCGGACGCAGGTGCTGGAGCAGGGCATCGGCCCGGACGAGGCGACACACTGGCGGTGCTGAACCAGGCCGATGAGTTCATGCCCGACGCGCTGGCGCTGGCCCACGAGATGGCATGCGCTGGTGCGGGGCCGAGGTCGAGGCGGAGGACGATGTTTCGGAAAGATGCGACCTGACGCACCGTCACGTTGCACCACATACTCCAGGCGATCGATGACGGCCAGGCCACAGAACTCCACATAGCCCTTCACCTTCCACTCCCCACCCACCACCACCGGGACCGCCCGCCACACCAGCAGCGGCGCCGCGCGCCCGCTCCGCGGGGTCGTCTGATTCGTGCAGCCGCCACTCGTCCAACAACGCCCTGTTCCCCGTCGTGGCACCGGGCAGGCCATCTGTGTCGGGCTTGTGGTCGCCGTAGTAGCGGATGTGGCCATGGTCGATGTCGAACTCGTCATGCCACGCATTCGACTCGTGCCCCGCCTTCCACGGATTCGACCGCAACCCGATCAGCGGCTGACGAGTACTGTCCGGCTCCCTGCCGTCACACGTCCTATCTTGACCGACGTGCCTGATCAGGACGCCTAGATCGCGCCGGACTGACGCAAGCGCTCGATGGCGTCGGCGTCGAAACCCAGTAATTGCAGCACCTCGTCGGTGTGCTCGCCGAGTCTCGGTCCTGACCACCGCACGCGGCCGGGTGTTCCGGACAGTTTGGGGGCGACGTTCTGCATCGCGAAGGAACGGCCGTGCCCGTCGGAGGCACGCACGATCGCCTCACGGGCGGTGAAGTGCGGGTCGTCGAACATGTCGACGGCTCGATAGACCCGACCGGCCGGGACGCCCTGTTCGTGGAGCAACGCGAGGAGGTCGGTGGCGTTCTGGGTCACCGTCCACTTGGCGATCAGCTCGTCGAGTTCCTCCTGCCGCCCGCCGCGCGCACCGTGGGTGCCAAATCCTTCGAAGACCTCACCTGCCATCCCCATGGCGCCTGCGAGGCGCTTGAAGACCGTGTCCTGATTCGCCGCGATCAAGATGTCCTGGCCGTCGGCGGTGGGATAGACGTTGCTGGGTGCAACGCCGGGCAGGATCGACCCGCTCCGTTCGCGTTGGAACGCGATCTCGTCCCATTCGGTGACGGCGGACTCCATGAACGCAAGGACCGACTCGTAGATGGCACTGTCGACGATCTGCCCACGACCGGTCCTCTCGCGCGCTCTGAGCGCAGCCAGTGCGCCCAACGCAGCGAAGGTGCCCGCCAGGGAATCACCGATGCTGACGCCCACCCGGGACGGTGCACCGCCCGGCTCGCCGGTCAGATAGCGCAGCCCACCCATCGCCTCGCCGATCGACCCGTAACCGGCGCGGGTGGCGTAAGGCCCCGACTGCCCGTACCCGGTGACCCGCACGATGATCAGACCCGGGTTGGCCTGCCAGAGTTCGTCCGGGCCCAGGCCCCATCGCTCCAGGGTGCCAGGACGGAAGTTCTCCACGAGAATGTCCGCCTCGCGGAGCAGTTCCCGCGCGATGTGCTGACCGTCGCCCTGGCGCAGGTCCACGGTGACCGATCGCTTGTTCCGTGCTATCACCGGCCACGTGAGGTGGGTGCCGTCCCCATCGCTGCGGCCCCACAGCCGCATCGGGTCACCCGCCCCGGGTGGCTCGATCTTCACGACGTCGGCACCCATGTCGCCGAGCAACTGACAACAGAACGGGCCGGCGATGAGTTGGCCCACCTCGACGACCTTCACCCCGGCCAGCGCACCGGGTGGGGCCTCCTGCGTCATGACGCCTTTTCTCGCATGGCCGGCGAGCGGCAGGATTCCGCTGCCAGGGAGGCATTCCGGGCCGCCACCACGTGTGACTTCATGACGGCCGATGCCCATTCGGGCGCACCGGCCTCCATGGCCGAGGCGAGCTCCCGGTGGTGATTCATGCTCCGGGCCAGTTCCTCGGGGCTGTACTTGGCGAAGGTGCGGGCGACCAGTGAGACCTGAACGACCGAGGCGAGGGATGTGGTCAGTCGTGGCGAATCGGCGGCCCGGATGATCTCGCCGTGGAACTGGTTGTTGAGCTCGCTGAGCCGGACCAGGTCATCCGGGCCACCACGGGCCGCGTCCTCCATGTCCGCACAGAGCCCGAACAAGCGGCGCACCACGGGGGGTCGAACCCGGGTCGCCGCCCGGAAGGCCGCGTGGCTCTCCAGCATCGAGCGCAGGTCGTAGATCTCCTCCAGATCCTCGATCGACCAGCGAATGACGCGCGCACCCTTGTTCGGCAGGATCTCCACCAGGCCCTGGGCCTCGAGCAGCCGCAGAGCTTCCCGGATCGGCGTGCGGCTCACCCCGAGCCTGGTCGCGAGTTCCACCTCGCCCAGGTGCTCGCCCGGCACGAACTGCCCGCCACGGATGGCCTGACGCAGCTGCGTGGCCGCCAGCTCCGATGCTGCACCCATGCCGCCTCCACCGATCGTTGAATGTATACAATTAGTGAGGAGTTTCGAAGCTGTCAACTCATGTTGGTGACGCAATCGCTCGGGTACCGCGTCAGTCGAACCATCAGTTGTATGCATAGTAGGAGCATCCATGTCGCTGATCCTGTGTGAGGTCGGGCCGCGGGACGGCTTGCAGACCGAGTCCGCGATGCTGGGCCCCGAGGCCCGGGCCGAGCTCGCGAACCGGATGATGGCGACCGGGGTGCCACGGGTCGAGGTGGCCAGCTTCGTCAACCCGGCCCGCGTGCCGCAGATGGCCGGCGCGGAAGCGGTGGTGGCCAACACGGTGGCGGTCGCGGGATGCGCGCGGGCCGCCCTGGTGCTCAATCGCCGCGGCTACGAACGGCTCCGGGAAACCGACTGCGAACGGGTGCATGTCGCCTTCTGCGTGACCGAGGAGTTCAACCGACGCAACCAGGGCTGCTCGGTGGAGCAGTCGGTGCAGCAGACGATCCAGATCGCCGAGTCGGCGCGGGCCGACGGCCGGCCGGTCACGGTCATCCTGGCGGCGTCCTTCGGTTGTCCCTTCTCCGGCGAGGTCGATCCGGGCCGAGTCACCGCGCTGGCCGAGCGGGTCGCGGTGGCGGGCGTGGACCAGATCTCCTTCGCCGACACCATCGGGGTCGGCGTCCCGTGGCAGGTCAAGAAGCTCCTCGGGAACAGCCGCGGTCTCGGCCTCACCCTCGGGCTGCACCTGCACAACACCAGGAACACCGGCTACGCGAATGCGTACGCCGCGATCGACGCGGGCGTCGGGGTGCTCGACTCCTCCGTCGGAGGTATCGGCGGCTGTCCGTTCGCGCCGCGGGCGACGGGCAACATCGCGACGGAGGACCTGATCTACCTGCTGGAGAAGGAAGGCGTCAGTACCGGCGTGGACCTGGACGGTGTGCTCGGTGTCGCCGAGTGGCTCGCCAAGGTGCTCGATCGTCCGCTGCCGGGGCTGGTGTACCGGGCCGGTCCGTTCCCGCCCCCGTGATGGGCATGCTCAGCCGGGGAACAGCGCCATGCGCCGGGCCAGGTCGATCACCGCGGCGCCCAGCTTGTCGGCCTCGTCGCCGCGCTCGCGGGCGAAGACGCAGCCCACACTGACATCGGTCCGGCCCGCGATGGTGATCGGCGCGGCGACACCGGCGAAGCCCGGCTGCACCTCGCCCACGCTGATCGCGTAGCCCTCAGCCCGCGCCTGGGTGATCTCCGGCCGTTCGCCGGCCAGGGCAGGCCGACCGGCCAGAATCGCCCATCCCTGCGCGGCGAGGTTGATGGGCAGCCGTGACCCTGGCCGCATGCCCACGCGGAACGTCCCCGACGGCGGCTCGATCGAGCTGATGAACACGATCTCCTCGCCGTCCGCGACGGCATAGATGATCGTGCCGTTCAGCTCGGCGGCCGCCTCCATCATCAGAGGCGTGGTGGCCAGGCTCGCGTGGTCGGCCACCGAGCGGGCCATGCTCAGCAGGGCGAGGCCGAGCTTGTAACGCCCGTCGGAGGATCGGGTGACGAATCCGTGCTTGGCCAGGGTGTTCACCAGACGGGTGGCGATCGTGCGGGGCAACCCCTGCCGTGCGGACAGCTCGGTGACGGTCAGGCCGTCGGGCACCTTGTGCAAGGTGTCCAGGATCTGCAGCCCACGCTCGAGGGTCTGCGCGATCTGATCCGGCCGGTAGTCCGGGCTCTGGTCTGCCACGAACTCGCTCCTCGGTGTGCGCCTGGTCGGCCGCCGGTTCCGTGCGACTGTAACCGCTGCCCGGAGCAGTGCCACGGGGGTGGCCAACGGGTGTTGACGGTGTGAGCTGGGCAACTTACGATAACGCACCAAGTCCTAAAAACGGCCGTTACGTCCGAATATAGGTCGTGAAGTTTTGCCTCAGATCTTCACCGTTCCGGTGACCTGGCGAGGCGTCAGTCCGCCGGCGACGCGCCCGGCGAAACCTCGGACTGCACCGCGGCGAGCAGTCTGAGCCTGCGTCAGAAAGACCTGGCCCGCCGGTCGCGCCCATGGAGATGGGGATGACATCGATGCCGAAGGACCCTGAGGGTTGGGGGTATCCGCTGCACTTCCCGCGGAACCAGTGGTACGTCGCGGGCCACGCCGGCGATTTCGGTCGAGGCCTGCAGCGGCGGTGGTTGCTCGACGAGCCCGTCTGCTTCTACCGCCGTGAGGACGGCACCGCGGTCGCGCTCGCGGACCGGTGCGTCCATCGACAGATGCCCCTGACCATGGGCCGGCTTCGGGGGGACAACGTCGAATGCGGCTACCACGGCATGGTGTTCGCCCCGAACGGTCAGGCGCTCGAGGTGCCCTCGCAGAAGCACGTTCCGCGCAACTGCAGCGTTCCCTCATACCCGCTGGTGGAAAGCGGCGGGTTGTTGTGGATCTGGATGGGCGACCCCGTCCGCGCCGATCGAACCTTGATCCCGGCACATCCGTGGCTGAACAGCCCGGACTGGAAAGTGGTGGGCGGCACGCTGCACATGCAGGCCCGCGCGCAGATGCTCAACGAGAACCTGCTCGACCTCTCGCACGTCTCCTACCTGCACCCGGACAGCATCGGCTCGGAGGACGTCGCGACGGCCGAGGTCGTGACGGACATCGAGGAGGACCTGGTCCGCGTCACCCGCGACATGCGTAACGCGATCTCCCCGCCCACCTTCGAGAAGATCATGGGGCTGTCCGGCCTCATCGACCGCCTTCAGGTGGCCGAGTTCTTCCCGCCCGGTTTCCACGTCTCCCATCTGACCGCCAAGCGGACCGGCAGTGATGACCCGTCACAGACGTTCAATCACAAGGCCATTCACTGCATCACCCCGGAGCGCTCCAACACGGCCCATTACTTCTGGGCCGTCACACGCGAGTACCGGATCGACGACGCCGAGGTCGACGAGCTGCTGTCGACGGGCATCCCGCGGGTCCTGGAACAGGACATTGCCGCGTGCGAGGCCATCGAGGAAGTGCTGAGGGCCTACGAGCCCGCCTGCCCGCCGGAGATCAACATCAAGGTCGACGGCGGCCCGATCGCGGCGCGCCGGTTGATCCACCGCTTGATCGCCGAGGACGCCTGAGATGCCCTACTACCGCGCGGTGGGTGAGCTGCCGCCGGCCCGTCACACCTTGTTCCGGACAGCCGCCGGCGTGGACTGCTTCGAGGAATTCATCGGCGAGGAAGGCTTTTCCGGGTCGGGCTCATTGCTGTACCACTTGGACATCCCGGCCAGTCTGGTTGACTCCCGACCCTGGGACCTCGGCGACCTGAGCACGGAACTCAACCATCCGCTGAGCCCGAAGCACTTCCGGCTGCCCGACCTGTTTCCATCGCACCTCGAGCAGGGCGGGCGGGACGTCGTGCGGCACCGTCGCCTTGTCCTGGGCAACGCCGACATCCGGATCAGCTACGTGGTCGCCGATGCCCCTTCTCCGCTCTACAGCAACGGCATGGGCGACGAGGTTGTCTACATCGAGAGCGGGGCGGCGCAGATCGAGTCGATCTTCGGGCGACTCGTCGTCGGGCAGGGTGACGTGGTCGTCATCCCACGCGTGACGATCCACCGCTGGAGGCCGATCGATGTGGACACGCTCGGTCCGTTGCGTGTCTATTGCGTGGAGGCCAACGGACACGTCGCTCCGCCGGCCAAGCACCTGAACAAGTACGGCCAGTACCTCGAGGGCGCACCGATCACCGAGCGGGACGTCCGTGGCGCGCAGGGCCCGCTGCTGGCCTCGCCGGAGGAGGCACGTGGCGACACCGAGGTCTACGTCAAGCACGGGTCGGGGGAGCGCGTCTGCGGCTCGGTCGTTGTCTACGACCACCATCCCTTCGACGTGGTGGGCTGGGACGGATGCCTCTACCCGCACGCCATCAACGCCCGCAACTTCATGCCGGTCACCGGGAAGGTGGTGCAGCCACCTCCCACCTACCAGCTGCTGCAGGGCCCGAACTTCGTGCTCTGCCTGTTCGTGCCCCGGATGCTGGAGTACCACCCGGGCGCGATCAAGGTGCCGTACTACCACTCGAACGTGGACTCCGACGAGGTGATGTTCTACTTCGCCGGGGAGACCGCGGCGCGCAAGGGATCCGGGGTCGGAAACGCCTCGGTGACCCTGCACCCGGCCGCCTACAGCCATGGCCCGATGCGCCGGTCGTACCTGGACTCGGTCGCGCATACCGAGAGCACCGAGTTCGCGGTCATGGTCGACACCTTCAGGTCGTTGAACATCGGCGAGGGTGGGCGCGCCTGCACGGCGTCGGAGTACCCGTGGACCTGGTCCGGCCGCCGAGCGCAGGAGGACGAGCCCAGGGGAGCGCTGCGATGAGCGGCCACTTCACCCGGACCCCGGTGATCCTGTGGACGGAGACGACGAAGGCCGGCCCGGCCGAGACGTACGGATTCGCCGGGTCGGCGGGTGTCGTCATCGAGGGCCAATTGCTGCGCGGCCCCGCGGACTCGACAACCCTCTACGTCTTCATGCATCCGACGACGACGCTGCACCTGCTTCCGCTGCCCGAGGCGATGGCCGCCGCCGGGCACCACGTACTGTGCGCGGCGAGTCGTTACCCGAAGAACGACTCCACGCTGATCATGGAGAAAGTCGTCCTGGATCTCGGCGCGTGGATGCGCTGGGCTCGACAGGACGCGGGCTACCGGCGCGTGATCCTGATGGGCTGGTCGGGCGGGGCGTCGCTGGCGTTGTTCTACCAGGCCGAGGCCGAGCACCCGAGCCTCACGGCCACGCCGGCGGGTGATCCGCTGAGCACCGTCGAGGCCGGACTGATTCCGGCGGATGGCCTGATGTTGATTGCCGCCCACCTCTCGCGTGCGGAAACGCTCACCGAGTGGATGGACCCCTCGGTGATCGAGGAGATGTACCCGGACCATCGGGACCCGCAGCTGGACATCTACGCCGCTGACCCGGTTCATCGGCCGCCGTACGACGAGGACTTCGTGAAGCAGTTCCGCGCCGCGCAACAGGCCCGCAATCACCGGATCACCGCTTGGGCGCGCGAGGAATTGGCTCGGCTGAAAGTCGCCGGGGGCGCCGAGACGGAGCGGCCCTTCCTGGTGCACCGCACCATGTGCGACGTGCGTTGGCTGGACCCGGCGATCGACCCGAACGATCGCCGGCCGGATTGGTGCTACCTCGGCGACCCGAGGGCAGCGAACGTGGGCCCGTTGGGTCTGGCCCGCTTCAGCACGCTGCGTTCCTGGCTCAGCCAGTGGAGCCTGGAGGCATCCCGCGCCAAGGGCAGCGAGAACGCATCCCGGGTGACGAGGACGCCCGTCCTGCAGATCGAGAACTCAGCAGACGATGCGGTTCCCACGACCCATCACAAGATTGTCGGCGCCGCGCTGGGCACCCCGGACAAGGAGTACAGCGTGATCCGCGGTGCCACCCATTACTACAAGGGTCAGCCCGAACACCTGGCCCAGTGTTTGGACCTGATCACCGACTGGTGCGCCCGCCACGGGCTGAGCGACCAGCATCAGTAGGCACATCCGGCCGTACGACGAAGGAATGAGGCGCCATGACCGTCACCGCACCGCAGCTGTCCACCGAACCCGGTTCGGGTACGGGCGTCCGTCAGGACATCCTTGAGCGCGTCGAGCAGGTCCTGCCGACCCTGGCACGCAACGCCGACCGCGCGGAGAGCGACCGCACGATCCCGGAGGAGAGCTACGCCGCGCTGATGGAATCCGGCGCGCTCAAGTTGTTCGTGCCTGAGCGCTTCGGTGGCCCGCAGGCCAACTACCGGACCTACGTCGAGGTGACCAGCAAGGTGTCGGGCGCCTGCGGTGCCTCCGGATGGCTGTGCTTCATCCTCAACCACACTGACTGGCAGTTGGGCACCATGAGCCTGGCTGCTCAGCAGGCTGTCTGGGCGAACGGCAATGGCGCCAAGATCATCGGCCCGCTCACCCCGGCACCAGGCTTCGTCGGACGGCGCGGCGAGGGCGGCACCACCGTCAAGGGGGAGTGGCCGTACTGCTCCGGGAGCGATCGCGCGAAGTGGGCGCTGATCGGGTACCCCATGCTCAGCCCGGAAGGGGTGCCCAGCCTGGACACCGGCCTGGTCTCGCTGCAGGACGTGCCGATCAAGGACACCTGGTACGTCACCGGCATGGCCGGGACCTCCAGCAACACCATCGTCGTCCCGGAGACCTTCATCCCCGACGAATGGCAGATCACCATCCCGGACATGGTGGCCGGTCGCTTCCGCACCCCGTTCACCGAGGAACCGCTGTACCGCATCGACACTGCCCTGGTGTTCCACATCGCGACGCTGCCGCCGGTTCTCGGGCTTGCGAAGGCGGCGTTCGAGCACACCGTGCAGCGGATCACCAAGAGCCCCCGGGTGCAGACGTACACCTTCTACCTGGACACCACCAAGGCGCCCGCGACGCAATCGGCCATGGCCCGGGCAGGCTGGCTGGTGGACACCGCCGGTGAACAGGCCTGCAACATCGCCGACGAGATGGACGCCAAGGCCGCGGCCGGTGAGATGTTCAGCTCGCAGGAACGAGCGCGGCACATCATGCGGGTGGCCCAGTGCCACCGCATGTGCCGCGAGGCGATGGACCTCATCCTCGATGTCGGTGGCGCCGGGTCCTTCGCGCTGGCGAACCCGGTGCAGCGAATGTGGCGGGACATGAACGTCGCATCGCGACACGGCCTGTCGGTGCCCGGCATCAAGGAGGAGATCTTCGGCCGGTCGCTGCTCGGCGCCGATGAGCAGCAGATGACCCCGCTGCGCTAGCGGTTCGCGTACTCCACCTCACCGCACGTCGACCTGATCCAGCCGCGAGGAGGCGGGCCCGGTGACCCTCACAACGATCGTGCCCGGCAGGCGGATTGCCCGGGCCGCTGTCGCCCTGGCCCTGGCCACCGGGGGCGGACTGCTGGCCACGGCCACCGCGGCCCGCGGCGACATGGCTTACACCGCGGTCGCGTCCGCGGACTCCATCCGGATCGTCACCGATCTCACAGGCTTCCCCGCCACGCGCACCCCGGTCGATTCGGCGGGCCCGACCTCGCGCGCCACACTGAGCAGCTCCGGCGGCGGGACGGCCTACTCCGCCGCACCGGACCCGGGGGAGTTCCTCAGCTCGGGGCCGGGCCTGGGCGCGGGCATCGTCGCGCAGAACGTGCCGGGCGGCCTGCCGTTCGCGGTCCCCGGGTACCCGCTCGTGGCCTACGCGGACGCCCAGAACCCGACGGCGACCATCGGCGCGGGCGGTTACAAACTCGACGCCGCAGTCGGCGCCGACGACGCCACGGCCACGACGTCGACCGGAGCCACCACACCGGCCGGCGACGTCGTCGTCACCAACTCGGTGGCGAAGGTGACGAACGCCGGCGGCAAGGTCGCCGCGCTCGGCACGTCACGGACGGAGGGCCTGACCATCGGCCCGTTGTCCTTGGGCGTCGTGCAATCCCGCGCCTCGGTGCTCAGCGACGCGGCGGGCCAACTGACCAAGACCTCGCAGTTCCAGGTGGACGGCGCGAGCTTCGGCAACATCCCGATCAGGTTGACCCCCGACGGGTTCAGCATCGCCGGCTCGGCCGTGCCGGCATCGGGCGCGTCACTGTCCCAGGCGCTGGCGGCGAACGGGATCACGGTCTCCCAGGTCCCGCAGACCGTCACGCCCACCGGGGTGTCGGGCGCCGGCCTGCTGATCACCCAGAAGCTGCCGTTCCAGACTTTCGGGCAGACCACCCTGATCTACCGGCTCGGCGGTGCCTCCGCGAACATCGACACCGAGGGGGCCGGCGGGATCCTCGCGTCGAGCCCGGGCGCGGCCGTGGCGCCGGGCGTGCCGCCGACCGCCGTGACAGCCGGAACCGATCCGATCGCCCCGGCCCCCGCCGCTGGTGACCTGCCTGCTGTGTCGATGTCGAACTCCGCGAACCGGTCCCCGACGGGCACCGTGCCGGCGCGACCCACCGCCGCGCTGAACCTGGTGTCGGGCTCACGGCCCGTGGTCCCGGACCTCGATGACCGCGGCCTGTGTCTCGCGCTGGTGCTCGCCGGATTGCTCGGCACCGCGGCCATGGCGTTGATCGGAGCCCGAGGAGTCAAGAGCCGATGAACATACTTCGATGGTGCCGCAACGAGTGGGAACGCACCCTGGCGGTGCTGCTGGTGATCCTCGGCCTGCTCGCGTTCCTCAACGGGTGGCTGGGACTCAGCGACAAGGGTCTGGTCACCCAACAGGTGCCCTACGTGGTCTCCGGGCCCCTGCTCGGCATCTTCCTGCTCGGTGTCAGCGCGACCCTGTGGCTCTCGGCCGACATGCACGACGAGTGGGTGAAGCTGGACCGGTTGCAGGAGACCGTCGAGCGCGCCGTGCCGAACGACACCGGCAACACCGCGTCGTCCAGGTACATACCTGATGGCATGTCAGGTCAGAGTTCGTGGGTCGGTGACGCCGGCGAGCACGCCCCGGCCCGTGTGGTGCGGGGGCGAGGCTGATGGGCGCGCGGGCTGTGGCCACCCGCACCCCGGCCACGCCGTCGTGGGCCACCGGACAGTCGGTGGTGTACCTCGTGCAGGCCGCTGCCTTCTGCCTGCTGGCCGGGTCCTGGTGGGCGATCAGCGACACCGGGACGCTGGAACGCCAAGTCAACTTGCTGCTGCCGGCCGTCGCTGCGCTGTGCGTCTGCCTCACCGCCTGCCTGGGCTGGGTGTTCGTCGGCCGACGCCGTATCGCGTTGCGCCGCGCGCAGTTGGGAGTGCAGGTCGCGGCCAGGTTCCCGGGCCCGTCCACCGCCTCGGACGGCGCGCGGCGGGCCGTACTGGTCGCGGCCGACTCGATGACCCGCTACCACCGGCCGGGTTGTCAGCTCGTCCGCGGCAAGGACGTGCGTCCCGACACCCGCCCGGCACATGAGCAAGCCGCGCGCAGGGCGTGCGGAGTGTGCAGGCCCTGATGCTGCCCTTCATCGTCGTCGGTCTGGTCACCGGGTCCATCTACGGGCTCGCCGGAGTCGGTCTGGTGCTGACCTTCCGCACCACCGGCATCCTGAACTTCGCCCACGGCGCTGTCGGTGCCGCCTCGGCCTACCTGTTCTACGCGCTATGGATCACTCACGGTGTGCCCTGGCCGATCGCGGGCCTGGTGGCGGTGCTGCTCTTCGGCACCATCGCCGGTGTGCTGATCGAATCTGCGACCCGACATCTGTCCGCCGCGCCCGTCTCCACCGTCATCGTCGCGACGATCGGTTTGCTGCTGGCCACCCAGGGCCTGCTCTACGTGGTCTTCGGCGACAGCTTCAAGCGGTTCCCGCAGTTCCTGCCGACCGAGCACGTGACGATCTCCGACGTCCAGGTGACGTACGCACAGATGATCACCGTCGCCACCACCGTTGTGATCACCGGCGCGCTGACGTGGTTCCTGCGCCGCAGTCGACTGGGTGTGTCCATGCGCGCGGTCGTGCACTCCGCCGAGCTGCTCGACGTCGTAGGCACGAACCCCGTGCCGATCCGGGTCGCCGCGTGGTGCGTCGGGTGCACCATGGCCGCGCTCTCGGGGGTGCTGATCGCCCCGACGATCTCGTTGGACGCGTCCCTGCTCTCGTTGCTCGTGGTGACCGCTCTGGGTGCCGTCGCGATCGGCCGATTCGACAACCTGTGGCTCACCTACCTCGGCGGTCTGGCCGTCGGGGTCGGGGCCTCGCTGTGCACGAAATATCTCGGGGCCCATCCGCCGTTCAACGGGCTGGCCGGATCGGTGCCGTTCCTGGTCCTGATCGTGGTGCTCCTGGCGGTGAAGGGCCCCCGGCTGCCCGTTCCGCTCGGCCGGATCGGCGGTACCGGCGGTGGGGGCTCCGCGCTGCCGTTGCCGGTGCGGGCCCTCACCGGGTCGGTATCGGTAGGAGCGCTGTTCGTGGTGCCCTTCGTGGTCGGTCCGCGTCTGCCGATCTACACCAACGCCCTCGCCTTCGCGATCCTGTTCATGTCCCTGGCGTTGCTGCTCAACACATCCGGCCAGATCTCCCTGGCACACTCCAGCTTCGCCGCCATCGGGGCCTCCACCTTCAGCCATCTGACGGTCGGTCACGGGGTCCCCTGGTTCCTCGCCCTGCTCGGGGCAGGCCTGGTGGTGGTGCCGGTCGGTGCGCTGCTCAGCCTGCCGGCGATCCGACTGTCCGGGCTGTACCTCGCGTTGGCCACCTTCGGCTTCGGCATCCTCATGCAGCAGGTCGTGTACGCGACTTCCCTGATGTTCGGCGACGAACCGTTCCTGACGGCTCCTCGCCCACACGCGGCCGGCCTCGACGGTTCCAGTGACCGCACCTTCTACTTCGTCGTCCTCGCAATCGCCGCGGCCAGCGCGCTGCTGCTGACCGCCCTGGGCCGCGCACGTCTGGGTAGGTTGCTGCGGGCGCTGGGTGATTCCCCGGTGGGCCTGATCACCAACGGCCTGAGCGTCAACGTCAGCAGGGTGATCGTCTTCTGCGTCTCGGCCTTCTTCGCCGGGATCGCTGGTGCACTGTTCATCGCGCAGACCGGTACCGCCTCGCGAGACGTGGGGTTCGGCCCGCAACAGTCGTTGAGCTGGTTGGCCGTGCTGGCGATCTGCGGCAGCGGCGTGGTCGGTTCCTCGGCGCTGGCAGCCACGCTGCTGGTGATCCTGCCCGCCTACCTGACGTCGATCTCGCAGAACTACCAACTGATCATCTACGGCGCCGGTGCGATCGCGGTCGCCCTGCTGTTCCGCAGTGGCATCGACCACGGCCGAACCTTCGGCGGCCTGGCCGCCAAGTCCGAGGAGCGCCGCAGGCGGCACCCGCTGCGTCTGACGCCCGCGGCTCCCGTCGGGTCACCCCGATGAGGTCGACCGTTACGGCGCCGCCGGCCCCGGTGGGCGGCCTGCAGATCGAGGACATAGTGGTCCGCTTCGGCGGCCACACAGCTGTGAACAGGATGACGCTGGCCGCCCCACAGGGCCGCATCACCGGGCTCATCGGACCCAACGGCGCCGGCAAGACCACGACGTTCAACGTGTGCTCCGGCCTACAACGTCCGGCGGGCGGGCGGGTGAGCCTTTTCGGCGACGACGTGACCGGACGATCGGCGCAGCACCGGGCGCGGGCCGGACTCGGTCGCACGTTCCAGCGCATGGAGCTGTTCGACTCCCTGCGCGTGGAGGAGAACGTGGCGCTGGGCCGAGAGGCTCGCCTGGGCGGCGCACAACCCTGGCGGCACCTGGTCAGTTCACGCACCGAGAGCAGGGCAGTGTCCCGGGCAGCCGCCGGGGCGATGCAACTGTGCGGCATCGAGCACTTGGCCGGTCGCCGACCTTCGGAGCTGAGCACCGGTCAGCGAAGGCTGGTCGAACTGGCTCGCTGCATCGCCGGGGACTACCGGGTGATGCTGCTCGACGAGCCCAGTTCCGGCCTGGACAAGGGCGAAACCCGCTCCTTCGCCCGCATACTGCAGACCCTGGTCGAGCAGCGGGGAGTTGGCATCCTCCTCGTCGAGCACGACATGGCACTGGTGATGAGCGTCTGTTCCTACATCTACGTGCTCGACTTCGGTCAACCCATCTTCGAGGGCACGCCCGTCGAGGTCAGCACGAGTCCCGTAGTGCGCGCTGCCTACCTCGGCAGCGAAGCGGTCGAGGACTCGATCTCGGCAGGGCCGAACGATGCTTGAGCTGCGGGGTGTGGTGGCCGGCTACTCCGGCACCACGGTGCTGCGCGAGATCGACCTGAGCGTGCCGGACGGGTCGGTGGTGGCACTGCTCGGCGCCAACGGTGCCGGCAAGACCACGCTGCTGCGGGTGGCCAGCGGCCTGCTGCGGCCCAGCAGCGGCGCGCTCCTGATCGACGAGCAGGACGTGACCGGCAGGCGGCCCCACGAGCTCGTGCGACGCGGGATCTGCCTGGTGCCCGAGGGCCGAGGCATCTTCGGGCCGCTGACCATCCGGGACAACCTCATCCTGCAATCTCCACGGGGCAAGGAAACCGAGTCGATCGAGAAGGCCGTGTCGGCCTTCCCGCGGCTCGGTGAACGGCTCAACCAGACCGCCGGGACCATGAGCGGCGGCGAGCAACAGATGCTCGCCCTCGCCCGGGCCTACGTGCAGTCACCCAAGGTCGTGCTGCTCGACGAGGTGAGCATGGGCCTGGCACCGAAGGTGGTCGATGAGATCTTCGACTTCCTGAAACGGCTCAGCAGACAGGGCGTCAGCCTGCTGCTGGTCGAGCAGTACGTCACCCGGGCCCTGGCCGCCGCGGACTACGTCTATCTGCTGAATCGCGGACAGGTCGCCTTCGCCGGCGAACCCAGCGAGCTCGAGGGCGACGACGTCTTCACCCAGTACGTGGGCGCCGACCTCGGCGAGGACTGAGCACATCCATGACCGACCCAGCATGGAGCACCCGATGAGCAGATCTGCCCGGCCCGCAACGAGGCAACGCGCACGTTGCCTCGCCCCGGCCTGCGTGGCTGTCCTGGCCCTCGTGCTGTCCGGATGCGGTGGCAACCGCCTGAGCGTGGCCGAACTGCGCGCGGACGCCGGCATCCCCGACGACTCGATGAGGCAGACAGCTACCGACCCCGGAAGCGCTGCCGCCGTTCCTTCGACAGTGCCCGGCGCCGTCGGTGCACCGGCGGCGGCTCCGGTCGCGGGCGCGGCGGCCACGACGACGACCCCGGGCGTTGCGGCGGCCAAACCGAGCAGGACGACCCCCACCGGGGCCCTCGGCGTGCCGGTGGCCGGCAAGCCGGCCGCGGCGAAGGCCGCCGGTGCCCTCGCCGCGGCCGGCACCAAGCCCGCGGCCACCGGCTGGGCAGCAACGGCAACGGCGCAGTGCACCGGGACGAAGTCGACCATCGTCATCGGAGCGGTCGGCCAGCAGAGCGGCCCGCTCGGCGCCGCCCTCATCGGCAGCACCCGCGCCGTGGAGGCCTGGGTCGCGCGGACCGATGCAGCCGGTGGGCTGGGCTGTCACCGCATCAAGTACATCGCCTACGACGACGGTGGTGACCCGGCCCGGCATCTGACGCTGGTGCGCAAGCTGGTCGAGCAGGACGGTGCGGTCGCCATGGTCGACCAGCCCGCGTTGCTGACGGGCAATGCCAGCGCGGATTACGTCAAGAACAAGGGCATCCCGGTGATCGGCACCTCCGGGGGCGAGGAGATGGTGTACAGCTCGCCGGTGTACTTCAATGCTGCGACGTCCGCGGCGCCCCTGTTCGACTGGACGCTCGCCGCGGGCGCGAAGGTGGCGATCCCGGCCGGGAAGACACAGCTGGCGAGCATCGTCTGCCAGGAGGTGGTCGGGTGCTCGACGGCGGGGAAGGAGTTCAAGGCAAACGCGGCCCGGCTGGGGTTCAAGCTTGTCTACGAGGCCAAGGCCTCGCTGATCAACGTCGACTTCACCGCCCAGTGCATCGGCGCGAAGAACGCCGGCGCCACCGCCGTCGGACTTTCCTTCGACTCCACGGCCATCCACCGCATCGCCCAGTCCTGCGCGAGCGTCGGGTACTTTCCCCAATTCATCTGCACCTCCTCGCAGTCCACCCTCGATTTCGCGGCCGACAAGAACCTCGACGGTGCGGTGATCGGCCAGCCGTTGCTTCCCTGGTTCCTGTCCGGCAAGCCCGCCATCGCGGAGTTCCAGGCAACCATGAGGCGCTACGAACCCGGGGTTCCCTTCGACTCCTCCTCGATCAACGGATGGGCCTCGGCGGTGCTGTTCTCGAGAGCGACAAAGGCGTTCGCGGCGGACACCGTGACCAGCAAAGAAATCCTCGATGCCCTCGCCGCGGTCAAGAACGACGACCTCGGCGGGCTGACCTACCCGCTCTCGTTCTCTCCAGGAAAGCCCCAGCCACCAAAGGCCTGCGGCTGGGTGGTCCAAGTGAAGGACACGAAGTTCACCAGCGACGGAAAATTGTTCTGCGATGACTACCAGGAAGCAGGAGGCTGACATGAGCAGCTGCGGTGCGCTGGTCGTGGGGACCGGCCCGAACCGGGTGCTGGCCCTGCACGGATGGTTCGGTTCCTCCGCCGGATGGGGTCATCTCCTCGACTACATCGATCGCGACACGTTCAGCTACGCACTGGTGGACTACCGCGGGTACGGCCGTCGGATGGACGTGGCCGGCGACCACACGATGGAGGAGATCAGCGCGGACGTCCTGGCCACAGCCGACGCGCTGGGATGGGAATCCTTCGACCTGCTCGGCCATTCGATGGGCGGCATGGCGATGCAATACGTGCTGATCAGTGCTCCCGAGCGGGTGCGAAGGCTGTACTCCATCAGCGGCGTCCCGGCCTGCGGGGCGCAGCTCCCTGACGAGATCCTCGCGATGTTCAGCGCCGCGCCCGACAGCTTCGAGACGCGGATGGGGCTGACCCACTTCGGGACCGGGCAACGATTGCCGAACGCTTTCGCACACCACATCGCCGCGGAGTCGCAGAAGAACTCGACGACCGAGGCGTTCCGGGGACACCTCATGCCCTGGGCGCGCGGTGGCGACATCTCCGGCAAGGTGCAGGGCCTGCCGCACCCGGTGAAGGTCGCCGTCGGCCAGTACGACCCCGGCACCAACGAGGAAAGCACCCGCCGGACCTGGCTCGAGTACTACCCGAACTGCGAGATCGAGGTCATCCCGAACGCCGGGCACTACGCCATGTACGAGGCGCCTTGCTGGTTGGCGGCCTCGGTGGAGGAATTCCTTCTTCGACCCACCCCTGAAGAGCCCACGCCGAAGAATTGATGTGCCCCGGGTCCGTGGAGACGGGCCAGGTTGGTTCGGGTCCCCGTCGGAAGCGGCAAGGACCGGGCCCGGGAGGGAGGCGTGGATGCGTATCGACCGCCTCGACCATCTGCTGCTCACTGTTGCCGACATCGAGGTCACGACATCCCTCTACCGTGACGTCCTGGCGAGGACACCGGTTGTCCTCGGTGACGGCAGGACCGCACTGCACTTCGGTGCGAGCAAGCCGAACCTGCACAAGGCGGTCAGGAGTTCGAACCGAAGGCCACCCACCCCATACCAGGCAGCACCGACATCCGCCTGGTGACCGACTGTCGCACCGACGACACGACAGCGCATCTGACCGCCCATCAGGTCCCGGTGGAACTCCGGCCGGTGCAACGTGCCGGCGCCGAGGGTGCCATGACCAGCATCCACGTCCGAGATCCGGACGGCAATCTCGCAGAGATCAGCTCCTACACACGCTGAAGCCACGGGAGTCGCAGCAATCGTGCCTCCCGCGGCGATTCGAGCCTGCGCCGGTCGCCCACGTGGCTCGCACCCCCGGGCCGCGGTTGAGGTCGGGACCAACGCGACACCACCGGC
>DATAWX010000035.1:0-5071 GCA_036266995.1 Pseudonocardiaceae bacterium | reverse complement strand
CGTGGTGGGACGCCGGGGCATGCGTATCCGGGCTGGTCTTCATGCTCGATCACCACCCCGATCGACCCGACCAGCTGCGAGGTTGCTCGACCCGCTCAGCCCACGACCCACTCGCGGTGTTCGGCTACCGCCTCGCCCCCTGGATCGGCCGCAGCGGTGAGCTCCCCGACGCTGTCCGAGGCCTACACGGGGACTACCGGGCGGCGCAGAGAGCCCGCCTCGCCGCGCTGCTCCCGCCCGAGCCCGACACCCACCCCGGCCCAGGCCCAGCCGGGACCGGCTCAGCCGGTGTCAGAGCCGCCGCCCAAGCAGCACTACGAGAACACCTGGCGACCCTCGCCGCCCGGCGCCATGGAGCGCACCGGGCCGTGTCGTGTCACTCGGCCAGCGTTAGCGGCGCCGGAGGGCGGCGGCACTTTCGATGAGGCCGTGTTTGTTGCTGAGCTGGTCGAGGATGTCATCGATGCCACGGGGTGGCCGCGTGCTGCTGTCGGCGATTTGTTGAATCGCGGCATAGACCCGCGCCTGGTCGAGGTCGATCTGATCAAGCACGAACTCGTCGGGGTGTTTAGCCTCGGTGCTCCACGGCTCCAGCGCTGCCGCTGGGAAGTCTTTGAGGTTCGCGGTGACGATGACCTGGGCGCGAGCTTTGATCGCGGCCGCGATCACATGCCGGTCGTCAGGGTCGGGGAGGCCCTCGATCGCGGGTATGAGGGGCTCGTACCCGCGTACAAGGCAGTCGCGCACGGCAGCGTTCATCAGCTGGCGGGTACGGCTGAGCTTGGCTGGATCGAGGTCGGGTCGATTCGCGGCAAGGTTGTCGAAGGCTTCGTCGAGTATCTCGTCGGTCCATTTCGCCTGGACCAAGCCTGACTGCGCGATGCGGATGAGCAGGTCGCGCAGCAGACTCGGATATAGCACGCAGGCGTCATAGACCACCACGAACGCCATTGGCCTAGTCCAGCCCCATCTCCTGATCGAGCTGTGTCAGCTCGTCCGCAGCCCGCCCTCGTCGCTGGTCGTCGCGGCGCTTGTAGTCCATCAGTTCGTCCGCGCGGATTCGGCGGTGCTTGCCGACCGTACGGTAGTTGATCTCTCCGGCGGACAAGAGCCCGATCAGGAACGGCCGGGAAACGTTCAGCAGATCAGCCGCTTCCTGGGTAGTCAGCTCGGCATGCTGAGGCACCAACGCCACCCCGCGCCCCGCTGCCATGTGGGCGAGTACCCGTGCTAACAGCTCGACGGCGGCGCGAGGAACGATCAACCGTTCTGAGCCGCCATCCACACCCAGCTCGACGGTGCGTACGTCCTGGTGCGCGTTGAGGTACTCCCTGATCGGAGCTACCGCTTGGTCAGCCAGCTTGGCCTCTGGACTGTCGGGCGACATCGGCGTCATCGTGTCCATCCCGCCGCCTCCTCAAATCATTGAACACCACCGTCGGACACTTTGTGGACACTGCTAAACACATTAAACGCAGCAAACGCAGCAAACGCAACAGGCCGGTCGCTCGGCGGGGCCAGCCGGTATACGGGAGAAATCTGCCGTCTCCGGGCATAGTGCCTGGTTGACGGCGTTTAGGCCTTCGGCGGTGGCGGTCGTTGGGTGCTGGTTGGCAGCGATAGACCGCACCGCGTACCCCCGTTTCAAGCGGGGGGTCTCGGCGCGGGAGCTGGCGGGGGCATTCAGCCCGACACGTGACGAGGTCGGGTGGGCCCGGGGCCGCACCCAGTCTGTCGTCTGCCACGAAGAAGGGACCACCTGAGCTCTAGTTTTGCCACGAGCATGGGACCAGGGGCTTGCCAGTGATGGGACCACCTGTTTGCCAGTGGTGGGACCACCCGGCGTGGCTCCTCGCCTTCCGGTTGTGCGGTCGTTGTGGTCGCCCGCATGACCTATCGGGAGGTATCCGTGATCGAGGTAAAAGAGATCCTTCGGCTGTGGCTGGAGGGCCGTTCGCTGCGCGCTATGGCGACGTTGGCTGAGGTGGACCGGAAGACGGTGCGCCGGTATGTCGAGGCCGCTGAGGCTGCCGGACTCACCCAGGAATGTGGCCTGGGCCAGCTCACTGATGAGCTGCTGGGGACGGTGATCGGGGTGGTGCGCCCGGACCGACCTCGCGGTGTCGGGCAGGCCCGGGAGTCCCTTGAGGGGCATCGGGAGCAGATCGTGGCCTGGCTGAAGAAAGACCTGACGCTGGCCAAGGTGCATGTGCTGCTGGGTCGGCGTGGGGTGGTGGTGCCGTATCGGACGCTGCACCGCTACGCGGTCACCGAGTTGGGGTTCGGCCGCCGCCGTCCCACGGTACGGGTCGCTGACGGCAACCCGGGTGAAGAACTGCAGGTCGATTTCGGTCGGCTCGGGCTGATTCCAGACCCTATTCGTGGGGGCCGCCGGGTCACTCATGGACTGATTTTCACCGCCGTGTATTCGCGGCACATGTTCGTGTATCCGACCCACCGTCAAACATTGGAAGAAGTGATCGCCGGGTTCGAGGCGGCCTGGGCGTTCTTTGGTGGGGTGTTCAAGGTCGTCATCCCGGATAACATGAAAGCGATCGTCGATCAGGCCGATAACACCGAGCCGCGGCTGAACGACACCTTCCGAGAATACAGTCAGGCTCGGGGTTTCGTGGTTGATCCCACCAGGGTCCGCCATCCCAAAGATAAACCGCGCGTCGAAAAATGTGTGCAATATGTACGGTCCAGCTTCTTCGCGGGGGAAGATTTCACCGATTTGACGGACTGCCGGGCCCGCGCGGCGTTGTGGTGCGCCCAGGTCGCCGGCACCCGTATCCACGGCACCACCTGCGCGCGCCCGGGTGAGGTGTTCGCCGAGCAGGAGGCGCCCCTGCTGGGTGCGGCCCCGACCGAGCCGTTCCAGATCCCGGTCTACACGCGTCCCAAAGTCGCTCCTGATCGCCATGTCGAGGTGGCCAGAGCGATCTATTCCGTGCCTGGGGAGCTGATCGGGCAGCGGCTGCTGGCCCGCGCTGACGCCTACACGGTCAAGCTGTTCCGCCGCGGCCAGCTGATCAAAGTTCATCCCCGCCAACCACCGGGTCGCCGCCACACCGATCCGGCGGATCTGCCCAGCGAGGTGTCCACCTACGCGCTGCGCGATCTCGACGCGCTGGCTCGCCGCGCCGGCGGGTACGGCGAACACATCGGCGCCTACGCGACGGCGTTGCTCGATCATCCGCTGCCCTGGACGAAGATGCGCCAGGTCTATCGACTCCTCGGCCTGGTCCGCCGGCACGGCGCGGACCGGGTCGACCAGGCCTGCAAGCGGGCGCTGGAGGCCGAGGCGGTCAACGTCGGGCTGATCGACCGGATGCTAACTCGCGGCCTGGAAGCCGACACCACCCCGGCGAACGCCACTGGCCAGCTGGCCATCCGGCTCCCGGGCGTCCCGGGCGCTGCGGATCCCGCCACGTCGGAGGTGGTGCCCGCCGCCGGTCGGTTCGTCCGCGACGCCGGCGAGTTCGCTACCGGCACCCACCATGGGCACCACCTTCGGCGGCCGTCATGACCACCACACGCCCGAGCCCCACCACACGTCCGAGCCCCACACCACGTGCGCACCGAGTCGAGGTCTCCACCGAGCTGAAGGACCTGATGCGCCGGCTCAAACTCGGGCGCCTGCTCGACACCCTGCCCGAGCGTCTGGCGCTGGCCCGCACCGGGCACCTGCCTCACCATGAGTTCCTGGAAATGCTTTTCGCCGACGAAGTCACCCGCCGCGACCACCAAGCCACCCAGCTACGCGCCCGTTCCGCGCACCTGGACCCGAGCATGGTCCTCGAGGCCTGGGACGATTCCACCACCGTCGTCTTCGATCGAACATTGTGGGCCGAGTTGTGCTCGTTGCGTTTCCTCACCCAAGCCAACAACGTGTTAATTATGGGACCTGTGGGAGTAGGTAAAACCTTCCTAGCGAACGCCCTCGGGCACGCGGCGGTCCGCCGCAAATACACCGTCCACATCGAACGCGCCGACAAACTGTTCAAACGGCTCCGTGCCGCCCGACTCGACCACACCCACGAAGACGAAATGCGGAAGCTGCACCGCGTTCAATTGCTGATTCTCGATGATCTCGCATTGCACCCGCTGGGCACCGAGCAGACGAGTGACTTTTACGAGTTGATTGTCGAGCGACACCGTGAGACTTCGACGATCATCACCTCGAACCGGGAACCCCCGGAAATGATCACCATGATGGCCGACCCGCTGTTGGCCCAGTCCGCGATCGACCGGCTGCAATCGGCGGCGTTCGAGCTCGTCGTGGAGGGCGAGAGCTACCGCCAACGCCAACGACCCCGCGTCGGCCAACCTCCAACCGCGGAACCCGGGCAATGACCGCGCAGCACGCATATCGTTGCATCCCGCCGGAGCGTGCGGGCCCTCCCCAGACCACCCCAGGTGCCTCGTTCTCCGCTGCCAGCGATGGCTCTGCGACCGCACTTTCCATCTGGCCCTCGACCCGGCCCGGGCAACCCCGCCGCTACTGCAGCTCAGCCCGCAAAGTCGCCGAACGCCGCCGACTCAAGTGATCACCACAACGACCACGAGAGGAGACGTCCGGGCGGCTGCGCCGCCCAGACAACATTGACGAAAGACCGACCCCTACACAATGATCCGCACACGGCCCACGACCGCCGAGGTGGTCCCTAGCTTGTGACAAACCGGTGGTCCCTTACTGGTGGCACGCGACAGCCGCGCGCCGCCGGATCGATCGGTGTGGAGTCGTGATCGGACGCCAGGAACGGATACGACACCGGGCTCACCGTCAAGGGCCCGGACACCGTGGGCAATGCGGGGACTTCCATCCCTACCGCCGCCGGCGCCGGCTCTCGGTTATCGGCGGGCCGCGGTCGGCCACATCCGGTCAACGCGACAAGAACCGCCAACAGCGTGGCCAGCGCGACGGCCCGCACATACCCGCGTGCGTGGTGGTCCAGCGCGTGTGTCGGACCGCTCACCCGAGCGGCTCCACCGCCGCTGCACCGCCGGCCAGCACGAGTGCCGGGTCGGTGTGCGGCAGGTCGTGGGCGGCCGCGACCGGCTCGCTGAC
>DATAWX010000034.1:0-8505 GCA_036266995.1 Pseudonocardiaceae bacterium | reverse complement strand
GCTGTGCGTGTTGGTGTCGCTGGTAGACGCGTTGCGCCGCCGCGAGATCTATGTGGCGGGGGCCGCGCGGTGGCGTAATCCCGAGGAGGATCTGCCGGCCGATTTCGAGGACAACCGCGATGTCCATTACCGCGACCTGCGCCAGCCGTTGGATGCGGGCGAGTTCATCGCCAGCATCCAGGAGCTGATGCGGCGCCGGACCGCGGAGCTGGCGACGGCCATCGAGAAGAACCGCTCCGGCGGGGTGAAGGTCAAAACGGTCCGGGGCGAGTACCGCTGGCACGTCCCGGAGCTGGGCAAGCTGCCGGTGCCGGCCAACCTGGCGGCGCTGCACGCCGAGGTCGCCCGCCGGGGGGGACGATCGAGCTGCTGGACTTCCTCAAGGAAGCCGACTTCTACACCCGCTTCACCGACGCGTTCTCCTCGGTGGCCACTCGCGAGACGACCCCGCGGCCGGTGATCCGCAAAAGGCTGCTGTTGGTGCTGCACAGTCTGGGCATCAATATCGGGATCAAGAGGATCGCCGCCGCCGGCAATCACGGAGAGACCGAGGCGACGCTGCGTTCCACCCGTGCGCTGTTCGTCAACCGCGACAATCTGCGCAACGCCGTCGCCGCGGTGGTCAACGAAACCCTCAAAGCCCGCGACCCACTGTGGTGGGGACATGGCACAGCTTGCGCGTCGGATTCCAAGAAGTTCGGTTCGTGGTCGAGTAATATCATGACCGAATACCACGTCCGGTACGGTGGCCACGGCGTCATGATTTACTGGCACGTCGAGAAGAAATCCCTGTGCGTCTATTCACAATTGAAATCATGTTCGGCGTCGGAGGTCGCCGCGATGATCCAGGGAGTGCTGCGGCACTGCACCAACGTCGAGATCGACCGCCAGTATACCGATACGCATGGCCAATCCTTAATTGGGTTCGCATTCTCGCATTTGCTGGGATTCACGCTCCTGCCGCGGATGAAGAACATCGCGAAGCAGAAGCTGACCCGCGTCACCGCCTACGAGGCGGTGGCGGGGTGCCTGGCCGCGATGACCTCCAAGCAGGTGATCGACTGGGAGCTGATCGCCCAGCAGTACGACCAGATGGTGAAGTACGCCACCGCGCTGCGGCTGGGCACCGCCGAGGCCGAGCAGGTGCTGCGCCGGTTCACCCGCGGCGGCCCCAAACACCCACCTACCGGGCGTTGGAAGAGCTCGGCAGGGCCATGAAAACCGTTTTTGTGGCGGAGTATCTGGCCTGTGAGGGGCTGCGCCGGGAGATTCATGAGGGGCTGCAGGTGGTGGAGAACTGGAACTCGGCCAGCACGGATCTCTTCTACGGCAAAAATGGGGTCCTGACCGGACCCGACAAAGAGAACCAAGAAGTGTCGATGCTGGCCCTGCACCTGCTCCAGTCAGCCCTGGTCTTTGTGAATACCCTGCTGATCCAAAAGATCCTCGCCGAACCGCAATGGGCCGAGCGGCTCACCGACGCCGACCGGCGCGCCTTGTCACCTCTATTCTGGTAACACGCGAACCTGTACGGCACCATGATAATTGATATGGATTCCCATCTCGACCTCGACCTCGCCGCCTGACCGGTAGGGGCACGGGGCGGGGATATCATGGCGGGGAGGGTTTTACTCATCGACGGTGAGGCGTTCGATGGCTTTTCGCCGGTCTTCGTGGGTGGGCAGGCTGTAGCGGCGGGCAGTTTCCACGGAGTGGCCCAGCAGCTCGGCGACGATGACGATGTCGGTGCCTTCTCGGGTCATGGTGGTTCCGGCGGTGTGCCGCAGGACGTGCGGGGTGAACACCGCCTCGCGGCCCAGGGAAAGGTTGGCCGCTTCGGCGATCGCGCGCAGCACGGTGTAGGCCGACCGGGCCGAGAGCCGACCGCCGCGGCGGTTGAGGAACAGCGCGGGCTCGGTGTCGGCGCCGGTCCACTCCTTGGCCCGCTCTTCGAGCCACTTCTCCAAGACGGTGCGCAGCTTGGGGTGCAGCGGCACCTCGCGGTACTTGCCGTTCTTGCCGTAGCGGATGACCAGGTGGCCCTTGCGCGCCGACATCACGACATCGGCGACGTCCAGGGCAACGGTCTCGGCGATGCGGGTGCCGGCGTAGAAGGCGGTGTAGGCGATCGCCTTATCCCGCAGACCCGGGGTGCGGTCGGCCTCCCAGAGCAGCCGGAGCTGATCCCGTTTACTCAGAGCTCTGGGCGCGGCCTGGGGGAGGTCCGCGCGCTTGACGTGGGCGGGACCCAGCCCGCGCCGGCGGTAGAAGTCGTCGACGGCCGTCAGATGGGCGTTGACAGTGGAGGGTTTGCGTTTGGCCACGATCTGCAGATGAGTGCGATAGTCACGGGCCGCCCAGTCCCGAGCGGTCGAATCGGCCAGCGGGTCCCCGTCGACCTCCCCGGCGGCCAGAGCGCCAGCAAGCCAGGTGAGGTAGCACCGGACCCGAGAGCAGTAGGCACGCACGGAGTCCGAATCCAGCGGGCCGCCCGGCCTGGCGACCAGCTGTTCATAGTCGGCGAACACCCCGGCGAAACGCTCCGGCAGCACGGTCACCGCCGCCCCTGGGTGTCGCCGGCGCGGCGGTGTGACCCCTCCCGGAAGAGGCTCCGAATATCGGAAGTAGATCCCCGCCGCAGCGCTCCCGGTGGAGGTGAAGTATCGGAAGTCACTCCCGGAGTGTACTTCTGATACTTGAAGGTATCAGAACCATTAGCACCCACACAGCGCGTCAGCTATTTTGCGGTGGGGGTTCCCGCGGGTCTGCCGAAGACGCCCCGCCCACCTGCTCGGGGGCCGTACCGCAGATGGGGGCTGGACCTGTCCACTAGGGTCCTGTTGCTCGTGGTGTTCCTAGGGATGCCAGTGGTCGATCCGAGACCGTAGCGGCCGCCAGCTCCTCAGAGGGCACGAGACCAGGCCACGGCACCAGTTGAGGAGTGCGTGAGGTGATCCGATGCCGTTGACCCCCGCCGACGTTGCCAACGTCGCGTTCAGCAAGCCCCCGCTGGGTAAGCGGGGATACCACGAGGACGAGGTGGACGCCTTCCTCGACCTGGTGGAGGCCGAGATGGTCCGGTTGATCGAGGAGAACACCGATCTCCGCGACCAGGTGGAGCAGCTCGATCAGCAGCTGCGCGCTGCGCCGGTCGACACCAGCCCTGACCTTTCCCCGCTCGGGCCACCCGGGCCGGTGATGCCCACAGGACCGCCGCCGATGAGGGAGCAAACCTCACTGGGCGGTGATCACAATGTTCAAGCCGCCAGGGTGCTGGGCCTGGCCCAGGAGATGGCCGATCGGATGACCGGCGAGGCCAAGGCCGAAGCGGACGGCATGTTGAGCCAGGCCCGCATGAAGTCTGAGCAGCTGCTCTCCGAGGCCAGAGCGAAGGCCGACGGCATGGTCAACGAGGCCAGGACCCGGGCCGAGACCCTGCTCAATGACGCCCGTACCCGAGCCGAGACCCTGGACCGGCAGTCCCGGGACAAGGCCGCGTCGCTGGAGCGTGATGCGGCGCGTAAGCACACCGAGATCATCGCTGCGCTCAGCCAGGAAAAGACCACCCTGGAGAAGACGCTCGACGACCTACGCACCTTTGAGCGCGGGTACCGTGCTCGCTTGACGACCTACCTGGCCTCTCAGATCCGAGAGCTCGATGGGCGCGGATCGGCCACCGCGCCAGCTGACCCGATGCGCACCCAGCAGACCTTGGTGGCCTCCGGGTTCGGCGCGCATGCCCAGACCCGCCGTTGACCCTAGGTGGAGGGATCCCGGCGGACATTGTGGGTGGTATAGCGGGAGTCGTGTCAGTGGCTGGGCCTGTTCGTGGTACTGGGCTAGGGCGAGGTGGCCGACCAGGCGGCGGTCAGGGCGCTTAGCGGCAGGAGTTGTTCCTCGCCGGCGGCCAGATCACCGTCGGGGAGCAGGGCCGCCCAGAACTGGCGGTGGTCGTCGCCGGTGAGCACGGCGGTGACCCGGCCGTGGACGGGGTTGCGGTGGCAGGCGGCGGTGACCTGGACATAGCGGTTGGTGGAGTCCTCGGCGCGCCAGGCGCAGAGGGTCGGCTCGGGCAGGGCGTGTGCCCAGGCCAGCAGCTCGGAGGGGTTGGTGACGGTGGCGGTGACGTCGCCGATGATGTCCAGTTCGCTGCTGATGCGCAGCAGCGTCGTCAGCTGCTGCGCATCGATGGATGTAGACATGGTGGTTGTTCCTTGCCAGGAGGCGGCCTGGGGGTCTGCTGTCGGTTGTGGTGCTCGGTTGTGGTGGTCAGTTGGCTATCTGGCCTCGGGGGGCCACGCGACGTTGCAGGTCCCCCCACGCGGCCGGAGGGCTTCTCGGCCGCGTCGGGGGGACCGTGGTGGGTGCCGGGTCAGGCGTTGATCACCTTGGGTCCGCTGCCCCCGGTGATTTCGATCTTGCGGGGTTTGGCTTTCTCGGCGATGGGCAGACGCAGGGTCAGCACCCCGGCGTCGTAGTGCGCCTCGATGCGGTCGGCGTCGAGGGTGTCGCCTAGGAACAGTTGCCGGGAGAACACTCCGCGGGGCCGTTCGGCGACTTGCAGCTCGACGTCGTCTCCGTAGGTGGGGGCGCGCTCGGCTTTGACGGTGAGCACGTTGCGTTCGACGTCGAGGTCGATCGAGTTCGGGTCTACCCCGGGCAGGTCGAAGTGCACGACGAACTGCTCGCCGTCCCGGTAGGCGTCCATGGGCATCACCGCTGGGCGGGTGGTGGTGCCGTTGGTGCCGAATAGTTGTTGGGTCAGGCGGTCAAGTTCCCGGAACGGGTCGGTACGCATCAGCATCGTGGGTTCTCTCCTTCCAGGTCGTCGGCACGACGCGACAGGTACGCACCGCTATCGCGGTATGAGCATGCTACCGCCAACGGGGACAGCCGTAAAGTTCCTCCTAGCACTAGATAGTTCTTGATAGGATCTCACTCCAGATGCGGCGGTGACAAAGGGGAACGCGCTGGTTGCCAGGCACCACGGGTCGAGCCCCCGGGGGGTGACGCTGGGTAGTACTGGTCCGGTTTGCGTCGACTGGCCCAGATGGGGTGACGCTGCGTCGCTGGGCGGGTGTCCGCCATGGTCGCCCGGGCGGACTGCGGGATCCGTTGACCCGGGTCGCTGGGCGCCCAGCAGTGTCCGCTCCGCGGCCTGCTACCGCGGCGTGAACGTGCGGTCAGGCCCGGCCATCATCCACTACCCAACGAAACTCCTCGAAACAGGGGGTAGACAACATGTGTTGCGCACTCTAGTCTTTGCCGTGCACTCAGTAGGAGGTTGTTCCTTCGCGAGGAGGTGATAGCCGCGGACTGTGACACCGGTAGCGACGGTGCGTTGCTCTCCCGCACCGCGATCACCAGGCTCGGGATCTCCCGGGCCGAGCGGCGATAACCCGTGGGGCTACCGCCGCCCAAGGAGAGCCCACCCCGCTAAGGGGCCCTGACAGCCATTGGTTCGTCGCGGCTGTCAGGGCCCCTTATTTGTGACACGACCCAGGGCGGCGCCACGGACAAGCTCGACGATATTGACTACCCGGCCTACACGATGGGTACCGCCGCGGAGCTGCTCGGTGTGCAACCCGCCTTTCTGCGCAGCTTGGATGCCGCGGGGCTGCTGAGCCCGGGGCGCTCCGCGGGCGGGCAACGCCGCTACAGCCGGGCCGACCTCACACTGGCCACCCGGGTCCGCGCCCTGCTCGATCAGAACATGCCCTTGGCCGCCGCGACCCGCATCGTCAGCCTCGAACACCAACTCGCCGCCGCCCACCAGCGCATCACCCACCTCGAACAGACCACCAGTCAGCCCAGCGGAGACGCGAGTGACCGCTGAGCCGACGATCCCCTGACACCTCAGTGCCGCTGGCCAGCCGGTGTCCTCCCGCCGCGCCGGTGCCCGGCGAAGTTGATCAAGCGTGGGTGGGCCGGTTCCAAGGAGTCGGGAGCCCGGGAAATGGTAGTAGCGCTGGGGGTTGACAGCCCTGGCGGTGGATGTTACAAAATACGCCGACAACACAGTGGACAGGTCAGGAAGCGCTCGCACGAGGCAGCGCAAGGGTAGGTGCACCAGAACACGCAGGAGGTTGAGGAACGGTCACGATGGAGGTGGTCGCCGCGAATTATTGGCGTACATCGGAATCAAGACAGGTTCATTCCCTCTAGAAAGGGGGCTCGGTCGAAGCGACCGGGCCCCCTTTCCCTGTTCACTCCTCGACGCCGCCGAGCGGAACTGTCCGACTTCGGCGCCGTGGCTGTGTCGGGTGAGCATGGTGATTGTGGTTGACGATAGCCCTCGATGGCGCCAGAGCTGTCCTGCACGAAAGGACTTGACCAGCCAGAAGCGACGACTTCCCGTACAGTCCACAGGCAGCTACCCAGAGAGAGAGAAACCGGGCGATCGGGGGTCGAAGTTTTGTCGCCTGCATCTCGTGCTCGGACAGGATGTCACCCGAGATCTCGCGTCGTCACCCGCGAACCCGGGTCCAGGAGGTGAGGATGGCCAGCGTCGCCGCTCATCCTGACCGCCGCCGAGTGACCACCGCGCAGGCGCCGGCCGGCGAGCCGCCTCCAGCGTTGCTGGACCCGCCGAATGACACTGACACCTCCCCACTAGCCATAGCCAGTGCGGGCGGCGAGGATCTCGCCGAGCCGGTGGACGCAGTCGAGCAGCCCGAGGATCTCCTATGGGACGAGGAGGAGTCGGCGGCGCTGCGTCAAGCCCGCAAGGACGCCACGCTGTCCGCCTCGGCCGACTCGGTACGAGAATATCTCAAACAGATCGGCAAGGTCGCCCTGCTCACTGCCGAGCAGGAAGTGGCGCTCGCCGCGCGGATCGAAGCCGGGCTCTATGCCGCCGAGCGGCTGCACCGGGCCCAAGACTCGACCGAGAAACTCTCCCCGCAACTACGCCGGGATCTGAGCTGGATCGTCGGTGACGGCCAGCGCGCCAAAAACCACCTACTGGAAGCCAACCTGCGATTGGTCGTGTCGCTGGCCAAACGCTACACCGGCCGCGGCATGCCCTTCCTGGACCTGATCCAGGAAGGCAACCTCGGACTTATCCGCGCGGTGGAAAAATTCGACTACACCAAAGGATTTAAGTTCTCCACCTACGCCACCTGGTGGATCCGCCAAGCCATCACCCGAGCGATGGCCGACCAAGCCCGCACCATCCGCATCCCGGTACACACGACCGAGGTCATCAACAAACTGGGCCGCATCCACCGCGAACTGCTTCAGGACCTAGGCCGCGAACCCACCCCGCACGAGTTGGCCACCCACCTAGACATCACCCCGGACAAAGTGCTCGAGCTCCAGCACTACGCCCGGGAACCCATCTCGTTAGACCAGACCATCGGCGACGAAAGCAACTCCCAACTCGGCGACTTCATCGAAGACACCGACGCCGTCCTCGCGATCGACGCGGTCTCGGCCACCCTGCTACAAGACCAGCTCCAGTCCGTGCTGGCCACCCTGACCGAACGGGAAGCCGGCATCGTCCGCCTGCGCTATGGCCTCACCGACGGCCAACCCCGCACCCTAGAACAAATCAGCCACGTCTACGGAGTCACCCGGGAACGGGTCCGCCAAATCGAGTCCAAACAATGGCCAAACTGCGCCACCCCTCCCGCTGCCAGGCGCTGCGCGACTACCTCGACTAGCTCGATCAACAAAGGGCCGCCGGCCGGGACCTAGCCGCACCACAGCATGCCCGGCGTGGCGTACCGATCGATGACCGGCGCCCGGCGACTGCCCGCTGACTGCGCTGGCGGGAATCTCTAGAAGCGGTCAGCGGCTGGCTCGAAAGGCGGCGGTGGCGCCACCGAGGTCATCCCCCGCCCAGAGCAGCGCCACCGCCGGGACCGGCCGCTGTGCGCATCCCCGGAACCTCTCCTCCGGGGACTGGCTGCCTGCCGGTCGCCAGATCCGGTCGGGCCGCGGCCCGACCGGAGTTCGTGCAGACCAGCCCACCAGTGCGTCGTGTCACGCGGGGCGGAACGCGCCGGGGCCGGGCGAGTGCAACCGACAGTAACCGAGCGTGACTATTCAGGAAACCCACGGCGTGATGAACCCGGGCCGGTCCGTCCGGGCGAAGCCAGCCGCGTGCGCTTAGTCGCGCCTTCCGCGATCCCACTCGGACCGACCAGCCGAGACCCGACACCGACGATATCGGGCTCCGAAATCGTGAAGATGAGCCAAGGCAGCCCAAGACCACTCGAACGAGCAGGAACGGCCCGGTTCTGATCCCGACCGGGCGGGATCACCCGCATATCAGACAATCAACCGGCCCCACAACCACGCCATTGGGCCGGAGCCCTTACTCATCGCTACCTGGCGGCTGGGGACACGTTCGGGAGGACAGGGTTTCCCGCGAGTTCAGCCGGATTGAAGCGGTTTCGGCGGGAACTCACGGCCTTGCGGCTGTCGCGGGGTGGGAACCGCCGTGGGTTCGTTGGGCGAGTCTAGTGGCTCGGGCCGGTTTCGGTCGCTCCTGCGGTGTCG
>DATAWX010000033.1:0-23805 GCA_036266995.1 Pseudonocardiaceae bacterium | reverse complement strand
GGGCACCTGACTGCAGGCCGGACCGAAGATGTCGCTGATCTTGGTGACGCCACTGCCGGTCGGTGCCGTCGCCGCACCAGTGGGCGCGGCCGACTCACTGGCCGGTGCGGAAGCTTGACTCCCGGTGGCCGGCTGCTGCGCACTGCCGCATGCGCCGACCACGGCGGTCAGCACCGCCATAGCGCCGACCACGGCGGGTCGCTGAATCTTCCTCACTCGATTTCAACTCCTCATCGGGCTGCCCGGCGGGTCCGGGCCTCACACGTATTACTTCGGTAGTCCGCAGCGCTTGGTTCACGGCTCGCAGATTACGAATAGGACACATTGCGGCTGTAAGCGGCATGTCCTGATTGGACGGTGCTCATTGGACGGTGAACTGTACCGAGTGCCATCCGGTCGCGCCGTCGGGGATGGGTGCGGCGCGGTCCGCGGTCTGGGTGTATCCGGTCTTGTCCGTCGCCCGCACCTCAGCCACATGGGCACCCGGTTCCCACCGGCCCCGCAGCCGGAACATTCGCCACGTGTCCACGTTGACCTCCGTGGACAGCTCGGCCGGGCGCCACTGTCCGTGGTCCAGGCGTACCTCCACCTTCGCGATGCCTCGGGTCTGCGCCCAGGCGACCCCGGTGATCGGCGTGGTGGGGCTGACCCGTTCGAACGACCCAGGGCTGTCGATCCGGGACATCGTCTTGATCGGTGCCCGCTGCGCCCAGCCGCGCTGCAGCCAGTAGGCCCGCTTCGCGTCGAACGTGGTGAGTTCCATGTCGGTGATCCACTTGGTCCCGGAGACGAAACCGTACAGACCGGGGACGACCATCCGAACCGGGAAGCCGTGCTCGATCGGCAACGGCTCGCCGTTCATTCCGATCACCAGCATGGCCTGCCTGGCCGGGTCGGTCAGCGTCGCGGTCGGGGTACCGCTGGTCCACCCATCGACACTGGTTGTGTACACCTGATCGGCGCCCTGCCGCACGCCGGCCTGCGCGAGGATGTCGGCCAGCAGCACACCGGTGAAGTTGGCGGTGGAGAGGTAGGGCCCGCCAACCTCGTTGGACACACACGTCATCGTCACCGCGCGCTCGATCAACGGGCGCGAGGTCAGCTCGGACCAGTTGAGGGTGACCTCCCGGTCGACCATGCCATGAATGCGCAACCGCCAGTCCGCGGTGCTCAGCTGCGGCACGGTGAGGTTGACGTCCACCCGGTAGAAATCGGCGTTGCGCGTGATGAAGGTCGGTGAGCCGTCGGCGGCGAAGTCGGCTCCCGACGGGATCGGCGCCGCCGGCACCGCGGGCGTGATCCGGCCGATCGCCTTGCGAGAAGCCTCGATGCCACTGCGTCCGACCAGCAACTGGCCACCGGCCGCAACGATCCCGGCACCTGCGGCCACCGCCATAGATCCGGCGAGCAGCGTCCGGCGAGGCACCCCTGCCGGCCCGCCGGCGGTCGAAGGTTCGCTGAGCCGACCCAGGCGGTGGAGGACGCCGAACGTGCCGGCGCTGACGATCAGCGCCGCCAAGGGGGCGAGCACGTCGAACGAACCCGCGGTGGGACGGGACAGCACCGCGACACTGGCAACCACGCCGAGCACCACGATCAGCACCAGGCCGGGTGTGCGGGAGCGCCGGGAGATCAGCCCGGCGACCACGGCGACCAGTCCGATCACCGCGGCCATGCCCGACAGCAGGACGACCTTGTCGTAGCTACCGAACGTGCGAACCGCGAAGTCCTTCAGCCACAGCGGGGTCAGGTCGATCGCGCTGGCGCCCACCGCGAGGAACGGTGAGGCGGTCGGCGAGATGAGGCCGCCCACCAGGTGCCCGGTCGCCAACCCCGCACCCATCGACAGCAGCCCAACAATGGCTGCCACCCAGGCGGGTAGCCGGGAGGGCGGGGCAGGAGCCGCCGCGACGGGGGACGGCCGGGTCGTAGTCATGTCCGCCAGTTCGGCTTCCCGGGGTGGGAGGTTCAACCAGAGTTCAGATCGTAATACCGCTCATGCGGTGAGCGCGGCGCGCAGCCGCGGCTCCTCCACCGTCCAGAAGCCGTGCTCCCGCCCGTCGACGAGGATCACCGGAACCCGGTCGCCGTACTCGGCCCGTAGTTGTGGATCGTCATCCACGTCGCTGGCCTGCCAGGGAACATCCAGTTCGGCGCAGATCCGGGCGATGTCCGCTCGGGCGGCGGAACACGCATGGCACTGCGCGCGGACCAGCAAGGTCACCTCGTGCTGCATCCCGCCAGCTTGCCACCGCAGGCACCGCGGGCGGCGGGCCGAGGACAGCCGGGTGGTTGGCAGGCCTGGTTTGGTGCGTTCTGTCCGCAGAACGCAGTTCGCGATTAGCAGACCTACCGTCCGCAGCCTAGGAGGTGCACCGCGTAGCGTGTCGCCGTCGTATGCTTCCGCACGCCTTTGAAGCGACCACGTTAGGCGACCGTTGACGCGAACGGTCGGCACGAGCGAACTGAGGAGTGGCTCATGCCGCAACCGAGATGGTCCTCGGAATCCCGGGACCGATCCGCAACCGCGTGCGGGCGTGCTGAGGGTCCCCGACCACAGCCGCGCCGGTTACGCCGACGCCTGATCGCGTGAAGTTCGCTCGCCCCAGCGCCCAGCCGGTCCCCCATCCGGTCAAGCCCGAGTCGCGCGCACCCCATCCGGGCAAGCCGGAGTCGGGCGCACCAGATCCGGGGGTCGCGGAGGTTGATCAACCCGCGGAGGGTGCCGCCATCGAACACGCCGGGCCAGAGGTCGACACCGCCGCGTGGGAACTCGTCGCGGCCGCCCAGCAGGGCGACCAGAACGCCTTCGGCCAGCTTTACGACCGGTATGTCGATGTGGTCTTTCGGTTCATCCTGTTCCGGGTGAGTGACCGTCCGCTGGCCGAGGACCTCACCAGCGAGACCTTCCTGCGGGCGTTGCGCCGGATCTCTTCGGTGAGCTACCAGGGTCGCGACGTCGGAGCCTGGTTCGTCACCATCGCGCGTAACCTTGTTCTCGACCACGTCAAGTCCAGCCGGTACCGGCTGGAGATGACCACCGCCGACATTCTCGATTCCAGCGCGGATGACCGCGGCCCGGAGCACGAAGTGGTCGAGGAGGCCACCGCGGCAGAGCTCATGCGCTGCGTCGCCCAACTGGGTCGGGATCAGCAGGAGTGCATCATGCTGCGGTTCATGCAGGGCATGTCGGTCTCGGAGACCGCTGCCGTGATGGGTCGTAACGAGGGCGCGGTCAAGGCGCTGCAACATCGCGCGGTCCGCAGGCTGGCGCAGTTGTTGCCGGAGGGGCTGCGATGACTATCACATTCACAGCTGACACTCACAGCCTGGGCGTAACCACCTGGATAACCGCTCGTTGCTCCGAGGGACACGGCCCACGGGTCCGAAGGTGGTGAGGACGACGCGCACATCCGGGGGTCGGAGCAGCGACGGGCAAGAGCAGGACAACTTCGCCCGCGCAGCGGATAGCGGTATCCGCGACGTCTCCGACCGGACCTTGCAGCGGGACCTGACTGTGGTCGCGGCGTTGCGCCAGGCTGGCGCGGCGGTCGGCCCGACCCCGGCGGAACGTGACCGGATGCGCCAGCGCGTCATGGCCGAGTTCTCTTCGGTGGTTCATGAAGGCAACAGCCCAGTCCTGCCCCTGCGGGCCACTCGGCGTCGGCGCTGGCTTCCCGACGAGACCCGGGGCCGGGTGGTGGTGGCAGCGGCTGCGGCACTGTGCCTGACGATGTCACTGTCCGGGATGAGTGTCCTGCTGTCCCGCGATGCAGTGCCCGGTGACGCCTTGTACACCTTCAAGCGCACTGCCGAGTCCGCTGAACTCGGATTGACCTTCGGAGACCAGCCCAAGGCGCTCAAGCACCTGGAGTTCGCCGGCGATCGGGTGAACGAGATCCAGATCATGGCGGACCAGGCAGACAGTGCCGGCACCTGGTCCGAGGGGCAGGGCAAGTTCATCCGGGCTCTCGATGACTTCGATTCAGACGCCACTGCGGGTGCCAGGCTGCTCACTGGCCTCGCCCTGCACGGTCAGCCCAGCAGCCTATCGGCACTGCGCGGGTGGGCGGAGCAGCAGAAGGCCAGGCTGGCGCTGATCCGTCCCGCGTTGCCGATGCCCATCAGTGCCCGGCTGGACAGCACACTCGCACTGCTGGATCGAGTCGTTGCCAGAGCGTCCGCGCTGAACCAGCGGTCCAACTGCGTCACGATCACCTCCGGCACCCGCGACGAGCTGGGTCTGTTGCCGGCAAGCGACGCCTGCAGGCCGGCCCCGGTGGACGGCACCTCGGCGGCGGTACCGCTGCCGAGCGTCCCAGCACTACCAGCGGTAAGCCCACCCAGCGCTGTCCTGCCGCCCAACCTGCTGCTTCATCCGCCGTCGGTCAAGGTTCCTGTTCCCGCACAGAACGGTTCGAGTAGCCAGTCCGGTCTTCCGGCAACTCGAGGCCCGGGTAGCGTCCTGCCGGACCCGGCGCAACCCGGATCCGAGCGGTTGCGGCCTGAACCGTGGCGGCCCTTCCCCGCGCACGATTCACCAAGGCCTGCTGCGCCGTTGCCGCCGTGGATCCTGCAGCCGCGGTTGCTGCCTCCCGGATAGCTGACCGTCACCTCAACTCCACCCAGCGTATGTCGAGTAGATCCCTACTGTTCGGTTGCTCAGGGGAAGTCATCACGGCAGTCTTGTGATCGGCTTGGCGCTTTGAGTGAGACGGACGCGGAAGGACCCCACTCCGATATTCAGGGCAGGATCCAGTGCCACGACGGTGTGATCAGGATGGCCATCGAGATGGGCATCAGGACATCCGAACAGAGAAGGTCGCCCTGACCACCCGCAATGGACAGGGTGGCGCCGAGGCAAACCTCGTTGGCGTGGCCGTCGCCGAGGTGGCGCCCACCGTGGCGGTTCCCACGGACACCACTGCGGCCGCGTTCTTCGATGTCGATAACACCATGATGCGGGGCGCTTCGATCTTCTACTTCGCCCAGGGTCTGGCCGCCAGGAAGTTCTTTCCTGCCGGTGCGCTGGCATCGATCACGTGGCAACAGCTGAGGTTCAGAGTGTTCGGCAAGGAGCTCAGCGTCGCGGAGATGCGTACCAGTCGCGAGCAGGCGCTGTCGTTCGTCGCCGGCAGATCCACCCAGCAGTTCATCGAGCTTGGTGAGGACATCTACGACGAGCTGATGGCTCACCGGATCTGGTCGGGAACTCTGGCGCTGGCGCAGATGCACCTCGACGCTGGGCAGCGGGTGTGGCTGGTCACAGCGACTCCGGTGGAGCTGGCCACGATCATCGCACGCCGCCTCGAGCTCACCGGTGCGCTGGGCACCGTCGCGGAGGCCGTCGACGGCGTGTACACCGGCCGGCTGGTTGGCGACATCCTGCATGGCGCGGCGAAGGCGCAGGCGGTGCGCGCGTTAGCCGTCGAGGAAGGCCTCGACCTGGAGCGCTGCACCGCCTACTCCGACTCAGCTAACGACATTCCGATGCTCTCGATGGTGGGCACCGCGGTCGCGGTGAACCCGGATCCCAACCTTCGGGAGACCGCCCGGGCACGGGGCTGGCAGATCCGCGAGTTCCGGGCCGGCCGTAAGGCCGCGAGAACATCGGTGATGGGCATCGGAATGGCTGCAGGTGCGGTCGCCGCCCGCTTGGCCTACCAACGTCGCGCTCGCCCCTGACCGGCACTCCGGAACCGGCTCGCGAGGCCGAGCAGGCCCCGTTCCACCGTGGCGATCCATTTCGGGTCGACCGTGGCGATCCATTTCGGGTCGACCGTGGGCCGCAACGCTGCACCACGGACGAAATCGTCGAACGCCTCGACGGTCGTCCACTTGGGCACGAAGCCGAACTCGGTGCGCAACCGGGTGGTGTCCAGCACCCGGCCGGAATTGAGAAATCGAGTGTGCTCGTCATCAACCAGCGACACGCTGTGCAACAACCGGCCGACGGCATCCACGGCCGGCGCCGGTATGGGGATCGGAATCCGGCCCAGCCGCCGGATCGCCTGCGAGACCAGCAGTACCCCGTCGCCGCCGACGTTGAAAACCCCCGGCAGCTGCGCCCGGGTGGCCCGCTCGAGCACTGCAAGTGCGTCCTGCTCGTGCAACAACTGCAACCGACCGTCGTAGCCCAGCACAGTGGGCACCGCGGGAAGCGAGAAGTACCGGCTGAGCGTGGTATCGACGCGTGGCCCGATGATGTCAGCGAAGCGCAGCACCGTGACGTCCACATCCTCGCGCCGCCGCGCGAAACCGCGGATGTAGCCCTCGATCTCGACCGCATCCGTGGCATACCCAGTGGCCGGTATCGCGTTGAGTTCGTCGCGTTCGGTGAACATCGCCTGATCCAGCGAGCTGGCACCATATACCGCGCCGGTGGACTTCACGACCAGCCGGGCCACCGTCGTCGACTTCTGGCAGGCCGCCAGAAGCTGCATGGTGCCAATGACGTTCATCTGTTTGATCGCGCTTCGACCGCCGCGATACCCGCCGGAGCCAGGCGGGTTGGCGCTGGTCGAAGCGTGCACCACGGTATCGACGTTGGCCGTGGAGATCACCTTGGCGAGCGGATCACTCAGGTCGGCGCGCACGAACTCGGCGCGCCCCATTCGGCGCAACAGTTCTGGGCCCGGCGGCACGGTGTCCACCGCGAGAACACGGTCGATCTCAGGATCGGCCGCGAGTCGAACAGCCAGCCGCCCGCCGATGAATCGGCTGGCTCCGGTGACCAGGACCGTCGATGGCGACATGCTGCGCCTGAACCGCGCGCAGAGACTACTTCTTGAGCTTGCGGCGCTGCACCCGCGTCTTGCGAAGCAACTTGCGGTGCTTCTTCTTGGACATGCGCTTACGACGTTTCTTGATCACCGAGCCCATACTCGGCCTCCTCGCTGGTGGTAGCTGTGTTGGTCAGGAAGGTGCTGGTGGTCGACGGGCGGCGATGTGCCCAGCAACGGGCGCGAATGGCCGCCCAGGTTACCCCATCTCGGAGTCTCCACAGTCAGGCCCAGCCGGCACCCGACCCTGAATCATCCCGCATCGAAATAGGCGTTCTCCAGGTAACCATGTACGGCCGCCTCCGGAACGCGGAAGGAACGCCCGACGCGTACGGCGGGCAACTCGCCCGCATGTACCAACCGGTAGACCGTCATCTTAGATACCCGCATCATCGCGGCCACCTCGGCGACCGTGAGGAACTGTACCTTGGCCGCCCCGGCCTGTTCGTTCATCAGCATGGGTCATCGCGTCCTCACCACGTCACGCGCCGCCGGGCTTCCCCTCCCGCGGTCCGTGACGCACCTGTTCTGATGAGAGTAGCGGGACTGGTGGTGGCCGTGCGACTCCGATCAGTTGTACTTCGCATCGGTTCTACTGAGTATCAGTCCCGATGGGCGGCTCCGAGTTCGACGGATCGATCCCGAGCCGCCTCGATCGCCGCCAATAATGCCGCCCGCACGCCGTGCCGCTCCAGCTCCCGAATCGCCATGATCGTCGTGCCTCCCGGGGAGGTCACGGCCTCCCTCAGCAGCACCGGGTGCTCACCGGTTTCCCGCAACATCCGGGCTGCCCCCACCGCGGACTGGGTGATCAGCTCGGTCACCATCGGCCGGGGTAACCCGAGCATGATCCCCGCGTCGATCATCGCCTCGACCAGGTAGAAGAAGTAGGCCGGGCCGGACCCGGACAGGGCCGTGACGGCATCCTGCTGGCTTTCCGGCACCCGGACCACCTTGCCCACGCTGCCCAGTAACTCCTCGGTCAGCTGGAGGTGCGCATCGGCGGCGAAGCGGCCAGCGGAGATCGCACTCATCGCCTCGCCGACCAGCATCGGCGTGTTGGGCATTACCCGCACGACTGGCACCCCATCAGGAAGCCGGCGCTCGTAGAGCGCGGTGGGCAACCCGGCGCACAAGCTCACCACCAGCGTGTTCGGGCGGATCAGTCCGGCGAGCTCGGCCAGTAGTGGGTCGATGTCCTGTGGCTTGACCGCGACGATCAGAACGTCGGCCTTGCCTGCCGCAGTGGCGGCATCGACCGCCCGCACCCGGTAGGTCTGCTCGAGTTTCGCGGCCCGGTCGGGATAACGCTCCGTGAACATCAGGTCATCCGGACTGCGGCCGGCGTCGAGCAAACCAGAGAGCAGGGCCTCACCGATCTTGCCGGTGCCCAGAACAGCGATCGTGGTCATGGCGCCACGGTGCCACAGTCGCCTGACAGTCAATCGGCGGCCGAAAGTCAATCGGCGGCCGACGCTCAGCCGCCGGAGACCGCGGCACGAAGGAAGAAGGCAAGGTTGCCAGGTCTCTCAGCAAGTCGTCGGGTGAGGTAGGAGTACCAATCCGATCCATAGGGCAGGTACACCCGCACGGTGTTGCCGCCGGCGACCAACCGGCGCTGCTCAGCCGGCCGCACGCCGTAGAGCATCTGGTACTCGAAGCTGCTCGGTGAGCGCCCGTACCAGCGGGCCCGCTCGCCGACGATGTCGATCAGCCGCCGATCGTGGGTGGCGAACATCGGGTAGCCCGGTCCGGCGAGCAGAACATCGGCGCACCGCGCAAAGCTCCGCGCGACCTCCTGCGCAGTCCGGAATGCCAGGTCAGGCGGTTCGGCATATGCGCCCTTGCACAGCCGCACCCGGGCACCTTCGACCGCCAACGCCCGGCAGTCGTCCAGCGTGCGATGCAGGTAAGCCTGCAGTACCGCCCCGGTTGTGGGCCAGCTACGGCGCAGTTCGGCATGCACGCGCAGGGTGGAGTCGGTGACGGTGTGGTCCTCAGCGTCCAGGGAGACGGTGGTCCCGGCCTGCTCAGCGGCGGCGCAGATTCGAGCGGCGTTGCGCAGCGCGAGTGCCTCGTTCAGGCGCTGACCCACAGCGGACAGCTTCACGCTGACCTCCGCCCGGTCGGTCAGTCCCTCTGCTTTCAGACGAGCCAGCAGTTCGAGATAGGACTGCACGGTGGACTGCGCACCAGCCTCGTCGGCGACGTCCTCCCCGAGGTGGTCCAGGGTCACCGTCAAGCCGTCGGCCACCAGGGCGGCGGTGGCGGTCACCGCCTGCTCGGTGTTCACTCCTGCGACGAAGCGCTGGACGACGTACCGGCTGACCGGGGCTGTGCCGACGAGCCGCCGAACGGTCGCGTGGTCAGCTACAGCGAGCATCAGCGAACGCAGCACAGGACGCACGCTAGCGCCCGCCCACCCGCCGCATCACCGCCCCCGGACCTTCAGCGCGCTAGACCCCCGCAGAGCTCTGCAGTTCGCTCAGAGGTTCAGGCGGGCAAACAGCAGCGCCTCGGTCAGCAACGCGCGGCGCTCGGGGCGAGTACGGGCCCGGCGGGTACTCACCTCGATCACCACGGTGCCGGTGAACCCACGGTCGGCCAACCCCAGGCACACTTCGGCGCACGGCTGGCTACCCCGACCGGGCACCAAATGCTCGTCGCGCGGCGAACCGCTGCCGTCCGCCAGATGCACGTGGGTCAACTGGCGGCCCATCCGCTGCACCATCCCCAGCGCGTCCACGCCGGCCGCGGCGGTATGCGACAGATCCAGCGTGTAATGCGGGTACCCGACGTCAGTGGGGTCGGGTGAGGGCAGGTAGCTGGACACCTCGAGCGGTCCGCGGCGCACCGGGAACATGTTCTCCACCGCGATGGCGACCCCGGAGGAGGCCTCCAGCGCAGCGATCTGCTGACCGAAAGCCGTGGCGTAATCTCGCTGCCAGCGAAACGGGGGATGCACCACAACGATGCCGGCACCGAGTTCGGCTGCCGCTGCCACCGCGCGTTGCAGCCGTACCGCCGGGTCTGCCGCCCACACCCGTTGGGAGATCAACAAGCAGGGAGCGTGCACGGCAAGCACGGGCATCCGATAGCGATCCGCCAACGCCGCGACGGCGGCGATGTCCTGGCTGACCGGGTCACCCCAGACCATCACCTCGACGCCATCATAGCCGAGCTCGGCAGCCAGCAGGAAGGCCACGGAGATCGGTTCGGGCCAGGTCGAGGCCGACGACAGGGCCACCCGGATCGGGTCGGCCGGTGACACCGGCTATCGGCCGACGAGCAGCAGTGCTGCCGGGGACACGGTGACGAACAGGCCGACGAGCACCGCGACGACTGTCGTCTGCAGGTCCTCGGCGCCGCGCACCCGGCGCACCACCCAGACCAGCCCGGTGATCACGGCGAGCGCGACGACCAGCGCCACAATGGGGATCCGCTGCCAGAGCCACTCGCAGATCAGCCACAGCGCGGCGCCCCCGACGACACCGATCCCGACTTGGCTTACCATCACCGCCCACTCCCATAGCGGCGAGGCGGCCTGCTGCGGCTGGTCCTCATCCGGGGCGATGTCGTCCTCGGTCGGCTCAGCGACGGTCCGGCCGGCGGTGCTCAGCCCGGCCGGCGGTTGGCTAGTACCTTGATCGACGCGACTACCTGAATAGGCGCTCGCCGGACGGCTCGACCAGGTAGGGGGATCCACCGGCACCGGGTCAAGCCGCGGCAGCTGCTCGGTGACCGGGCCGTCAGACGGCGTTGTCCTGGGCACCGGCGCTCGCCTGGGCAACGCCGGGGTTGGGGTCACCGGCGGTCGTCCTGCCGCCGGGGGCGGTGGTCCCACCGCTGGGGCCCACGGCTGGCGGGCGGCACCGTTGAGGTGTGGCTGGGTCGAGTCTGGGCTGCTGGCCCAGTTCCGCTCCGCGACCGGCGGCGCAGCACCCCGCACGGCCGAAGTGTCCGCGACACCGACACCGTCGCCCTTGCCATCGTCGTCATCGGCCCGGCGCCGTCGCCGCCCGGTGGCCGGGGGCGGATCGCCATATCGGGCCAGCAGCTCAGCCACGGTGAACTGCGCCCGCTCCTGCGGCTCGCTACTGCGCCTCATGATCTCTTACCGTGCACCTCTGGCCACTGTGCGTCTAGTACGTCGAGGTGGGCGGCGCCCCGGCTGCGCCGTCCGGTCGATTCCGTCCAACCAATCCAACCAGTCCAGCCTCCGCAGGATCACCCCTTCCCGCAACGCCCACGGGCAGAGATCCATCTCATCGACGTCCAGGGCGCGCATCGTGGCTTGGACCACCAGCGCTCCGGCGACGAGTTGGTGCGACCGGCTGGCACTGACCCCTTCCAGTTCGGCCAGGTCCTCGGCGCTCATCCGGGAGATGAAGGCGATCACCTGGCGCAGACCGGCATCAGTGAGCGTACGCCGGACCCGAGGGCCCGCAGAGGATGGCGCTGCACCGCTGAGCCTGGCCAATGACCGGATCGTCTTCGAGGTGCCCACCACCCGGTCCGGAACACCGACCTCGCACAGCTTTCGCGCCGGCTCCGCGAGCTGCTCGACGATGTGCTCGCGCAGGGTTTCCAGCTCGCGCCGGCGGGGCGGGTCGCGGGTCAGCCAGGACCGGGTGAGCCGCCCCGCGCCCAGCGGCAGTGACACCGCTACCTCAGGTTCCTCGTCCATCCCACTGGCGATCTCCAGTGATCCGCCGCCGACGTCCACCATGAGCAGCCGACCGGCCGACCAGCCACACCACCGGCGGACCGCGAGGAACGTCAGGATGGCCTCCTCCTCGCCGGAGAGGACTTGGAGCTCAACACCGGTTTCGGCCCGTACCCGGTTGAGCACCGCGATAGAGTTGGAGGCATCGCGCATCGCCGAGGTCGCGAAGGCCATCAGATCCTCGCAACCCATCGCGGCGGCCGACTCAACGGCCTCGTGCACGGTGCGGATCAGATGATCGGCACCCGCACGAGTGATCTTGCCGCGGCCGTCCATCTGCTCGGCCAACCTCAGCACCGACTTCTCTGAGGTCTGCGGCAACGGGTGGGCACCGTGGTGGGCATCCACCACCAGCAGATGGACCGTATTGGAGCCCACGTCGAGCACACCGAGCCGCACGAGAGGCCACGCTACGCCGCCGTGTGTGGCTTCAGGCGTCGTACTTGTAGCCAAGGCCGCGGACGGTGAGTAGGTGCCGGGGAGCGGAGGGATCCAGTTCGATCTTGGAGCGCAACCGCTTGACATGCACATCCAGCGTTTTGGTATCGCCGACGTAGTCCGCTCCCCACACCCGATCGATGAGCTGGCCACGGGTGAGTACCCGGCCCACGTTGCGCAACAGGTACTCCAGAAGGTCGAACTCCTTCAGCGGCAGGCCCACCTCATGCCCGGCAACGGTCACGATGTGCCGCTCGACGTCCATCCGCACCGATCCGGCCTCCAACACTGCCGGCCCCAAGGTGGCGGTCGCCGACGCGGGACCATCGGGGCCCTCCGCCCCTCGGCGCAACACCGCGCGGATCCGCGCGATGAGCTCGCGGGCCGAGTAGGGCTTGGTGACATAGTCGTCGGCGCCGAGCTCCAGCCCCACGACCTTGTCGATCTCGCTGTCCCGGGCGGTTACCATGATCACCGGGACCGCGGAGCGCACCCGCAGCTGTTTGCAGACATCGGTGCCGCTCATCCCGGGCAACATCAGGTCGAGCAGCACGATGTCGGCACCGTTGCGGTCGAACTCCTCCAACGCCTCGGATCCGGTGGTGGCCACCGCGGCGGAGAAACCCTCCTTGCGCAGCAAGAAGGCCAGCGGATCAGCGAAGTCCTCCTCGTCCTCGACGATCAGTACTCTGATCATGGAGATCCTCCCACGTACTCAGGGGTAGACAGGGTGCGCACCGCGTCTTGCGAAGCGTCGGGCTGTGAAGCCTTCGGATGGGCGGGAATCCGTAGGGTGAAGGTGGAGCCCGTGCCGGGTTTGCTCCACAGCCCGACGGCACCCCCGTGGTTGGCGGCGACGTGTTTGACGATCGCTAGTCCCAGCCCGGTGCCGCCGGTGGATCGACTGCGCGCCTGATCGATCCGGAAGAACCGCTCGAAGACCCGTTCCTGGTGTTCGGCGGCGATGCCCAGGCCGCGGTCGGTGACGGCGATCTCCACGAAGCCGTCGTCCAGTCGCCGGCTGACCGACACCGGACTGCCGGGCGGGGAGTAGGAGACCGCGTTGTCGAGCAGGTTGGACAGCGCGGTGACCAGCAGCGTGGCGTCGCCGTTGAGCAGCAGCCCGCTGGGTGGGTCGACGGTGATCCGAATGTTGGCCGATTCGGCCGCCAGCCGGCAGCGCTCCAGGGCCCGGTGGACGACTTTGTCGACTTCGACGGTGGCCAGTTCGGGGAGTCGCTCGGCGCCCTGTAGCCGCGACAGCGCGATCAGCTCGGTGACCAGCGTGCCCAGCCGGTTGGCCTCGTTGAGGATCTTGGTGCCGAACCGGTGCACCTCGTGGGGGTCATCAGCGGCATCGAGCACCGCCTCGGCCAACAGCGCCATCGCTCCGACCGGGGTTTTCAGCTCGTGGCTGACGTTGGCCACGAAGTCCCGCCGGGTCGCTTCTAGCCGGACGGCATCCGACTCATCGGACGCGTCGATCACGGTGTAGCCGTCGCCCAACGGCCGGACCTCGCCGAGCACGGCGCTGGGCCCGCGACCGGATCGGGCGCCGTGGTCCAGCGGTGAGAGATCGACCTGGACCACCTCACCGGTGTCACGCACCTGCTCGGCGACCTTGCGGGCACGCTCATCCGGGAGCGACCCATGAACGAGGCCTAGTTCCACGGCCGGCGGGTTGGCCAATACCACGCCGCCCGTCCGGTCGAGCAGTACCACCCCGTTGTGCGAGGACAGCATGACCCGCTGGACCAAATCGGCGACCATCGCAGCATCCGGCGACGGCGGCGTTGCCCGTGTCTCGGCACGCCGGCCGATCAGGATCCCTCCCACCAACCCGACCAGCAGCGTGCCGATCGCGGTGAAGACGACGGCTGCGATTGTCACGCCGCAATCGTAAGCGCCGCAGCGGGCGAAACTCCTAATCGCAGCGCACCCCAAGTGACGACATCTACCCGCAATAGGGCAAACTTTCGTCCGGCGTTCACCGTGGGTTCATCATCGAGGCCGTGAGGGCGTCTGGGCACGCCCTACCGACCCTGTTGGGCGACTGCGGCCATCGCATCGACCGCCGACTCTGGATCGAGATAACTGCCGCCCGCCGTGATCGGCCGCAACTGATCATCAAGGTCGTACCGCAGCGGAATGCCCGTCGGGATGTTCACGCCGGCGATGACTTCCTCGTCGATTACGTCGAGGTACTTGACCAACGCGCGCAGTGAGTTACCGTGCGCGGCAACCAACACGGTGCGCTCAGCGCGCAGGTCTGGCACGATCGACGATTCCCAGTACGGCAGCATTCGAGCCACCACGTCGGCCAGGCACTCGGCCCCAGGGATGTCGATGCCGACGTATCGCCGGTCACCGTCCTGGCTGAACTCACTATCCGGCTCTATGGGTGGTGGCCGGGTGCCGTAGGAGCGGCGCCACAACGCGAACTGCTCATCGCCGTACTCCTGGCGGATCTGCGCCTTGTCCATGCCTTGCAGGGCGCCGTAGTGCCGCTCGTTGAGCCGCCAATCCCGGCGCACCGGAATCCAGTGCCGGTCGGCGACGTCCAGTGCGAGGTTAGCGGTGCTGATCGCTCGGCGCAGCAGCGATGTGTGCACCACATCAGGTAGCAGCCCGGCCTCGCGCATCAGCGCACCGGACCGCGCCGCCTCGCCCTCGCCGCGATCCGTCAACGGCACATCCACCCACCCGGTGAACAGGTTTTTGGCGTTCCACTCGCTCTCGCCGTGGCGAAGCAGGACCAGGGTGCCCACGCTCATACCGGCAGCCTTGCATGCGCAGCGCGCCACGAGCCCGTGAGGTCCGACACCAATGCGTCGGTACGCCCCAGAGCGGGAAGTTGGACCCACGAATCAATCGCCGCCAGCCGAATGGCCCGAACGGGCGCTGGCAGTGACAGGCAGGTTACCCGTACATTAACGTGCGACGACGGTGTATGGCACCCCCTGCTGACACCCCACCGTCGTTGCAGGGAACCGCTGATCGCCCGCTTCCCCCGCCCCCCGGGAAAGGCTGGTTGCACAGCGGTTCCCTGCGCAGCGTTTCCCTGGGCGAAATTGCTCAGAAGCGACGACTGTGGCATCGATCACGGCTAGCGGCGTCGAATGGTCAACCGTTGCGCGCGGCATGACGACCGCCGAAGGTTCCCGGAAGTCCCCCCTCGTAGAGATACTTGGCTTCTTCGGCGACCTCCCGAGTCAGGCACGGCCAAGCTGCCGCGACGCCGCTTTCGTCGCGACAAGCCCAACAGTTGCCTCGCGGGTCGGGCACATGCGCGGTCAACGCGCTACGCCACATGTCCGGCAACTCGGCCAGGATCGCTGCCATGCTCATGTCCATCTACCTCCCAGAGATCGGTGCACCCTACTACCCCGACAAGCACGCAGCCAGATCGCACTTCATACCAGTGGTATTTCGGTCTGGAGAAGCAGCCGATTGGGCGACAACTTCGCTGCGCAACCATCAGCATACGCTCCGTGACCGCCAGTTGGGCAATTCTTCGTCGATACTGGTGAACAGGACTTAGCGCCCCTGACGCACGCCGAGAAGCGGCGCCAGCGGCCTCAGTGCGTCGCACTCAGCGTGTTGGTGCTTGCACTCACTGTGTTGTCGCGGTAGGCGCACGAAGTGTTACTCGCCAACCAAGCCGAAGGTGGCACCCGCATGGCCAGTAGGCCGATCGGGTTACGCCGCAATCAACTACTGGAAAGGGCTTGAGATCTGTTCGCTTGGCTGAGAGTGTGACACCGCTCTCCTCGCCGCTCCCATGGCACTTCCCGGCAGGTGAGCGCAAGCCCGCGGTTCGTCCTCCCCCCGTCGGACCGCGGCCCGCCAGGATCCCTGGGTGCCCCTCACCCAGGGAGATCCGTTTACGCGGGACAGTGGCGGGGCCGGCCCGAGTTGCGACTCCCCCCTCCCCCCGGGCCGCCCCGCCACTACCGCTCCCGACCAGCGGGTCAGCGCACCAGGTGCTCGAAGGCGGCGAGGTTGTTCAGAGACTCGCCGCGGGCCACCCGCCAGGCCCATTCGCGCCGGATCGAGGAGGCGAACCCCATCTCCAGCAGGGTATTGAAATCACCATCCGCGGCCTCGACCACCTGGCCCAGCACCCGGTCCAACTCCTCGGCAGTCAGCGCGTGATGAGCCAGCCGACCGATGAGGTAGATGTCGCCGACCTTGTCCAGGGCGTAGTGCACGCCGTAGAGCTTCGTGTTGCGGTGCAGCAGCCAGCGGTAGACGTCCTCGTGTGACTCGTCGGGACGCCGGCACACGAAAGCTTCCACCAACACCCCATGCTGGCCGACCAACACCCAGCAGGTGGTCCGCAATCTCTTGCTACCCGGCAAAGTGACGGTGAAGCTGCCCGGTCCATGGTGTTCGTGCTCGAGGCCGGCGCCGTCGAGCACCCTGGCGATCACGTGATCCAGCTCCGCCGGGCCGCTCACACCGCTACCTCGCAGGCCAGCGCGTCCACCCGGTAGGAGGCCGCCGCGTCGGCGTAGACCCGTAACAGCGCCTCGGTGGTGCGCTCCCAGGAGAACTGCCGGGCATGCCGGGCGGCACCCGCCGCCAGCTCCTCGCGCCGCTGCGGGTGCAGCGAGACGTCCGAGAGCACATCTGCCCAGTCGACCGGATGGTGGCTCCCTACCAACCGGCCCGACACTCCGTCGGCCACCGCTACCGGCAGGCCGCCGACTTCCGCGGCGACCACCGGCGTCCCGCATGCCTGCGCCTCCAACGCCACCAGGCCGAACGACTCGCTGTAGCTCGGTACGGCCACCACATCGGCGGCCCGGTAGACCCTGACCAGCGCGGAACCTGACTGCGGGGCGGCGAACACAACATGCTCGGAGATCCCAAGCCCGGCCGCCAGCTGGTGCAACACGGTGGGTTCGGCCAGCCCGTTACCCGACGGTCCGCCCACCACCAGCACCCGAAGCCGGTCACGCAGCGCCGGATCCCGGCGCATCATCTCGGCGGCGGCACGCAACAGCACCTCGGGCCCCTTCAGCGGCTGAATGCGTCCGACGAAGGCAAGGACCACGGCGTCGGCTGGCAGGCCCAGGGCGGCCCGCGCTGCTTTCTGCGATCCCGGCGTGAAGAGCTCCAGGTCGACTCCCGGAGCAATGGTGGCGGTGCGGCCTGGGTCGGCGCCGTAGAGCTCGACGAGCTGCGCGGTCTCGGCTGGAGTGTTCGCGACCAGCCGGTCGGCCTCGGCCACTACCTGTTGCTCGCCGATCACCCGGGTGAGCGGCTCCGGAATGTCACCTCGGGCGAGCGAGGCGTTTTTGACCTTGGCCAGGGTGTGCGCGGTATGCACCAGCGGCACCCCCCAGCGGTCCCGGGCCAGCCAACCGACCTGACCCGACAGCCAGTAGTGCGAATGCACCACGTCGTAGTAGCCCGGCTCGCGGCGGGCCTCGGCCCGGAGCACCCCGGCGGTGAACGCGCACAGCTGCGCCGGTAGGTCGTTCTTGGCCAGACCCTCGTAAGGGCCCGCGGTGATGTGTCGCACGGTGACACCGGGAGCGAGCTCCACCACCGGGGGCAGCCCCGAGGAGGTGGCTCGGGTGAAGATCTCCACCTCGACGCCCCGGCGGGCCATCCGGGTGGCGGTCTGCACGATGTAGACGTTCATCCCCCCAGCGTCGCCAGTACCCGGCAGATCCAGCGGCGAAGTATGCACAGACAACACCGCAACCCGCCCCAGCGCCATCCCGATCCGCCCCATCACCTACCCATCTTGCCGTCATCCCCACCCACCCGCATTCAGCGGGCTCAGCGGGGTTGTCGAGGCCCTGCTTACCCCGCTGAGCCCGCTGAATGCGAGGGTTGGGGGGTGAGTGAGCAGCGGCCTACCGCGGTGGTGACTGGGGGGAGCAGCGGGATCGGGGCGGCTACGGGGCGGGCGCTGGCCGCGGCGGGGTTCCATGTGGTGTTGGGGGCGCGGCGGGTGCCGCGTCTGCAGGAGATCGCCGATGAGATTGACGGCACCGCCATTGAGCTCGATGTGCTGGACCCGAGCTCGGTGGACGCCTTCGCCGCGGCGATACCCGCCGCCCGGGTGCTGGTGAACAACGCAGGGGGCGCGAAGGGGTTCGAGCCTGTGGTGGCGGCCGACGAAGACGAGTGGCGTTGGATGTGGGAAGTCAACGTGCTCGGCACGCTACGGGTGACCAGGGCGTTGCTGCCGAAGCTGATCGCCTCCGGGGATGGCGTGCTGGTCACGGTGACCTCGATCGCCGCGCTGGAGGCCTACGACAACGGCGCCGGCTATACCTCCGCCAAGCACGCGCAGGCAGCTGTGCACCGCACGCTGCGTGGCGAGCACCTCGGGCAGCCGGTGCGGTTCGTCGAAGTCGCCCCCGGCATGGTGGAGACCGAGTTCTCCCTGGTGCGCTTCGGCGGCGACGCCGAGCAGGCCGACCGGGTCTACGCCGGTCTCACCCCACTGACCGCCCAGGACGTCGCCGAGGTGATCACCTTCGCGGTAACCAGGCCGTCGCACGTCAACCTGGACCTGATCGTCGTCAAGCCGCGCGACCAACACTCCGCGATGCGATCCTTCCGGCACGCCTGAACGCAGTGATCTGGAGCAGGACTGCAAACATAGCCCGACGCGCTGAAGGTGACTGTCCGTGACAAACCACTTTCGGGACCACCTACCGTTCCCTGGTGGCGCAACCAGGCCTTCGAGCCAGGCTCCAATCTCTCCACAATCAGACGACGTAGGCAGCCACCTTGCGGCGGGACCCGTGTAAGTTGTGCTGGTCGTGTTGTCTGACGTAGGGAAATTTGCGTGAACGGCTCTACAAATGTCGTACTAGTGACCGGCGCCGCCGGCGATATCGGCCAGAGTCTATGTCAGGGCCTGAGCGCACGCGGCTACTTGGTCGTCGGCTGGGACATCGCCCCCAAACCCGACAGTGCTCCCGTCGTGCATTGGGAGCAGCTAGATCTCACTGGGGATGTTTCCGGGGCTGCCGTGGCAGCACTTGACAATCTTGGATCGCTTCGGTATGTCTTTCACGTGGTGGGCGGTTCAGACGTTGATGAGCTGGCACAAGCCGACACGACGATGGTGCCCATGGAAGTTTTTCAGCGCACGGTTGCCCTCAATCTCTTTTCGGCCTACGTGGTCGTGCGCGCGACAATCAGTCTTCTACGTCAATCCAACGAGGACCGCGGATACACGTTCGTTTCCTCACTCAACGCCATGGGTGGATATCGCGCACCAGGATACTCCGCGGCCAAGGCCGGCCTGCATGGGTTGACTAAGGCTCTTGCTGTTCCGCTAGGCATGGAGGGGGTCAGGGTCAACACGGTCGCGTTTGGCACGACGCGCACAGCTAACTACTCCAGGCTTGCAGAGATGCTTGGCAGGACGGCAGACTTCGAACATTTGGGCACGCGCTTCCCGAGGGGATCCGTGCTGACTCCGATCGAGGCGGCCGTAGCGCTTATGTCGATCGGACTCGACAACCCAGCGCTGTCGGGACAAGTCGTTGCCGCGGACGCTGCTCAACACTTGCTCAGGCCCTAAGCGAACTACGCGAACCAACGCATTCCGAGGAAGACAGATGCGGCAGGAGTTCGACGCGTTAAAGTTGATCCTGGACGACTTGCTGGCGTCCAAGCTGCGCGAGTTGCGTCGTCATATATCCTCGCGACTATTCGTTGCAGTGACCTTGGCGGCCCTGGTCGCTATCGGCATCGCAGGCTCATTCGCCAGACAGGGTTGGAAGGGTGTTGCCGAAGATCTCTCAGTCAATATCGCAGCGTCTGCGATCGTCGCTGGGACCACGATCGTTAGCTTTGTTGTAGGTACCCGACGACGGGCGCTTGCCCGAATCCTAAAGTACCAACGACGCGAGTATGCCCACCGGGGAGGCGACCCCGTGCACCGGCTCAACCAGGCGAGGGCGGTAGTTACACAATTGCGCGATCGCAGACAGCCCGGTTCTCTTCTCATCGAAGCCAGCGATGCCAGCAGCCGTGCGGCCTTTCTACGAGAACTGGTCACCGTACTCACACAACAGTCAATTATTGCGATTGTCGTACCCGGTCGGGCGTTGCTTGACGCCCAAGTGGGACAGGCAGCGCTGGAAGAATTCCGCCGGATGCTCTCATTGGCCGGCGTTCCGGAGGCTCCGTTGGACCGCACTCTCGAGTCGCTCGCTCGTCGTCGCGGCGCGGTGGTGATCATCGACGGATTGGACGAAAGCGATAAACAGGCCACCGCCCGGTCGGCAGCCGACATCGTCGATGCCCGAGTGGATGAACTTCGAGTTGCTCATCTTTCCTTCGTGGCGATAATCGAGCCAGGTTCCGTTCCGTACCGGTTGTTGACCTGCCGGCTGACATTGTCTCCGCTCACCGGCGCTGCGCTTCATGCGCTTGTCGACTCGACGTCAGAGGAAACGATCAAGCCTACCGGATCGATTCGTGATGCACTGCGACTCGCCACATTTTTGCGTAGTGGTTTCATTAGCCTGCAAAGAATCAAAGATCACTTCCCCGTCGTCGGCGACTCAGACTCCGCGCTCCGAGCGTTTGTGTCCAGCCTGCACGCAGATGTGCGCAGATACGGACCACTCACTCTCCACATCCAACTGTTGCTCGACATCGGCCTGCTCCATCGCCCCGAGCCTGGACGGAAATCGCGGGAACAATCCGAGGCACTCGTGACACTTGGCGAAATCGTAAACCGGATGCTACGATACGATAGCAAGCTGCTGGATTGGGCAGATCTGGTAACTTCCGTACCATCGAACCAGGTCGACCGTCTCCTCTCTGGTGTCAACGACCTCGAAAACCTAGGTCTCGTTGAGCGCGTGGTGCAGTTTGGGCGAATTAACCTTTGTTTTCTGGATCCCGAACTACGCGAGCTCGTGGTCGGGATCCGGGCAGCCAGATCATCCCTACCTTTCGGCTACACAGCCAGCCGCAGCATGACCGCCTTTTCAGGCGAATCCCTGCAGCGGCTGCTCACTGCCGGCGAGCATACCGACAAGGTATGGCAACAGGTGACAGAACTGACGACCGGGCGGGGTTGGCTAGTTCCGGTGAACGACGTCGCGTGCGCGCTGGACGGTATCGCGGAAAACAGGAGCGTTAGGCTCAATACATCGTGGCTGACTGAAACGTGGGAACGAGCCGCTGATCGCGAACGAATCGCCTTCATTCGACGTCTGCCTGAGTCCCCACCGGAGGAATTAACCAATTTTTTGTGGAGCAGACTTACACCACCGGCCTTCGTAACAACCTCGCATCCGGTCCGCCGTGTCATCGCCGGTCAGCTCAGCAGCAGCGGCACGTACTCGTGGTCCCGCTTGAAGAATGATTGGTGCGATCTAGTACGAATCGCAGGAGGAGGCGGCCTAGCCTGGTTCGAGCGCGACGGCGCGACGTGGCGTAGCCACGGCAGTGCCGTCGCTTCACTGTGTTGGGTGCTTCCATCCATCACGCTGACCTGTCGTAGCGCCGACAGCCCGGCCGTGGAGCAACTTCTGATGGATCTGGCTGCGGCAGTTACGCCGGGTAGCGGACCAGAACACAGCCCAGCACCTGATCTCGGTATCGAGATATCACTCGCCGAAGGCTGTAAAGATCTGTGCAATCTGTCGCTAATTAAAGATAAGCCGCTTTCCGCCATCACTTGGGACCTAATAGAAATATTAGCCTTGCACGGACGATCGTGGGTCAGCCACCTACTCGCCATTCAGGCGGCCGCCTTGGCCGTTGCGTCGGACCCGCAGCACACACTGCGGTGCATCGCGCTGTACGACACTCTATCGCGTTCCGGACAGCATCCGATTGTCCGGGAGTACGCCCAAATTATCACCCGGGCCATGGCCAGCGCTGGCTCAAGCTTCGACGCTATCGTGCATACCGTTGTTTGGGCGGACGATACCGAGACACTGGAATCGGCCGGCGGTGAACTGACCGACGATGCCATACGGCTCTTGGGTGTGATGACTTTGGTCCTCAATCTAGTGGAGGCACGCATCGGAAGTGGTGGTGATTGGCAAACTCAGCAGCTCTCCAGGGTCTCGGCTCTTGTAGAGCCCCAGCTGCCCAAGTGTCTAAGCAGTCCGGTGCTAGCCAACGCATTCGGACGGGTGGACTGCGTGTGCTCGCTGCGGTTGTGCGGCCCTGATCTAAATCCGATGTCCCGGCGCCCAATCTCGCGAGTCTTCGCTTATCGCTGCCTGTCGCCGAGCTTATCCCAGGAGCGGGTACGGCCCGCACTGCAGTTAGCTCTACAATGGCCAGCCCAGGCACTAGCGAGCCATCTGCGCAGAGTGGCCCGGGAGCCCTCGGAGGACCACACCTAGTAGGACGAGCGCCACTCAGCGGCGATACAAGGCGACGGCGCGAGGGGTCTCAGAATAGGAGCTCTGCGCCGTCCTGGTACGCGCCATGCACCACATGTTGTCGGCCGCTTACACCCACGTCAAGCAAAGTGGGGAATGCAAGCCTACCCGAACTTACAGTTGACCAAATCACACTCAGGCCCAAGGCGAATGTCGAACCGCTGCTCAACACCATCTCGGATGTGAGCAGCGAATTTCATGACCTCGGCGGTCGTGGCCGTACCTCGGTTCGTCACGGCCAGCGCGTGCTTTGAAGACAACGTGACTGTGCCCGGACCCCAATCACTGCCGTAACCACGGGGAAATCCTGCGTGATCGATGAGCCATGCCGCCGACAGCTTAATTCCCATTGGGTCTGGATATTGCGGGCAGCTTTGAGCCTTGTACGGCACCAAGTCGAGGACGGGATTGACAAAGAACGACCCGACGCTCCAGGTGTCGTGGTCGTCGGCATCGAGAATCATACCACGTTCTCGGCGCAGAGCGAGGACAGTATCTCGTACCTCGTTGCTTGGGGCGGTTGCGCCGGGGATGATGCCGAGCCGTTCAGCAAGAACAGAATAGTGGATGGGGCGCGATCGGGTGGATCGGATTAGCTGGAAGGTGACGTCGAGCACGACGTATCGGTCGGTGTGTTTGAATACCGACTGCCGGTGGCTGCCAAAGTTGCACCAGTCAGGCGCCCATCGCTCGATTGCGCCGGTAGCGCGGTCGTACACAGTCAGATGACTGAGCAGGTCAGACGTAAGGGTGCCGTACGCACCGACGTTCTGCACGGGAGTTCCTCCAGTCGAGCCGGGAATGCCCGACAGCGGCTCCAGTCCTGCGAGCCCACGGTCGAGACAAGTCCGGACGACGGCGTCCCACTCGACGCCGGCCTCGGCAGTGACAGCGTCCCCGTGAATTCGAAGACCGGACGAGGCGACCTGCACGACCAAGCCTTCGTAGCCTTGGTCGCCGACGACGAGGTTGGAACCGCCCCCCATCACAAGCACTGGCTTGTCCGCGGCGTCAGCCTTCTGGATGATTGCGACAAGATCTTCAGACGACCGCGCAACCTCGTACTCGCTGGCAGGACCACCCAGCCGCATTGTCGTGAGCTCGGCGAGCATGGTGTGCACGGCGGCCGACGTTACCGTTGCACTAACCGAGGACTAGCAGCGGCTGATCCCCTGCGGAGTGAGATGATCGCGCCGCACGCCTCACCCCTCTACGGGGGTTGCGCGGATCTCGTGGCCGCCGGAGGTCAGGCAGCGTCCGGTGGCGAGGTCAAAGCGCCAGCCGTGGAGCGCGCAGGTCAGCACGCCGTTCTCGACGCTGCCGAACCTGCCGAGGTCTGCGCGCAGGTGCGGGCAGCGCCGCTGCACGCGCCAACCGTCGAGTTCGATGTCCTGACCATCGTCGTTGCGCTCGTCGTACCAGTTCTCGACATAGTCGATGCGCTCTTCGGACAGGCACTTGAAGAAGG
>DATAWX010000032.1:0-8472 GCA_036266995.1 Pseudonocardiaceae bacterium | reverse complement strand
CCGTCACGATCATGACCCGGCAACTGGACCGCAAGAACTCCGGCACGCCGCCTCATCCCCGATGGGGCAGACCCCGCACCGCAGCGCCGGCACCCGAACTACAAGATCGACAAGCGGCGTGACCATTTGCCAACAGGCTCTAAGTCCTCCCCGCCGCGGTGGACCCGCGATCCCGATCTCGTCCCCGGCCCGCTGCAGGCGTGGGAACGCGAGTACGAGCGCGTCGAATTGGTGCGGGAACTGGCGCTGTGACCACCTTCGGTTACCTGACGACGGTGCAGCTCAACGACGAGACCGTGGCGGTGTACCGACCGGCGGACCAGTGCACGCCAGCACTGGTGACAGTGGCCGCGCGAGTGACCCTGACCCTGGATGAGGTGGCCGCCGTGTTGTTCGAGTTCACGTGGAGCCTGGCCCAGCCGGTTGAGGACCTGGCCGACGACGCCCGCGTTGGGGTGTTGGTCGCCGAGGGGGTAGTCAACTGGGGCTGTGATGAGCTTGACGAGGTCCGTCGCAACGTCACGGCCGCCGTCGCGTCGTGCGGAGAAGCCGCCGAGCTGCTCGCCCACTGCCGGAATCGAGCCTCGGCCGTGTTCGCACCGACGGGAGCGCCTTCCCGTACCTCTTGACTGTGGCAGACGGCAGTCAGGACGACCGGACCGCGTAAGCAGCGGTCCCTTACGAAACCCAAGCATCACTGCTAATCCGCTTGAGCTGGGATGACGTACCGGTGAGTACGCCATCGATCACCTGGCTCGGCGGTCTCACTGTATTCCAACGTGGTCCCGTCCGCGGTTGTCCACCAGTGACGTTCAACGAGTATCGGTGACCCAAGAGGCAGCTTTAAATCGATGGAGGCCTGCTCCGAGGCCGGGAACGCGGCGTACTGGTCGCACCCCAACTCCGCCCGTTTCCCCGTTTGTGTCTCTAGGTAACCAAGAACACCGTTCGACAGCGGCTCCGGGATCAGCAGATCAGGTGCGAGGCTGGCGAACTCCCCCCTGATGTAGCTGGTGGACGTCTCAACGGGCGTGTCGCTCTCGTCGTAGGCGATTCGCCACCGCCGGATTATTGGGTCTCCATCTTCGAGGCCGAGCGCGTGCGCGACCTGATCCGGTGCGGGGATGATCTCAGCACCGAGAATTACCGAGTAGTACCCAGGTGGGTAAAACTGCCCGGTGGTTCGTAGGTGGGTCGCCAACTGCTCCGCACTGTGAGCCCCGGCTGGCGAGGCCACAACGGTGCCCGCACCGGGCCGAGATGTAGCCAGCCCTTCCGCTTGGAGAGCCTTTAGAGCCCGTGTCGCGGTCGTGTTCGCGACGTGCCATCGGTCCGCCATCTCACGGACGGACGGCAGCGACTGCCCTGGTCTGAGTTCGCCTCGCTCGATCTGTTCCCGGTAGTGGCGGGCGATCTGGAGGTAGGGCGGCTCGCCGCGGGTGATCGCCTCGGTCATTGGACTCGTCCCTTAGGTGTCGGTGTCATTAGGACGCCATCGACTGTACCCCCTGGGTTTGCCACCAGGGCAGTTCTCGCTTCGAACAAACTGTACTACTGACACTCTTGTCATCGTCCTCAGTACGGTGTAGCGTACGTGTCCTCAGTACAGTTACACAGCGTCTCAGCCCACTGGGCCGGCGCGTCGAGCGAGAGGACCACCTACATGAGCGACACGAGCGGCCAGCCCGGTGGAGTCACACCGTTGGTAGCCCGCAAGCAGCAGCGACCCCAGTTCTTGACAGTCGGCGAGGCCGCACAGGCCATGCGAGTGAGCGACGACCTGGTCTACGACTTGATCCGGGCGGGCGAGTTCCCTGCTATCAAACTCAGGAACCGCTACGTCGTGCCGCTCCGCGCGCTACAGCAGCTGGAAGCGGACTCCTTATTGGCCGGTTCGGTCGTGGACGTCGCCGAGTGGACCGGTTCCTGGCTCGGCGAGCAACGGCAGGGAAGCTCGGCATGGGTCGGCTGACGGCCTCGGTGCCGGTCATCGTCGAACCCGGCGTCGAGGTCCGCAAGATGAGGGTTCAGCAGCTGCTCAACGTGCTGATGCGTTCTCCGGCCGAGGCGAAGCCATGCACCCGCCTGGGTGCTGATCGGCTGGAGTGGTTACGGCCAGCAGCGTCGCAGCTGGCCGATCGCAGAATGGCGGCCCGGGAAGAGATGCGCGCTCGGCGCATGTGCGCCAGCTGTCCGGTGAGAGACGAGTGCCTTGAGCTGTCCCTGCGTGGCCAGCCGGTAGAGGGCGTGCAGGGCGGCGCGACCGAACGAAGCCGCCAGACGCTTCGCTATCGCCGACGGTCGCCCCACCCGGCTGCCTTGCATGCCGCAAACCGTCACCAACCCATATCCCGACCCGGCGGTCAGACGCCTGGACAGCTCCCCGCCGGGTCGGGTTCCCCAACCACTTCGAGGTAATCGAGGAGACCAGCAATGGTACAGATCAATGCTAGCCGGACTGTCCACAGTGGACCGCCCGGAAACCACTTCGACGACCTGCCGTCAGCTCGGGGCAGGTTAGTGGTGGGGGTGTCCCGGTGATGGCCGGGTCGCGGGGGAGTCCTGAGGCGCGGCGGTTGGCGTTGGCGAGCAATCGTGAGCGGTTGGCGGAGTTGTATGGGGAGTACCGGCGGTACGCGGTGAATTACATCGCTCGCCGGGTGCAGCCGCAGCATTCCCACGTTGTGGAGGACTTGGCGCAGGACACGTTCGTCAAGGCCTGGCCCGCGTTGCACACCGTGGAGGTCCGGGACGGTTCGTCGTATCGCCGATGGTTGACCGCGGTGGCGCGGAATCAGGTGCTCGATTACTACCGGCCGGATCGGCCGAACGCCGCGGGCCGGCATGGTGTGGAGGCGCCGGTGTCGCCGCATGCTGCGTTGTGGTGGTCGCCGCGTCTGGTGGATGACTCCGCGGCGGCGGCGACTGATGCGGTGGAGACGCGGCTGGATGTGCGGGCGGCGTTGGCGCGGTTGCCGGTGGAGACCCGGCGGGTGTTGGAGCTGCGGTATCTCGATGGGTTGTCCCGTGATGCCGTGGCGCAGCGGATGCACCGGACGAATGTCATGGTCGGGCGGTTGCGCACCGAGGGCCTGGCCACGCTGCGGGAGATGCTCGACGACGGCACCCACGCTGAGGGGTCGCCGCTACCGGCTGGGGAGCGGGCGGTGGCGGTGGCTCGGGAGCAGATCGCCGGCCCGGGGCGGTGGCCTACCGCGCGGGAGGTGGCTCGGCGGGCGGGGGTCTCGGAGAGCACGGCCAAGGCCGCGCTGCGCAGCCTCCGCGCCCCACCGTCTGCCGAGACGGTCGACCCGATCGCGCGGGCGCGGGAGGCGGTTGCGGAGGCTCACCAGCGGGTGACCGCGCGGGCCGTCGACACCCGGGCGCAGCAGGCGGCTCGGTGGCACGCCGAGGACCAGGCCGCGCGGCACGCTGTCGACCAGAAGATGGCCGTGCTCGCCGCGGATGGTGCGCCATGAGCACCGACCGGGAACGGCAAGCGACCCACCGGGCCTGCGGGGTTCCGGTGGTGCGGTTGGCGTGCACCGCCTGTCAGCTGGTGTGGGAGCCGGATCTCGCTGATTTCGGCACCGGACGGACAGGCTGCCCCCGCTGCAGTGGATGGACCTGGATCGCGCAGCTGGACACCACACCTGCTGACCTGGGTGGTGTGCGATGACCGCGGCTCGCAGTGACGGGTGGGATCTGATCGAGGCCGCCCAGGCCGGTGATCGGGACGCCTACGGGCAGCTCTACACCCGCTACGCGCCGGGGGTGTCTCGGTTCGTCGGGTCTCGGCTGCGGGACCGGGCCCTGGCCGAGGATCTGACCAGCGAGACGTTCGCTCGGGCGTTGCGGCGGATCGATTCGGTGAGCGACCAGGGCCGTGATGCCGGGGCCTGGTTCACCACGATCGCTCGCAACCTGATCCTCGATCACGTGAAGTCCAGCCGGGTGCAGCGGGAAACCGTGACCGCCGAGATCGACGACGCCAGCACCGATGACCGACAGGAGAGTCCCGAGCAGGCCGTGATCAGGCTCGACGCCGCTGCTGACGTTCGGCGCCGGGTCGCGGCGCTGCCGACCGATCAGCAGCAGTGCCTTCGGCTGCGCTACTTCCAGGACCTCTCTGTGGCGAGACGGCGGCGGTGATGGGCCGCAACGAGGGCGCGGTCAAAGCGCTGGCGCACCGCGGGGTGCTAGGGCTGCGCGCCTCGATGACCAACGACGCCCGGCGGGCGGCGTCGCGGGAGGCCGGGCCCGATCCGCTGGACCGGGCCCGGCACGCGGTGGCCGAGGTCCAGCACCAGGCCGACCAAGCCCACCAGGACCGGGCGCAGCAGCGGGCCCGGTGGCACACCGACGACCGGGCCGCCGCACGCCAGCAGGGCCTGGCGGTCACCGACGGTGCCGCGCGATGACCCGCCGCCGCGGCACTACCCGCCCTCTGAGGTGCCCAGGCCCAGCGGTCGGTCCGCCAAGAACGCCCGCCGGGTCGGGTTTTCCCTCCACCGTCACGTAATCGAGGAGAACGAGTAATGGTACCGGTCGATACCTGTGTGACATCTGTCCACTATGGACAGTCGGGTCGGTCTGCGGTGGGGTGGCACCCACTGTCAGAACGGGAAGCCCGGGCGCTGACCCGGGAGATCGCTGCGACCTTGGCGGTGGCCTGGGACAAGGTCGTCCAGGCGTATCAGCGGCGGGTGTGGGAGCCCCTGGGGTATGGCTCCTGGGATTCCTATTGCCGTGCCGAACTGGGCTCTACCCGACTGCGGCTGCCCGCCGAGGAGCGCGAGGAGGCGGTGCGGTCGCTGCGCTCGGCGGGGTTATCCACCCGCGCCATCGCCGCCGCTACCGGGGTAAGCCCTCGGACAGCAGCTCGGGATGCGTCACGTGTGTCAAATGGGCACACCCGGTCACTGTGGGTCACACAGTCCGGGTTCTGTAACCGGGCTGGACGGCAAGTCCTACACCGGGTCCCGCGCCCCGGCGCCGGGTGTCGACGAGCCGATCGACGCCGAGATCGTCGACGACGAGAAGCCACCACCGTCGAGCAGCGCCAAGCGCAAGCCGCTGACCGAGGCGGCCAAAGACGCCGGGTTGGAGATCCGCCGAGCCGCCGAACGCATCGCCCGAATCGTCGGCGACGACCGGCTACCCACCAACAAACAGCAGGTGAGCTCCGCACTGCGCACCCACCTGCACTTCGTCGCCGAGACCGTCACAGCGGCGCTAAGCGAACTGTCCGATCACCTGCCGGTCTCACCGGCGGACGAGGTCCAGTCATGAACCGCATCACCCGTGCGCAGGTCACCGAACGACCGACCGCGCCGGCGGAGGGTCTGGAGGTGACGTGATGGGCACGATCTTGACCTCTTACGGTGCCGACGCTGACGACCACGAGGGTTACGCCGCGCAAGTCCTCAACGACGGCTCACTGACCGCGACGTACAGCGACGACACCAGACCCAGGATGGTCGGGCAGGTGGTGGCGGCCTGTGGCTGCGGGTGGACCGGTACTACCCGCTACACCGAGCCTGAGCGCTACGCCGAGGTGGCCGAGGAACTCGCCCTGGCCGAGTGGGAACGCGACCACGCCCGACCGCTCCTGGCGGGCCTGCGGGCCGATCACTGGGCCCGGTTGCGGGCCATGGTGCGGGAGCTGGCCGAGTCCCACGCCAGCACCACCCGCACCCGGTTTAGCGGTCTGTCACCGGGGCAGCAGCGGGAGTTGCTGGACCGGACACTGGCCCGGCTGGGCCACGCCACCGCGCTGGCCCACCAGCTCCGCGACCCCCTGGACACCACCCCGGGTGGGGGGCAGCTGCGGTGACCACTCATCAGATGTGGGTGACAGCGGTGGCGGTCTGGGTGATCGGGCTGTTCATGGCCTGGTGTCTGGGCTACGCGATGCGGGAGCGCCCCGACCGTGCCCGGGATAGCGGCCTGGTGGGTCAGCTCGCGCGGACCCGTCTGGAACTCGATGTGCTCGATCACCTCGACGAGCACGCCCGCCTGTACTGCGACGCCCACCGGGCACCCGCCCCCGCACCGGCGCCAACGCCGGTCGCGGTGCATGTCCACCTGGCCGCGCCGCTGCCCTGGCCACCCCACCACCCCCCGATGCCACTCGATGGCCCCCGATTTCTCGATGCGATGCCGGTGCTGCCGGCGGAAGAGGTGCAGTCATGAACCGCATGAACCGACGCATCACGCGCAAGTCCCTGCTCCCCAGGGCAGCCCTGGCTGGGGCGGGTCTGATCGGGCTGGGGTGGGTGATGCACTTCATGCCCGAGGGCACGCCGGGGCGGGTGTACTGGCCCTGGCTGCTGATCACCGGCGTCCTTGTCGTGCTCGGGGTGGCCGGGGTGTGGCGGACCCGGCGGCGCGGCTCAGCCGGCCTGGTCAACCGGTGGGCGCGTAAGGGTCGGCGTAATCACGGGTTGGCCAGTCCGTGGGCGATCCTGCGGGTCGCCTCCGCGCTGGCGATGCGCCGCAAAGCGACCGTGTTGCGCCCGGGGCTGCGCCGACTGGGGTGGCGGCGCTGGTTCGTCCCGGCCCTGGCGGTGGCCACCCCACTGGCCCGGGTCGGGATGTTGCGGGTGTGGTCCCCCGTCGAAGACGTCACCCTGCGGATCGGGGGGCCGCGGACCGGGAAGACCGGGGAGTTGTGCGGTCGGATCCTCGACGCCCCCGGTGCGGTGATCGCCACCTCCACCCGCACCGACATGATCGAGCTCACCGCGGCGTGCCGCGCCCGGGTCGGTCCGGTGCACCTCTTCAACCCCTCCGGTCTCGGTGGGATCGCGTCGACCATTACGTTTAACCCGCTGTCCGGGTGCACCGACCCGAAGACAGCGACGACGCGGGCGACGGATCTGCTGGCCGCCGGCGCCGCACCGGGTAGTGGTGGGGACCGGCAGTACTGGACCGGGCAAGCCCGCCGGGTGTTGGCCGCGTTGATGCACGCCGCCGCGCTGGGCGGGGCGTCGATGACCGACGTCCTGGCCTGGGTCGCGGACCCCGACGCCGCCGCACCCAAGGTGGAACAGTTCCTGCGCCGCTCCCCGCAACCCGCCTACGAGTCCGACGCGGCGCAGTTTTTGGACACCAACGAACGCACCCGGTCCAGCATCTGCGCCACGATCATGCCCGCGCTCGGGTGGTTGACCGACGCCACCGCCGCCGCTGCTGCGGAGTCCGGTGACTTCGATGTCGCCGAGCTACTGGAATCACACGGCACGGTGTACCTGCTCGGCGCCGACGACGGCCAGGTCGCCCCGTTGGTGACCGCCCTGACCGGGCACATCGCCCGGGAAGCTCGCCGGATCGCGGCCACCGACTCCGCGCTGGCCTGTAGGGGGCGGTTGGATCCGCCGCTGACGTTCGTGCTGGACGAGGCGGCGTTGATCTGCCCCATCCCGCTGGACAACTGGACGGCGGATATGGGCGGGCGCAACGTCACCATCCACATCGGCGCCCAATCCCGCGCCCAACTGCGGCAACGCTGGGGCGACACCGGCGCCGCGGCGATCCTCAACAACACCGCGACCCTGCTGATCTACGGCGGCACCCGCGACCACGACGACCTCACCGCCTACTCCACGCTCACCGGGGAACGGTACGAGGAGACCCCGACCTGGGACGACGACGGCCTCGTCCGGTCCCTGACCCGGCACCGGGTGCCGGTGCTGTCGCCGGCGCAGATCGCGCAGCTCCCGGCCCGCCACGTGGTGATCATCCGGCGGGGGATGGCCCCGGCGGTAGGCACCGTGCAGATGGCGTGGAAACGCGCCGACGTCAAAGCCGCCCGCCACGCCACCGCCTGGGGCGAGCGGACCGAGCGGTGGGCGATGGCCTGGGAACAGGTCCAGGACCGGCTGGCCGAGTGGGCCGCGGCCACCGAACTCGGCGGGATCACCCTCGCCCAGCGATTCGGCATCACCGTCCCCCGCAGTGCACGGCCCGTTGAGGCCGCCGAGCCCGAGGGGAGCGAAGCGTGACCGACACCCCCAACCCCACCCCCACCAACGGCAGCGCCGGCACCAACGGCAGCGCGAACGGCAGCGTCGGCAGCCCCAAAGATGGTGCCTACGCCACCGCCAAATCGGTCGGGGCTCTGGCGCGGGACATTGAGGCGCTCCGCGAGGCGATCGACACACTGCCGATCGACAAGCTGCGCCAGTTGCCGATCAGGAAGTTGCGCCAGCTGCCCGGCCGGGTGGATCACTTGGCCGAGACGGTCCGCCAACTCGCCGACACCCTCAACGCCTCCACCACGACGGCGCGCGGGGTGACGTCGTGGCTGGACCTACCCGCCGACGTCGAGATCACCACCGCAGTGCTGGGGGAGCTGCTGGCCTGGATGCAGGCGGTGTACCTGCGCTACCCGGACGCGGCGGCGGGGCTGCCGGACTGCTGGCTGTGGCACCCCGACGTGACCGAAGAACTGCTGTGGCTGATGCAAGC
>DATAWX010000031.1:0-10060 GCA_036266995.1 Pseudonocardiaceae bacterium | reverse complement strand
CCTCCGCCCCGGGCACCCGAAGATCACACCGCACACCAGCGGATCACAGCGTGATCGACACGCACCTATCGCCGACCACCGCATCAGCACACCGGCAGCAGCGCATCAGCCCAGGCCAACCCACGGGCTGAATACTTACGCTGGAACTCCTGGGCCACCCCGATCGCCGCCACTCCAGTCCGTCCCTCTCGGGCCAACCGGTCCAGGTACGGGCGCATCACCTCCAGCTTGCGCTGGCCCTTGGCGAAGCGGATCACCGGGATGCCGTTGTCAGCGGCGAACTCCACGACCGCCCGCCGGAACCGCAACCCGATACGCTCCAGCAACGCCGGAGACGGGATCGGGAACCCCAAATGTTGGGTCAAGAAGCTGACCACCTGCCCAGGCACCTGCAGGGTCGGTACCCACCCGTTGAGGTAGATCCGATCGAAACACTCCAGATCCAGACCGACATGCCCATCAAGGATGTCGTTCACGGTCACCACACGGATCGCCACGGCCCACCCCCAGAGACGGCACCAGCCCCACCACCCTGGCCTCACCCAGCCGCCACGTCACCTACCCAACCCAGCCACCCTCCTCGACGGTCCAAGGCGCAGCCTCTTTAGCCGTTGGCCTTCCCATGTCCTAAGGAGTCGGTGAGGTCTACGTCTGATACGCACGCTGCAAGGGCGTTCGCTCGATGTATCTACGGATCGGTACCTGCGGTCTCCCTGACGTTGCGACGAAAACCGGTGAGACGAATCACATCGGAACGGGAGTCGGACAGATGACAACACTCAGCCAGGAGACGCCTGCCCCGACCGCCCGGCCCACGATCGCCACCGCGGTGACACCCGATACCGAGGAGGTCCGCCTCGCCACGACCATGACCGGGCAGCGAGTGCCACGATCCGGGTCAGCACGAACAATCCGACGATGAAGAAGCCGACGCACGACCAACGACCGGTCATGATCGCCGGCACTGAGTGATGGCAGTGCAATCCTGAACGGTCGCCGCTCACTATTGGCGATCTTGAAACGCGGGCAACGCGATGAGACAACAGCCTTAGAGGCAACGGCAAATGGTCGCTGGGCAACCGCTGGCTCGCGAAGCAGGTCAGCGCGCAAGTGTTCGCGAAGCTTCTGGCCAAGCCCAAGGTATTTTGATACTCCGGGCGCATCGCCCGGCTGGCCGAGGCCCGCCTCGCCGAAGCTCGAAAGGCCGTCTGGCCGACGTGAGCGGCAAGACTCTGGAGATCACGTCGGTGGACGACGACAAGATCTCCATCCGGCACCGGCCGTGGACCGACGCGCTGCGACGGGAACACCTGGAGCGGGCCGCAGAGTTGATCGAAGAGGGCAGGACCACCAGGCACGCAGGTCTGTTCGCCGAGGATTACCGGGTCCCCTTATCGCCTCTCGCCGGCGAACCGTTTCCGAAACATTCTCGGTCTATTGCTGGACACGTCTCGACCACGCCGAACCAATACCCCCTACCGGATGGTGGGAACACCGCGGCGTCTGTCCCTGAGGCCTCTGGGCCAGTGGCCGGGACATGCACGTGCCCGACGGTGCGGCGGCACGGCATCCGTTGACGTAACGCTTCGCGCGTCCACGTCGATTCTCTGTCGACGTTCACGGTGCCAGCAACAACTGGGGGGAGCATGAATTGTTGACCCGAAAGTGCCTCAGCAGCTCGCACGCGACCTCGTCCGCGGGGCCGAGACTGACCCTGGGGTTAGCGCTCGGTCGCGCCCTGGACTTGACCGTGGCGGTCATTGCATTGACCGTGCTAGCGGTACCGATGGTGATCATCGCCCTGATGATCCGGCTGACCAGCAACGGTCCCGCGCTGTTCCAGCAGCAGCGGATCGGCTACCGCGGCCGGACCTTCACCATGTACAAGTTCCGAACGATGCGCACCGGCGTCGGGGACGAGATGCTGCGCGAGCTGATCGCGGCTGAGCTCCGCGGCGAGGACACCTCGGTCAACGGCAGCTGCAAGCTCGTCGGCGACTCCCGGGTCACCGCGGTCGGGGCCTTCCTGCGCAAGACCAGCCTCGACGAACTGCCTCAGCTGCTCAATGTGCTGCTCGCCGACATGTCCCTGGTCGGTCCTCGGCCGTGCCTGGAGTGGGAAGCCCGAATGTTCCCGTCGGAGTTCCAGCCGCGGTTCTCCGTACGCCCCGGGATCACGGGACTGTGGCAGGTCAGCGGTCGCTCCACGGTCGGCACCCTGGAGATGCTGCACCTGGACCTGGCCTACGTGCGCACCCGCAACTCGGTCGGCGACCTGTCCATCCTGCTGCGCACCGTGCCGTCGATGCTGCGCGACCACAGCGCCCGCTGACCCAGCCATGCGTCGCGCCCCGGCGGGGGAGCCGGTCAGGGGAGGTTCAGGGTCTTGTGGTGGATCTCCATCCGGTGAGTCGGAGCACCGTTAACACCATTGTTACGCCATAAGAGTTTCCGAGTAGGAAGATACCTAACGACAGGGATTCAGTCCGGGATCACCAGCCCGGGAGAGTCCGCCGGGTGCCCCTCCTCGCCCGGCGATACCGCGCCGCAGCGGTGACGGCTTGCCCACTGTTCCCGCTGCGGCGCGATTCAGATGAGCTGCAACCTAGCAACTTCCTAGGCGAGCTCGCCGATGAAGTCCGCCGAAGTCGTCGGCTGCGAGAACATCGGGAAGTCGTAGCTGATGGCATTGTCGTGCTGCTCAGGTGAGATAGCTGCCATGCAGTCAGTGAGCGTCAATACCTGGTAACCGTGCTCGTAGCCCGTCCGCATGGTCGACTCGACGCAGCAGTTGGTGAGAAAGCCGCCGAGGACAATTGTGTGGATGCCCTTGTTGCGCAGGATGAAATCGAGATTGGTGCTGGCGAAGGTGTCGAGGCCGCGTTTGCCCTCGATCACTATGTCGCCTTCCTGGGGTGCCAGCTCGTCGATGATGGCGGCGCCCCAGCTGCCCTTCACAAAGCACTCGCCGTCGACGACGCCCTTCAGGATCCCGTAGGGGTGAGCGCTGAGCTCACCGTATCCCTTGGCGAAGGTGATGGGTGCGTGCATGACCGTCACGCCCGCGGCCCGGGCGGCCTCGACCAGCCGCTTGGTGTTTGCCAGCATGTCAGTCTTGTCCATCACCTCGCGGACCGCGTCGTGGAGTACGCCGCCCTCGGAGGTGAAGTCGTTCTGGTACTCGATCAGCACGACGGCGGTGGTCTTGGGGTCGATCGCCATGTCGGCCTCCTCGTCATGTGCGGGCTCGTGCCCGCGTTCCGTACCGGCCGACGCCGAGCCTAGTGCTTGTCAGCTGAGCTCGAAGGGGTTTCGCGCTCCGAGCTAGCGTGGGGACGAAGAGTCAGGCATGGGTGTTACGAGGGTGGGTGGTGACGGTGAGTGCCGATGGCAGCGAGGTCGTGCCGGCGTGGCGGCGACCTACCCGCGGCGAACCGCGCTGGCCGGTGGTGGCGGCGGTAGTGGTGGCGGTGGGGCTGCAGGTGGTGTTGCCCGACCGGTTCGCCCCCGGGCATCGGTTGGTGCCCGTGCTGGAGCTAGCGTTGCTGATCGGTCTGGTCGCGACCAATCCCGGCCGGACCGGCCGGGCCACGCGGTGGGCGCGACCGGCGAGCATCCTGCTGGTAGCGATGATCACCGTGACGAACGCGTGGTCGGCGGTGCGACTGGTGCAACAGATCGCTCAGGGTAGACAGGAAGACGCCCTGTCTCTGTTGTCCTATGGCGCGGCGATCTGGGCCACCAACGTCATCCTGTTCGCCCTGTGGTACTGGGAGTTCGACCGCGGCGGCCCCCTGATCCGCGCCGGCGGCCGCCGACCTCACCCGGACTTCTCGTTTCCCCAGATGCAGAATCCCGAGCTGTCCCCGCCGGACTGGGAGCCGCGCTTCGTCGACTACCTCTACATGTCCTTCACCAACGCCACCGCGTTCAGCCCGACCGACGTCATGCCGTTGGTCCGCTGGGCCAAAATGGCCATGCTCGGCCAATCAGTGGTCTCCCTGATCACGATCGTGCTGGTCATCGCCCGCGCCGTTGGCCTGTTCAAATAGCGCTTCTACCGGCTCAACCCGTAGGCATTCACCGTGAGTACCGGTGCTTGACGCCGGGCGGGAAGTATTCTGGGTCGCCGGCGCGGTGCAGGCTCACCTGGGGAAGCTGGCGCTCCGCCGGGGTGTAGTGGGCGAACTCGCTGTTCACCCGGCGCAGCTGGCCGGCGATCGACTGCGCTATCTGCCGCCGAAGCTCCTCCCCGTCGGCCACGCCCGGTGCCAGTTCGACGGCGATCGCCAAGTATCGATCACGATCGGCGTCCTCCCTCGATTCCATCACGAACTTGCCGGTGACCCACTTCGCGATCGGCGGCTGCTCCAGCCCGACGGTGATGTTCTCGGGGTAGATGTTCGCGCCGAAGAAGGAGACCGTGAACCGCGAGCGGCCGAACACATGCACGAAAGGCAGCTCGCGGATGCCTCGCCGAGCATCCGGGTGGCTCCGACGCAGCTCGGCGACCGGGTCGAAGCCGGGGCCCAGGAAGGCCAGCATCGCGTCGAACGAGGTGAGCCCGCCGGTGTCGGCGATGTGATAGCGGATCAGCGGGATCCCGCCGTCTCCGGTGAACAGCAGCGTGCCGTTGTGCGTCTCGAACAGCCGGCTGCGCGGGTCGTACTGGGCAAGCGTGGGAAGCCGCGCCTGGCCGAACAGCTCACGCGCGACGGTGGGGTGCGCCGCCAGGTACCGGCGGATGCAGACCGACAGCGGCGTCTCAGTGGCTAACACCCCAGCGTCCGCCGTGCCGTACAGCGACGCCGAGCCGAAGCACGGCTCGCCACCGCCCAGGCGCTCGCCCACCAGCGTGCGCCACTCCTCGCTGAATACCTCGCCGGCCAGCACCAGCTTGACGTGGTAGTCCGGCCACGGCACGCCTGCGGCCAGGCCGGTGTCGATGATGCCCTTGAGGAACGGTGGGTACCCGAGCAACACCACCTGTTGGAACTGCGGACCCAGCGCGGTGATCACCCGCAGGATTTCCGCGACATCGCTGCCCGGGGTGATCACCGTGATCGGGTAGCCCTTGGCCGCCAGGTGCCGACAGCAGTTCGCGGTGTACATCCCACCGACCCAGGTGCCCAGCGCGAAGCACACCACAGCCAGCGTCGTGCGCTGATCGGCGGCGAAGCTGTCGTGAAAGACCTGCTCGAACCTGGTGGCCACGGCGAACTCGTCGGCCACCGACCGCGGCCAGAAGGTGGGCTCACCGGTGGAGCCAGAGGACACCGCGACCATGTCGCAGCCCACCAGTTCGCCGCCGCGGCACAGCTGCGCCAGCGGATGGCGCCGCAGGTAGTTGTCCTTGGTGAGCAGCGGTAGCGCCCGGAAGTCATCGACGGTCCGTACCGCCGCTGGGTCGATGTGGTGCTCGGCAAGAAACGTGCGGTAGGCCGGCACCGTCGCGACCACCGACGTGAATAGCGCCAGCGCCCGCTGCTCCGCCTCACCCGGCACCGGGCGGGTGAGGGCATCGTCGAGACCAGTGGTCAGAAACTGCTCGAGCGCAGTACTCATGCTTGCGCTCCCAAGACTTGTGTGCTCAACGCGCTGAACTGTCGCCACTGCGAACGTAGTGCGGATAGTTCGGCCTTACCGTGAGCGGTCATGGCGTACACCTTGCGGCGCCTGCCCTGCACCCGCATCCAACTTGACGACAGCGATCCCTCCGCTTCAAGCCGGTGCAGCGCCGGGTAGGCGTGCCGGGCAGGATCGCTGGCATCAAGCCTCAGGCCCGGAGATCTCGGGGGGTGGTCTCGGGGAGCGGAGAGTTGGTCGCCTTCTTGACCGACTCGAGGATCGTCAGTCCCTGGCTGACCAGCCCGGCTGCGATCTCGCTGAGGCCGTCCGCTCCGTTGAGGATGTTGACGTTGGCGCCGCGCAGCCCCAGCGCCGCCTGCTTGACGATCTCGGGCAGCTGGTCGATGAGCATCCGGTCGAGGGCGACCCGGTCGTTGGACGCCGCGGCCTCGGCCTGGATCCGCATCTTTTCCGCGTCGGCCAGAGCCAGGATGCGCACCCGCTCGGCCTCGGCCTCCGCGGGCCGCACCACCTCGGCGACCAGCTGCTGCTGGCGCAGCTCAGCCGCCCGCTGGGCCAGCTCGGTCTGCGCCGCGATGACCTGGCGGGTGGCCTGTGCCTGGGCCAGCGGGCCGGCTTGGGCGGCCTCGGCCTGCGCCGTGTCGATCTCGGCCCGGTACTGCGCCTGGATGACGGCGGTCTGCCGGGCGTACTCGGCCTGCTGGCGTTGGGACTGCTGGGCCGCCTCCGCGGAGGCCTGATCCGCTTGGGCCTGCGCGATCTGGGCCTCCCGCTGGATCGCCGCGTTGTGCGGGGCCGCCATCGCCGCGATGTAGCCGAGGTTCATGTCGTCGATCGACTGGATCTGCAACGAGTCGACGCTCAGGCCAAGCGTGGCCATCTCGGCCTTTGAGCCGTCGAGCACCTCACTGGCCAGCTTCTGACGCTCGGTGACGATCTCCTCGACAGTCATCGAGCCGATGATCGAGCGCAGATGGCCGGCGAAGATCCGGCCGGTGAGGACCGACATCTGGTCCTGGTCGGACAGGAAGCGCTGCGCCGCGTTGACGATGCTCTCGTCGTCGTTGCCGACCTTGAAGGCGATGACCGCGCGGACGTTCAGCGCGATGGCCTGTCGCGTCACGCACGCCTCCTGGACCTCGGCCTCACACATGGCCAGGGTCAGGAAGCGCACCTTGCGCACGAAGGGCATCACGAATGCCCCGTGGCCGGTGACGACCCGGAATGGAGAGCCGCCGACCCGGCCCTTCCCACCGGAGATCAACATGGCCTCGTCGGGTGCGGGAACTCGATAACCGAACATCGCGTAGCTCCTCTAGCCGAGCATCTCGACGGTGGGAGGTGAGGGGTCCGACCACGCGACGACGTCCACCGTCCGGCCGCCGCGGGTCTCGACGACGAGCACGGTCGCCCCCGCCGGCAACGCCTCGTCCGACCACGCGAGAAAGGTCTCCGAGCCACCGCGGATGCTCACCCGCGCTTCACCCGGCCCGCCCGGTCCCCGGGTGGAGACGGTCAGTACGCCGACGCGGCCCACGACGGACGGGTCAGGGCTCACCGAACACCGACCTTTCGGTCATACAATCCAATACCCGCACGCTACGCCGAGGCACTGCGTCGTGCTCGGGGCCGGCTTCGCCCTGAGTCGCCGACAGTGGCCGGAAGCGCCTCACCGGCCTCGACCTGTGCCCCAAACACACCGATAAAGCCAGAGACGGGCTCGAATTACTGACTACGGTGGTTTTCGATCAGCCGCCTGTTAGTTCACCTATGGCCCGCGTGATTAGTGCTCGAGCTTGTGCTCCGTAGACGGCCGATTGTCTAAGGTGTTCGAACATGTCAGCGTAAAGGAGAATTTCGCGAGGTTGTGTTATTTCCAGCTTGGCGGTGGGCGTTTCGACCCCTACCATAGCGTTGTCGTAGATCCAAAAGCCGACTTGGGTGAAGGTTCTGCGGGGTGCAGCCTGGGGGATAATTCCGACACTGACCCGCGGTAGTGAAATTGTAGCAAGGAGGCGGTCGAGCTGACCGGCCATAGTTTCGGGGCTCCCGACTCGTGCGCGTAGTGCGTTTTCTTCAAGCACAACAATAAATCGTCGGTTACCGGAGTAGATGATTCTCTGGCGTTCCATGCGCGCCTGGATCGCGGCCTCCAGATCGTTAGGAGCGTCAAGGAAGTCGATGAAGTAGGTCAAGAGGGCGGCGGAGTACTCGGCGGTTTGGAATAGTCCAGGTATGGCGCTGTGCTCATATATCCGGAACAGTGTTGTCTGTTCGTAGAGCGGGACGGGGGTCAGCATGAGGCGTTTCATCCCGGCGCGTGTATGTCGTCGCCATTCGACGTACATGGATTCGATAGCGCGCGCAGTAGCGATGAGGTCGGGGACCTGGCCGTCAGCGGCGCACGCTAGGCACCACGCTCTGATGTCGTCTTCGGAGGGTGCTTGGCTTCCGTTTTCTATTCGGCTGATTTTAGTGAAGTGACGGCCCACGCTGACCGCCAAGGCCCGCCCCGTGAGACCAGCTTCTTTACGGATCTCGCGGAGTCGAACCCCTAGCGCCTCGCGGGCCTGCTGGGCAGGGCTAGTCGGTCTGGTATTCACTGTCAGGAATGGACAGCTTCCATACCGCGTCGAATGCGGCTCGGCACAACTCGATAGCGGTTCGGCCTGAGGTTCGTTGACGATCCACGACCAGGCCAGTGGCAGCAAAGATCAAAAAGACGGCAACCTGGTCATCAAATAACCAAAAGTCGTTTCCAGGTAGGGCTACGGTGGATACCTGACTTCGCGGTACCCAGCGAATATCCTCACCTGCTTCAACAAACAGATGAGAATCCTTGAGCACCCATTTCTGGTAGTCGGAGATAGGTTCGGACACGATGCGTGCTCGCCGGAAAACCTTACCGGCTTGTGTGGCAGCGCGCACGGTGTCGAACCAGGGTTGGAGCCAGTCGAGGTCATCCGGCTCGCCAGCTTCCCATTTGGCAAGGTGCGGTATCTCGACGGCTGTCCCGTACGAGTCCCGCATCTCCAGGTGCAGCGCTTCCCGCTGGAACGAGGTGAATAGGCCCTTGAGCTCCTCGTACGAGATACTGTCCAAATTAGCTCCCCACAAGCGCGACGATGGCCGGCCGGGAAACTTCCACGCAGGTCTCATGATCGGGGATGCTCATCTGACCCAGTGCCTCCTGGTCGGTAACCCTCTGACCTGGACGATGAAGTTGCCGTCCGGGGTGACGTGGACGACCGGCGGAATCAGGTTCACCACCTCGCCAGCAAGCCCATCCTTCGCGAGGTGCGCCATAAGCTTTGCCGGCACCTCAACGACTGTCTCGCCATCCGATACCGTGATCATGGCCAGGATCTGCGGATCGGTGACGATCCATCCCTGCACGACGTAGGAGTCCAGGTCCGTGGCGTACAAGGTCGGTGACTGATCGGGTACCGAGTCCTTACCAAGGAATGTAAGACGCATCGCCGCTCCCTTGTCACAGTCGTTGCGGGTTGTTGCAGCGCTCCTAGCGTCCGCCAGCCCGGATGCGCATGTCAAGGGCTCTACTACGGCTAACTCCCTAACCATGCTGGACAGTGGCCAGCTAGTGATGCTCCTCAGGGTAACTAGGGGAAGCCGAGATTCTGCAACTTTCTGCAACATCGTTGGAGTCATGCGCGCTCGAGTCCTTACCGTCGCTCCATGAGCTGCCGTGTGAGGTGGGCTGGTCCGGCGACCAGCCACGTCCGATGACGATCTGGCCATTCTCATCTAGTCGAGCCAGGGCGCGGGCTGAGCGGGTCGCCCACGCGATGGCGCGCCCGGCGGTAATCGACCCCGTCAGAGACGCAGCGACACCGCGCTCGTCGGGTCACCCGATCACCGGCCGGCCGCCGGTTGAGCCAGCGGCCCCCGACGCTGCGCTCTCGGCGGCCGGCCGGTCACCACGGCAAGACCCAGAAAGGCGGGTGCACCGTGCCCGCTGATGCATCCCGAGCGGCCCGGGACAGGTGGTGCGATGCGGAGGGAACCCCCGTTGCGCTGTTCTGTTGGGTCGAGCAGATCGCGGAACACCCAGAGCACGGGACGCTGTTCTGCCGACTGCACCAGCGAGGCGAGGTTCTCGGCCGGGGCGGTGATGTGCTCTATGTGCGATTCCAGGGCGAGGGTCAACTGGTCAGCGTGCCACCCCAGATCGTGCGCCTGCTCTCCGACGAACCAAACGGGTACTGATGTCCACCGTCACCCGAGCACCCATTTCGAGATGCAGGGACGGGACCCACCTGGCGGTCATTGGGCAGGTGAGGGCAGGATTCTGCCGCTATTGGCGGATTCTTATCAGGTTGGGGGTGTGGTGGAGGGGGTTGCGTCGTGGTGGCCCGCCCAGCCAGGGTGGTGGGTGGAATTCTGGGATACCGCTGGCCATGTCGATTCGCCAGTGGGAGTGGTGGGCGAGTTTGTGATGCCGACCGCACAG
>DATAWX010000030.1:0-49420 GCA_036266995.1 Pseudonocardiaceae bacterium | reverse complement strand
GGGCACCTGACTGCAGGCCGGACCGAAGATGTCGCTGATCTTGGTGACGCCACTGCCGGTCGGTGCCGTCGCCGCACCAGTGGGCGCGGCCGACTCACTGGCCGGTGCGGAAGCTTGACTCCCGGTGGCCGGCTGCTGCGCGCTGCCGCATGCGCCGACCACTGCGGTCAGCACCGCCATAGCGCCAACCGCGGCCAGTCGCTGGATTTTCCTCATTAGATTTCCTCACTCGATCTCTGCCCAGCGGGTCCGGGCCTCACATGGATTAGTTCGGTAATCGACAGTCGCGGGTTCACCACTTGAGATCACGAACAGGACACATTTTGTGCTGTACTCAGCAAGGTCCTCATTACATCGATGATCCGCGCCAGCGGGTTCAGGGCTTGCGATGAGAAAGGACGGTGAACTGTACCGAATGCCACCCACTGGCACCGTCCGGAATGGGTGCGGCCCGATCCGTAGTCTGGGTGTAGCCGGTCTTGTCCGTCGCGCGTACCTCGGCGACGTGGTTGCCGGGTTCCCACCGTCCCCGCAGCCGGAACATCCGCCACGTGTCCACGTTGACTTCAGTGGACAGCTCCCCGGGTTGCCACTCGCCGTGGTCGACACGTACCTCGACTTTTTCGATGCCCTTGGTCTGCGCCCACGCGATACCCGTGATGGGCGAGTCCGGATTGACTCGTCCAAACGCGCCCGGACTATCGATCCGGGACATGGTCTTGATCGGGGCCCGCTGCCCCCAACCGCGCTGCAACCAGTAGGCCCGCTTCGCGTCGAACGTGGTGAGTTCCATATCGGTGATCCACTTGGTGCCGGACACGAAACCGTAGAGCCCAGGGACGATCATTCGAACTGGGAAGCCATGCTCGATCGGCAGCGGCTCGCCGTTCATTCCGATCACCAGCATGGCCTGCCTGTTTGGGTCGGTTAAGGCGGCGGTCGGGCTGCCGCAAGTCCATCCGTCGACGCTGGTGGTGAATACCTGGTCGGCGCCCCGCCGCACACCGGCTTCCTTGAGGATGTCAGCCACCAGCACCCCAGTGAAATTGGCAGTGGAAATATAGGGCCCGCCCACCTCATTGGACACGCAGGTCATCGTCACCGGGCGCTCGATCAGCTTGCGCGATTTCAGGTCCGCCCAGTTCAGTGTGAGCTCCCGGTCGACCATCCCGTGCACCCGCAACCGCCAGTCCTCCGCGCGCAGCTGCGGCAGCGTGAGATTGACGTCCACTCGATAGAAATCCCGGTTCGGGGTGATGAAGCTCGGCGACCCGTCCGAGGCGAAGTCCGCCCCCGCCGGGATCGGCGGCCCGGCCACCGTAGGCACGATCCGCCCGACCGCCTTGCGGGAGGCCTCGATGCCACCACGCCCGGTCAGTAACTGGCCGCCAGCAGCTGCGATGCCGGCACCTGCCGCGACTGCCACCGATCCGACGAGCAGTCCCTTGTGGGGACCTCGGTGCGCCGACCCAGCCGGTGCAGGACGACGAACGTCCCTACACTGACTATCAGCGCAACGAGCGGGGCAAGCACATCGAGCGCACCCGCGGTGGGACGGGTCAGCACCGCAACGGTGGCGACCACGCCGAGCACCACGAGCAACACCAGCCCAAGGGTGCGGGAGCGCCGGGACAGCAGTCCGGCAGCCACCCCGACCAGCCCGATCACCGCCGCCATGCCCGACAACAGAACAACCTTGTCGTAGCTGCCAAATGAGCGGACCGCGAAGTCTTTGAGCCACAGTGGGGTGAGGTCTATCGCAGTACCACCCACCGCAAGAAACGGCGAGGAAGTCGGCGATATGAACCCACTCACCAGGTGCCCCACCGCCAACCCCGCGACCATCGACAACAGTCCAACCAGGGCTGCTACCGGAACGGAAAGCCGGGACGTAATCACACCTAGCCATTCGAGGACCACCGACTAGCGGTTCAGTATGAGACCAGATCGTGATAGAATCCACCGGGTCAGCGCAAATTCGGGCCATGTCCACTCGCGGCAACACCGACCTGAGCCGAACCGGGCGCGGTCGCCATGGGAAAACAGGTGACCCCCACCCCCTGATGAGGGTGAAGGCCACCGTCGATCACTTGCGGTTTAGTATCCCCCAAGGATCCCTAGGAGTCCGCCGTCACGCCGATCGTAGTGCTCGCCACGGTGGCCCCCGTAAGAGCTCCGGTAATAGTCCCCATGACGATTGTGGCGTTCATAATCACCGTAACCGTGGGAACCTTCGCCGCCGTAACCGCGACCGCCGCAACCACCAAGTGAGAAGATTTCCGCGACCTTCATACGCCACTCCTTACTATTTTCTTTCCCCAGGAACTTCTGTTTCTAGGACGACGCGCCCACTACGGGAAACAGCGAGGCGATCGACGACACCAACCTGCCGACCAAGTGCCCCTTCGCCAATCTCGCGGCCATCGACAGCAGACCAACCAGGGCTGCCGCCGAAACAGATAACCGGAACGACATCATGACTGCTCGTTCGTGCCCCACCGACCGACGGTTCGATCTGAGACTCAAGTCGTGACGGTACTCACCGGGTGAGGCGCTACCTGCGCTGCGCCACAACCGGCACGACCCAGATGCGCCCTCGCGGGCGGCGGGATGTCTCCAGGATGGCCGAACCAGCGCCGAGCCCGGCTCGGTCGGGCGCGACCATCCGTCAAAAGCGGTAGCACCGGAGTGGGCTGAAGGCGCCGTTCCGGTGAGGCAGGCTCCCAAGTTGGCGAGGATCTTGCAGTCACCCGGATCTGTGCGGCACGCTCACCGATGAAGGCGTGCGTCCATCGGAGTCTGGCTGGAGCGAAGGAGCGCTATGTACGCCACCGTTGGTGACAAGGTCCACATCAAGAGCCGCAACGTCGGCATGCACGAACACGTGGGCGAAGTCCTAGAAGTGCGCGGTTCTGAAGGAGAGCCGCCGTACCTGGTGCGGTTCTCGGACGGACACGAGTCGCTCGTTTACCCAGGGCCCGACTGCATCGTCGAACAACGAGGTCCTGCAGACTGAGTGGGTCCCCGGCCGGGTACCCAGCTACTCCTCGATGGCGCCGCCGATCCGCCGAAGATGGCGCCGGAAGGTGTACGAAGCATCGCCAGCGTGCCGCGCCAGGTAGTCGTCGAAGGCCGTCTGCTGGCGCAGTGTCTCACCCGATCGGATCTTGCGGGCCTGTTCGCGCTCGGTCTGCCAGATCTGGTGCGCCGTCGCCAGCACCTTCTCGGCACGCGCGGCGGCGACGAACAACACGCCGTCGTTGTCGCCGAAGACAACGTCGTCGTCACTCACCAGGTGCGTCCCGAACCGCGCAGTGACCAACGCCTCGGGCTCCCGCTCGTCCAGCCGCACCGGGCCGGGCGGGTAGCTGCCGTAGCTGAATACCGGAAGGCCGATCTCCACCAGCTCTGGCGTGTCGCGGTGCAGCTCCCACACCACCAGACCCGCCAACCCTGCCGCGTTGGCTTCCAGTACCGCCAGGTCGCCGACACACGCCTCGTCCAGCCGCCCGCCGTTGTCGATGACCAGCACGTCACCCTGTTCGGCCCGGCGCAACGCCTCGAGGAACACGTCCACGCTGCCGTAGTGCCGCGCCGGCAACACGCGTCCCGCGATCCGGTGTCCAGCGACGACCGCGCCGATGCCGGGCGGCGCGGCGCGCAGTGGCACGTCGCTGCGGACGCACGCATCGGCCACCATCGGCGTGGACAGGTCGGCGAAAGCCTTCGTCATGGCGTTCTCCCTAGCTCCGTCCCATCGAAGTGGGCCAGCCGGGTGCCAGGAACCCCGTCGTCTACGTTGTTGCGGTCGGTTCCGCGAGCAAGGAGGAGCGGTGAGAGACGGCATCATCGAGCAACGCGACGGGCGCGTCACCTGCCGGTACGAGCGTCTCCTCCACCACTCGATTGAGGTGGTGTGGAAGGCGATTACCGACCCGGAGGAGATCGAGCGATGGATGGGCAGTCGGCCGGAGATCGATCTCAGGGCCGGTGGTCACTACATCTCTTACCACCAGGCCCGAGACCGCGTGGTAGATCGCATTGAGCGGGTCGAGGTGCCCCGCTTGTTCGCACACACATTCTGGGTCCACGTCAACCCCACAGCGCTGGTCACCTGGGAGCTCGTCCCCACCGAGCCGGGCTGCCGGCTCGCGCTTACCCACTCACTCGGTACCGACGATGTGCGCACCGCTGCCGCGACGGTGGCTTTGGGTGACGATCCTAGCGTCATCATGTCCCGCAACGCCGCTGGCTGGCACCGTCTACTCGACAAGCTCGAGGCCGTCCTCGATGGTCAGACCACAGACTGGTCAGAGCAAGACGGGCAGGCCCTGAGGGTCCGATACGCAGCCATGTTGGCTCAGAATGATTCGCAGCAGCTCCCGTAGGCAGCCGCCGCAGAATGGCCCGGGAAGGAACCGACCAGGGCACTGGGAATACACCCAAGTAATTAGTCGGAGGGGTGGCTGCGAGGGGGCCACCCCTCCATTGCCGACGGCATTGCACGCGATCACGTGATCGCGTGGCGGCACGGCGCGACTGGAGGAGTAGTCGCCTGCCCCAGTACCGCCTAAGCGCTGCCGCCAGCTCTGGGCGGTGCCGTCCCCTAGCCGACGGCACCGCCCGTGATCACCGGATCAACTCAGCTGAGTTGATCAGCAGCTACCGCCGTTAGCGCTGCCACCTGCGCCGCCAGTGGCGTCACCCGCGCTGGCGATGCCAGTGCCCAGGATGCCAATGCCGCTCAGGATGTTGATACCCAGGCCACCCTGGGCGGCGCCACCGTTGCCGCCAGTGCCGCCGTCGCCGGCCTCGCAGCCGCCCATGCTGAACATCGACATCACGGTACGGGCGGGGAGCAGCTCCGCGTGCTGCCCGTCGATCTCGACAAAGCTCAATGCGTCAGACATACAAATCCTCCTAGAGAGTGACCTCAATGGGCCCCGAACAGAACATCTCGCCGAACTCATCGCCGATTCGGCTAATATCACCATGTCGGCGATGCGAGCGCCTGACAATATGCATTCGCACCTAATCTTCGGCATCGCGCCACTTAGCCGTGAAGTCGTTATTTGACTACTTTGTCAGCGGCGAGCAAATACTGAGGTTATGGTCAGGTCACTACCTACCCGCGACGCCGCCCGGGCGTTACCCAACCATCATCGAGCCGCGATGTTGCTGGTACGCGCCCATGCCGAGGGTGAGCCAGACGGGCCGACGTCACCGCGGCACGGCGAGAACGACGTGTCGGGCAAGCCCGTTCCTGCCAGCGGCAGGCTCGCAGATGCCCGCTTGAGGAGAAGTCGGCGCAGGGCACTACGTGGTATCTCAGACGATAACTACCTAGCGGCCGAGCGATCCGGTTACACTGCGTGACCAACGATGACCCGGCGCCGCCGCCGTCGCGGATACCGTCACCCGCGAATGTGGCGCTCGCCGGCTACCTAGCTGCCCCTGCGCGCACTGTTCTCAGTAGTTCCATTGCCATGGACGGGACCCGCGGGGCAACCGGCCCGGCACGATGGACGCGTGAAGCTACTGCTGATGGCCGATACGCACGTCCCGCAGCGCGCCCGGGACTTGCCCGAGCAGCTGTGGCACGCCGTCGATGAGGTCGACGTCGTGGTACACGCCGGCGACTGGGTGTGCGTCGAGCTGCTGGATGCGGTGCTGGCTCGATCGGACCGGCTGATCGGGGTGGTCGGTAACAACGACGGCCCGGCGTTGTCCGCGCGGTTGCCGGAGGTGGCGACCGCCGAACTGGGCGGCATTCGGCTGGCTGTGGTTCATGAGACCGGGTCGGCGCGCGGGCGGGAGCAGCGGTGCGCCGCCCGTTTCGCCGACGCTGACGTGCTGGTCTTCGGGCACAGCCACATCCCCTGGGACACGGTAGCCCCCTCCGGCATGCGACTGCTGAATCCTGGTTCCCCGACCGACCGGCGCCACCAGCCGACGTGCAGTTGGATGACTGTCGAGATCATCGGCGAGCAACTCGGCCGGGTGCGGCTGCACCAACCACCAGTGGTCACTCGGTGAGGTCGGCCAGCAGCAGCCCGCTGCGGGGTTTCGGGGTGAAATAGGTGCTCTTGCGGGGCATCCGCCGGCCTTGCTGGTGTACGGCAAGCACATCGGCGAACGGCACCGGGGCCAGCTGCAACACGGCATCGACGTCCGGGCCCGCGGGATGCCCCGCCGGCAGGGCCCGCACGTGGGGACCGGCCGGATCGATGCCCAGCGCGTCGGCGATGAGTAACCGCTCGACTAGTCCATGGTCGATTCTGGGAAGCGGTTCACCGGGCTCGGCTGCAGGCAACGTGACGAGCAGATCGGCGCCGCATGCCCGGGCCACCACGCTGCCGGGGCAGCCCGGTGGGTCGAGCTCCCGGCCTTCCCGCACCGCCAACCCAGCCCGAAGCCAGCTGTCAGCCAGATCACCGGACGTCAGTCCAGTACCGACCACTGCCCGGTGGATCGCGCCGATCCGCAGCGCCGGGCCGCCGGTCACCAACGCGAGCAGGCTGGACCGATCGCTGGCCGCCGCAGCGGCCACCCGATGGTTTCCGTCCGCGACGAGCAGCGGGCTGCGGGCCACAGCGGCGAGTACCGCGTCCTGCCCAGCTCCGGGGCCCAGCAGCCACAACCGGTGCGTCCGACCGCCGGAGTCGACGGTCGACACCGCCGGCGCTCCCAGACCATCGATGCTGCCCAGCACGGCTGCGGTCAACTGCTCACCGTCGATGACGGGCACGAGCATCGCGGCACTGGTGGCGCAGCCAAGCCCGGCGAGCACCGTTGCGCGGTCGGCCACCACCTGCGGATAGATCTCCTCGCTGTGTCGTACCCAGGACATCCCGTGCACGTCCACCGCGGCCGGATCGACCAGACACAGCAGACCGACCGCCACCCCGTCCGCGCCGTCCACCCGGTAGGGCGCCACCACCTCGATCACCTGGCGATACGCGCTCGCCCGCAGCCGGTCCAGGGCGTGCCGGGCTGCTGGCAACGCATCGACCAACGACAGTCCCTGGGCCAACGCTTGGGGCGTGCGATGCGGGTGCTGAACGGCCAGCAACGTGTCACGGGCGCTGGGAACCCGGGCCAAGGCAGCCTCCACCTCACTGGCCTCGGCGAACTCGTCGACGTCGGGGCCCGGCACGCTGTCGTTGAGCACCCAGCCGTGCCTGATGGCCCGCACCCACCGTGTCATCGTTCGCGCGCCGCTTGCCGTGCCGGTCAGATCCCGGCGATGGCGGCGACGGCGAGGCCGAGGACGAGGAGGGGGCCGGCGACCCGCAGGTGCACGAATGCCAGCGCGGCGAACCACAGTGGCCACACCGGCACCGGACGCGGCGGCTGCTCAGGCCGAGGCTGGCGGAACCAGGACCACACCGTGCCCAGCCGGTAGAGGCCGCCGAGCGCCAGCAGCGCCGGCCACGGCAGCGCACCGACCAGCACGCAGATCACGATGAGCAAGTAGAAGCCGACCATCAGACCCAGCGTCGCGACCCGGGCCCTTCGCTCGCCGAGCATCACCGGCAGCGTCCGGATTCCCAGCGGTTCGTCGTAGGGGATCTTGTCGGTGTGCTTGCCCATCAGCACCGACGTACACAGCAGTGCATAAGGCAGCGACGCCAGCAACACTTGCCAGGTGATCGAACCGACCGCCGCGTAATACGTCCCCCCGACCATCAGCGGTCCCCAGACCAGCAACACGTCCGGCTCCCCCAGGCCGCGCTTCTTCAGCCGTAGCGGTGGTGCGGTGTAGGCCACCGACAGCACGAACCCGGCCAACGCGAACACCACCACGGGCCAACCCCGGGCTAGCGCGAGCACCACGAGAATCGCCAGATCAGCAGCGTTGACGAGCAACACCGAAGTCACCAGCGCCCGGCGGGTGACCAGCCCGGACAGAATCGGGTGCGGGGCATACAGCGCCCGCGGGTAGCTCGCGGTGTCCGAACCGGTACTGGTGTCGTAAAGGTCGTTCATCAGGTTATTGGCGACGTGCGCCAGCGTGATCCCGATGACGGCCAGTACCAGCCAGCGCCAGTCGACGCCAGGCGCTCGCGCGGCGAGCAGCCCTGCCACCAACCCGGCGACCAGCGTCATGGGGAGCACGGCGGCGCGGGAAACCACGATCCAGCGGGTCACCGCGTCGATCGGCCCCTCTGGCGGGTTGGTGGTGCTCAGGGCGTAGCGCCAAGCGCTCACCCGGGAGCGAGACGCAGTGTCGGTCACAATGTCGAGCCTGGCACAACCGCGGCCGGATCGGTCAGCGGAAGGCGTACACCACGGCGGCCATGTCCCCGTCCGCGTGCCCGGCGTCCGCCGCGGGAGGTCAGACGGCGAGCAAGCGCAGCGACAGCCATAGCGCGACGACGGCCGATACCAGGACCGGCGGCACGGTGAGCGCCCCGAGCCGGAGGAACTCACCGAGCTGGACCTCGACATCGTTGCGGGCCAGGACGCGTCGCCAGAGCAGGGTGGCCAGCGAGCCGACGTAGGTTAGATTGGGTCCGACATTGACCCCGATCAGCACGGCCAGCACCACTCCGGGACCGGCCGCGACCGCGGCCGGAAGCAGCACGAGCACAGCGGGCAGGTTGTTGACCACATTGGCCAGCACCGCTGCCAGCGCGGCGACTGCCAGCAGGGCGGGCAACGAGGAACTGTGCGGTACCAGCCGGTCGACGGCGCTGCCCAACCCGTTGTCCTCCACCGCTCGTACCACCACCCCCAGCGCCAGCACGAAGGCCAGAAACGGCACGCTGCCTGCGGTGACCAGGCTCCAGACCGTAGCCGTGCGGCGCGACACCGTGCGCACCGCGAGCACCGCCGCACCGGCAGCCGCCGCCCAGGCTGGGTTGACGCCCGCGACCGAGGTCAGCCCGAAACCGGCCAGGGTCAGCGCCACAACCACCACCACGACCATTGGCAGCGCGCGATCGTCCGGATGCCCGGCGTCGGTGGCACCGAGACCGAGATCGCGGTCGAAGAAGAACCGGAAGATCACGTACTCCACGCATACCGCGACGACCCAGGGCAGGGCCATCAGCAGCGTGAACGCACCGAAGGACAGTCCGCTGGTGGTGAACGCGAGCAGGTTCGTCAGGTTCGACACCGGCAGCAGCAGCGAGCCGGAGTTCGCCAGGTGCGTGCAGGCATAGACGTGCGGTTTAGCCCGAAAACCCAGTGACGCTGCGGTCGCGAACACCACCGGCGTCAGCAGTACCACGGTGGCGTCCAGACTCAAGATGGCGGTGATCATGGCGGCCACCACGAAGACCATGGTCAGCAACCGGGTCGGGCTGCCCCGAGCGGCTCGCGCGGTCAACGCGCCGATCGCGGTGAACAAACCCTCGTCGGCACAGAGCTGAGCGAGGATGAGAATGGCGGCGAGGAACGCCACCACCGGCGCCAGCCGTCGGATTTCGCTAAGTGCGTGTGCCCAGCTGACCGCGCCGCTGGCCACCACGATGACCGCCGCCGGAATCGCGGCCACGGCTTCGGGTAGTCCACGGGGTCGGAGCACGGCGAAACCGAGCACCACGAACAGCAGCAGGATCGAGATGGTTTCGGCGGCCACGTCAGCGGCCGGGGAACCCGGCGATACCACTGACGCAGCCCGGGGCACATCTCAGCGAGGGTCGGTGCAAACGCACGATCGCGCCGCCGATCAGTAGTGGAGTCCGGGCAGAACGTCGAGCTCACAACGTAGCCCGTCGCTGGGACGCGGCGAAGCATGTGTAGCGGTTCAGTGAAGCGGGCATCCTCGCGGCATACATCGACGCGCTCGGCTTAGCTGAGGGAGGCCCTGAGCAACATGTCGGATATCACACAACTAATCCTGGACGATCACGAGACATTTCGTCGGGAGTTCGCGGCGCTGGACGACGCCCACGAACCCGAGCAGCTACGCGAGATCTGGGAACCCCTGGCGGTGCTGCTTGAGGTACACGCAGCGGCCGAGGAAGCCATCTTCTATCCGAAACTGCTCCGCAGTGGCGATGACGGTGAAGACGAAACCGTCGATGCGATCGGTGATCACAACGACATCCGGGACGGGGTGCGCGAGGCGGCACAGCACCCGATCGGCAGCCCGCAGTGGTGGGACGGCGTCCGGCACGCACGAATGGCCAACAGCGATCATATGGCGGAGGAAGAGGACGAAGCCCTTCCCGACTTCCGGCGCAACACCCCACTGAGTGTGCGGGTGGACCTGGGCCACGAATTCCTGAAGTTCAAGACCGACCATTCGGATGCCCGGAACCTGGATACCAGCGACAAGGACCCGCAGGCGTACGTCAGCGCGGTAGAAGCAGAGATCTCCGCCGACGAAGGGAACAACTCGCTGGGTATCGGCAGCCTGAAAGGACGTTGATGATGAGCGACCATCTGCTACGTAAATACGCACCGATCCCGGCCACGGGATGGCAGCAGATCGACGACGAGGCCAAGGACCGCCTTACCCCGAGACTGGCGGCACGTCGGCTGGTCGACTGGTCGGGGCCGCACGGCTGGAAGCATTCCGCCACCACCCTCGGCCGGACCACATCGCTGGAGACCGCACCGCCGGGCACCAAGTTCGACACGGTGGTCGCCCGGCAACGGCGGGTCCTTGCGTTGAGCGAGTTCCGAGTGAGCTTCACCGTGGAGTGCGCCGGGTTGCAGGATGCCGAGCGCGGCGCCACCGACGTGGACTATGCCGATCTCGACCGCGCCACCCACGATGCCGCGTTGATCGAGAACCGCGCGGTGTTCCACGGCTGGCCGGAAGCGGGAATCACCGGAATCGTGGAGAGCAGCTCTCATCCGTCGTTGCCGCTGGGACAAGAGGCCAACACCTATCCACACGCGATCGCCAAGGCGACCAACCTGCTTCGCCAGGCCGGCATCGAGGGTCCGTACACCTTGGCTATCAGTCCGGAGGGATACACCCGAATCTCGGAGATGACCGAAAGCGGCGGCTATCCATTGCGGGAGCATCTGACCAAGATCCTCGGCGGCGACATCGTATGGGCTCCCGGCCTGGACGGCGCCTTGGTGGTGAGCAAACGGGGCGGCGACTTCAGCCTCGACATCGGGCAGGACTTCTCGATCGGCTACACCCGGCACGATGCCGAACTGGTGACGCTCTATCTAGAAGAAAGCTTCAGCTTCCGCGTCACCGAACCCGACGCGGCCGTCGTCCTCACCGATGGCTAGTCCGCCGCAGTCTGGAGACAGGGTTGCAGCTGCGGGGGCGGCGGCGGGGGGTCGGGTGTTGGAGGTGGTGTGGGGACAGGATCCGGCGGGGGCGGGGGTTGGGGTACCGGTCCGGGGCCGGGGTTCGGCGTGGGTTCCGGGTCGGGTGGAACGGTGGCAATTCGGGTGGTGACCACAGATGCGCCTCCTTACTCGATCGCCCCCTCGGGTTACCCGCCACCGACACTGTTGAAGCAGCCGCTGCGGGCACAAGGCTGCGATGGCTAGTCCTTTTGTCTGGCACGGTGATCGTGGCCTGGACCGCGGAGTGCAGGCCACGCCTGGTGAATGACGGCGGCGGTGGGCACTGCGACGATCGCGCCGACGATTCCAGCAAGCACGGTGCCGACCGCGAAGGAGAGACCGATCGCGAGCGGATGGAGCCGCACGTAACGGCCGACGATCACCGGTTGGAGCAGATGGATTTCGAGCTGGCTCTCGACGATGAGAACCCCGAGCAGGATCAGCGCGGCCGGCCATCCGTGCGTGCCGAACGTGACCAGAACGGCCAGGCCGCCGGCGACGAGCGCACCGATAAACGGGATGAAGCTGCCGATGAACACCAGCACTCCCAACGGTAGCGCCAGCGGCACGCCCAACAGGTACACCACAAACCCGATCACGATGCCGTGGATGGTGGCGATGACTGCGGTACCGCGCACGTATCCGGTGATGGTGCCCCAGGCGGCCCGCCCGGCCTGGTCCACTCGACGGGAGTCGCGCGCCGGCAGCGGTGTGATCAGCCAACGCCATATCCGGTCGCCGTCGTAGAGCAGGAAGAAGGTGATGAACAAGGTGAGTACGGTCAGGGTGGCGAACTCGAGAAGATAGCCGGCTCCGGTGGTGAGGTAGTCGACAGCTTGACTCTGGTTGCGCTGCAACCAGTTGATCACCGACCCTTCGATCTGGTCGAGCTGGAATTGGCCCGGGCCGCCGGCGCTCAGGACAGCGCGGAGCCGGCGGACGGTACCGACCAACTGCCCGATCAGCGACGGTAGCTCCCGGGTGAAGCGCAAACCGATCAGGTATCCGAGGCCGCCCAGTACCACGGTGGCCAGCAGCAGCGTCAGTAAGGCGGACAGTGGTCCGGGCAGGCGTCGCTGCAGCAGCTGCGCCACCGGCCGCAGCAACGCCGCGAGCAGCAGCGCGGCGACCACCGGGATCACTACCAGCGACAGCAACACGAGCACCCGTACGGCGGCGTACACCGTGGCCCCCACCAGCAGCAGCCGCCACGACCAGGCCGCGCCTACTACCAGGCTGCGGGGAAGTGCCGAGCGGGTGTCCTCGCGCCGGTCTCTCGCCCGCTGGCTGCCGTTTCTTCGGTGGTAGGTCATGTCGGACCGACGGCGTAGGGTCATGTCGCCGCCTTCGGCGGGCGAACGGGGCGGCCCAGTCATTGGCGAAGGTCGTCCAGCGCCGAGCCGTACCGGTTGACAACTCTTGCCCGCAGCGAGGGATCGGTTCGCGGCACCGGCTCGAGGAAGATCTCATCCAGGTCGGTGAACTCACGCCGCAGCTCGTCGTCGATGCGCACGCACGCTCGTTCCAACTCATCGGCGGACAGCGAGCTCACGAAGTCCACCCGCGCGCAGAGCAAGACCATGTCGGTGCCGGTCAGCATGGTGAGCAGATCGACCACTTGTTCGACTTCCGGTTGCGCCGCCAAGTGCGTGTAGATCGCGCGGACCAGCCGCCGGTCGGCCTGTTGCCCGATGAGCAACCGCATGTTCGTGCGGCCCAGCAGGTAAGCCACCGTCGCGAGGAGGATCCCGATCAACAGCGAGGCCAGCCCGTCCCACAGGGCCGAACCGGTGAGCAGGTGTAACCCGACACCAGCGAACGCCAGCACCAGACCGACCAGCGCCGCGGTGTCTTCGTAGAGAACGGTTTTGACGGTGGGGTCGTCGGTGGTGCGCAGGTGAACGATCAGTGTCTGGCCCGCTGCCCGCTGCTCACGGCGGATCTGACGCACCGCCCGGATCCAGGACGCGCCTTCCATCACGAACGACAGCCCCAGCACGAGGAAGGCCACCCAGGCCAGGGTCTGCTCCTCGCCGGCACCGAAGATCGTGCGCGCACCCTCATACACCGAGAACAGCGCGCCCGTGACGAAGATCGACACAGCGGCGATGAGCGACCAGAAGAATCGAACCTTGCCGTAGCCGAACGGGTGCCGCCGGTCGGCCGGTCGCCCCGAGTGCCGCAGCGCGGCCAGCAGCATCCCCTCCGTTGTCGAGTCGGCGACCGAGTGCGCCGCCTCGGCTAGCATCGCGGCCGATCCGGTCAGCACCCCGGCGATCACCTTCATCACCGCGATCAACAGGTTGATCGCAAGCGCGACAACCACGGTCAGGTTGCTCTCACTGCCGCCAGCGCGGTGCTCGGCGGAACCCACCGGCTGGGATGATTCCATCTGCATGGTTCTCATCAACCGGTTCGCCGTCGCCGGTCAGTGCACCGCCGTGCCACGCGGTGAGGGTTTGTCATGGGACCCACTGCGCCGACGCCGCCCTCCTCGAGATAACAGTGTTTGACCAGCGGTTTCCCTTCGATGGACCCATTCAAACCCGATCCAGCAACCGAGGACGGCGCTGCTGATCTCGTCTCAGCGAATGGCTGCCGCCGCGCTGAGGGCGTCTGCCAGCTCAGCGGCTTGCGGCAGCGTCAGGATCACGGCGGTGCGCAGGGTGGCATCCAGAGTGATCACCACCTGTCGCTCCACCCGGCCATTCACCAGATCAGTCTCCCGCCACAAGATCACGGTGCGATTGCTGCTGCCACAATCGCGGCCGGTGATGGCCTGCCGGTGACTCTGGTCGGCCGTGGTCACCAGGCCGAACCCGCTGCTTTGTGCGCCCATCACGTTCCCCTGCTCGGTGGCGTGGAATGGCCAGACCGGCGATTCGCGCGTCGGGGGCATCACCGGTCCGGCCATGGCCCTGACAAGGGGTGGTGAGCACTCGCTCAGGGCTGCACAGAGTCAAGCACTATGAGACGTATCGATGCAAGACTTCATTCCGATGTTTCATCTTGTTGAGTTGGTTTTGTTTGACTCATTGCGAATCGGACGGAGGAATGCTTTCATTCCGGGTGTAAGATTCCCCCACGGCGAGAGAGGTGGCCATGACCGAGGGCACCACGACGGGCTCGACGGTGCCGCGCAGGCAGCTCGGCCGGTACCTGCGCGACTTGCGCAACCGGGCGCGGCTCACCGTGCGGGCGGCGGCAGCGCAGCTGGAGTGGTCTGAAGCCAAGATCTGGCGGATCGAGACCGGGCAGACGTCGCTGCGCAGCCTCGACGTGGAGACGATGTGCCGGATCTACGGTGCGCTGCCGGACGTCACCGAAGCGCTCATGGGCTTGGCCAAGGAGACCAAGGCGCGCGGCTGGTGGCACTCCTATGGCGACGCCATCCCGGAGGGCTTCGATGTCTACATCGGCTTGGAAGAGGCGGCGTCTCGGTTCTCCTGGTACGAGTCAGAGCTCGTTCCAGGCATGTTCCAGACCGAGGACTACGCGCGCACGATAATCCGGGCGGACAACCCCGGCGTGGACGACGCCGAGATCGAGCGCCGGGTCCATGTCCGCGTCGCCCGGCAATCGCTACTCACCCGGGTCACCGACCCGCCGGTGTTCGAGGTGGTGCTCAACGAGGCCATCCTGCATCGGCCGGTCGGCGGCAAGGAGGCCGCGGCAGGTCAGCTCAAGCGGCTAGTGGAAGCCAGCGAGCTACCTACTGTGTCGCTCAGGGTGATGCCGTTCACCGCTGGGCTTCACTACGGCGTCATGTCGGGGCCGTTCGAAATTCTGCGGTTCCCCCTCAACGGCAACGGCCAAGAAACCGAGCCACCCACCGTCTACGTCGATGGCTTCACTGGAGATCTGTACCTGGACAAATCCCATGAGGTCGACCGGTACGACACCGCATTCAGAAACATCTGGGAGTCGTCTCTGGACGAGAGGGCTTCCGAGGAGCTGATCACCCAAGTCGCAAGGGAGTTAGGGAAGTGAGCACGACCGACCTGTCGAGCGCCAGGTGGCGCAAGAGCAGCCGCAGCAACGGACAGTCGAGCTGCGTTGAGGTCGCCGACCTCAACAGCGGGCACCGTGCCGTACGGGACTCGAAAAATCCCGCCGGACCGGTGCTGATCTTCACCGCAACCGAGTGGTCTGCCTTCACCGCGGACGTCCACGCCGGCATGTTCGACTGACCAAGGAGAGCAGCGACCCTGGTCGCCCGCCGCAGCCGCCGGGGACCAGTAGCGGCGTGCGCTGGGCCGTCGCCGATGCCGCCGGTCATAGGATCGCCGGATGGTCGTCGGCGAAGCAGAACTTGACGTCAGCGACGCGGTGCACGTGCTGCGACGCGTCTTCGGCTACGACACGTTCCGGGGAGCGCAGCAGGAGGTCATCAACCACGTCTGCGCCGGCGGGGATGCGCTTGTGCTCATGCCAACCGGCGGCGGCAAGTCGCTGTGCTACCAGATTCCAGCGCTCGTGCGTCACGGCGTCGGCGTCGTCATCTCGCCGCTCATCGCGCTGATGCAGGACCAGGTCGACGCCTTGACGGCGCTCGGCGTCCGAGCCGGGTTCCTCAACTCCACACAGGACCCCGGCGAGCGCCGCCGGGTCGAGTCCGCCTTCCTGGCGGGTGAGCTGGACCTGCTCTACCTGGCCCCGGAACGCCTGCGCGTCGAGTCGACGGGCAGCCTCCTCGATCGTGGCACTATCTCGCTGTTCGCCATCGACGAGGCACACTGCGTGGCGCAGTGGGGACACGACTTCCGGCCCGACTATCTCGCGCTGTCCGCTCTGCACCAACGGTGGCCCACCGTGCCCCGGATCGCGCTGACCGCCACGGCCACCGAGACCACCCACGCCGAGATCGCGTCCAGGTTGAACCTCACCGGCGCCCGTCACTTCGTGGCGAGCTTCGATCGGCCCAACATCCAATACCGCATCGTGGGCAAGAACGAGCCCAAGCGGCAGCTGCTGGATCTGCTGCGCAGCGAGTACCCCGGTGACGCGGGCATCGTGTACTGCCTGTCCCGGGCTTCCGTCGAGAAGGCCGCGCAGTTTCTGGTACTGAACGGGATCGAGGCATTGCCGTACCACGCTGGGCTCGACGCGAATACCCGAGCCACGAACCAAGCACGCTTCCTGCGCGAGGACGGCTTGGTCATGGTCGCCACGATCGCCTTCGGCATGGGCATCGACAAGCCCGACGTGCGCTTCGTCGCCCACCTCGACATGCCCAAATCCGTTGAAGGCTATTACCAGGAAACCGGCCGAGCCGGACGGGACGGGCTGCCCTCCACCGCGTGGCTGGCCTACGGTCTGGCCGACGTCGTGCAGCAGCGCAAGCTGATCGACACTGGAGAGGGCGACGCCGCCCACCGTCGCCGTCTCGCCACACACCTCGACGCCATGCTGGCGCTGTGCGAGACGGTCCAGTGCCGCCGCGGTCAGCTGCTCGCCTACTTCGGTCAGACTGCCACCGCGTGCGGCAACTGCGACACCTGCCTGTCACCACCGGAAACGTGGGACGGCACGATCGCCGCACAGAAGCTGCTGTCCACCGTATTGCGGCTCGATCGGGAACGTCACCAGCGCTTTGGCGCGGGGCAAGTGATCGACATCCTGGTGGGAAAGAAAACGCCCAAGGTCACCCAGTTCGGCCACGACTCGCTGACGGTGTTCGGCATCGGCACCGAACTCCGCGAGGGCGAGTGGCGCGGGGTGGTGCGCCAGCTGCTGGCACAGAGCCTGCTCGCCGTCGAGGGCGACTACGGCACGTTGGTGCTCACCGACTCCAGTGGCGAGGTGCTGAGCCGGCAGCGCCAGGTCCTGCTGCGCCGCGAACCCGAACGAGCAGAGCCAGCGGCGAGCGCCGCTCACAAGGCGGCCAAGCCGCGCCGTAGCGCGCCCGTCGAGCTGCCCGGGACCGCGTTGCCAGTGTTCGAACTGCTCCGCGGCTGGCGCGCCGCCACCGCGAAGGAGCAGGGTGTGCCCGCCTATGTGATCTTCCACGACGCCACGCTGCGCCAGATCGCCACCGAGGCCCCGTCGACCCTCGCCGAGCTTGGCACCGTCAACGGTGTCGGTGAGACCAAGCTGGCGCGCTACGGGCAGCAGATACTGGACACTCTCACCGGTGCTGTACCCGCTATCGCATCCACTTCTCCGGACGGCACGTGACCTATTGGGCCGTCCTCACAAAGATAGACGAATTCTATTTTCTTTATAACACCATGCCGCAAGGAGTGCGTTGTACGCCACTTTCCGTAGCTATGAAGTGAACACCGGGTGAATACACGCTCAGCCATTTGCCTGGCGCCATTGATGGACGGCACCATCATCCGGTGCCCGAATCATCGGTGGACATTCGGTTCGCGTTTCAACCGCTGGTCAATCTGCATACCGGCGGTGTCGTGGCGATGGAGATGCTCGCCAGACCCATGCACCGTGACGTGCAGTCGATGTTGCGTTCAGCCGCTCAGTCAGGAGGGCTGGAAAAGCTCGACGTGAAGTTGGCTGTTGCGGCCGCGCGTTGCTCCTCGGAGTACGAGACGTTGCTCCCGTTGCACCTCAATGTGATGGCCGACACCGTAGTCGCCGCCGGGGAGACGCTCAGCCCGCTGCACGACGTTCTCCGCGGCACCGCGCGCCAGGCAAGCCAGACCGTGCTGGAGATCAACCCGACAGACGCCGTGCTGAAGCCCGAACTACTCTTCGCCGGTCTGGACGAGCTGCGCCGGCGCGGGTACCGCATCGCGTTGGACGGGGTGGGCGCGGGGAGTTATCCGCTCACGGTGATCGCCAGAGCCAGGCCCGATCTGATCAAGATGGACCGCGAGATCGTCGCCGGGCTGCCGGGGGAAGGCAGCTGTGTGGCCGTCCTCGAGGCGCTCCAGCATCTGGCCTTCAGAATCGGTGCGCAGCTGGTAGCCGAAGGCGTGGAAACGCCTGAGCAGCTGGCCACCCTGCACCAGTACGGCGTGGGCATCGCGCAGGGCAACCTGTTAGCGCCCCCGCACCGCCGACCCGTGACCTACCTGCCGATGTCAGGCATCGCTGAGTTCCTCGCCACGACCTCTCCAGCCCCGGCCCGCGGCCTGCCCGCAACGCGGATCACCGACTTCATGCATCCGGGCGCTATCCTGCCGACATCGGCTACTGGCGACGAAGTCCGCACTGTGCTCAGCGAACGGCCGGCTATCAGCGGTGTGGTGTTGGTAGATGACGACGGCAGACCGCGCTACACGCTGGACCGAAACCGGTTCCTGCTCGCGGTCAGCGGTACCTACGGGCGCGCCCTATACGCACAGCGCGAGGCCGCCCGGCTTGCCGACGAGCCACGGGTACTCGAATCCAGCTCCAGCCCGCTGGCGGCGCTGGAGCTGGTACGCAGCAGCGCGGCACACCGGAGGTACGACGACATCGTCGTGCTGGACGCCGACGGTCGGTACACCGGTGTGGTCTGCATCGGCGATGTGATCCAGGGTGTGACAGAGATGAACCTCGAGCTCTCTGCGACCCTGCACCCGCTCACCCGGCCATCGCGCGGTGAGCGGGTGGACACCAGGATGGCCGATACGAGCACCTTCGCCGATCAGCTGGCCGGTTGATCGGCGAACTGAGTCACGCACGCCTCAGACGGTGAAGCCCAGGGCTCTCAATTGCTCCCGACCGTCCTCGGTGATCTTGTCCGGGCCCCACGGCGGGATCCATACCCAGTTGATCCGCACATCGTCAACCAGTCCCCCGCCGGGTCCACCGGTCAGCGCAGCGCGGGTCTGGTCCTCGATGACGTCGGTCAGCGGGCAGGCAGCGGAGGTCAGCGTCATGTCCAGGGTGGCTATGTTGCCCTCGCCGACCCGGATGTCGTAGACCAGGCCAAGGTCGACTACGTTGATCCCCAGCTCCGGATCGACCACATCGCGCATGGCCTCTTCAAGGTCGTCGACGTCGGCCAGGTCGCCGTCCGGACTGGACACCGCCGGGACCTCGGGCATCCCCGCCGCACCACGCACTACTTCGGACTCCTCGTTCACGCTCACTGTGCCTCCGCTCGCTTGGCACCATTGCCTGGATTGCCGTTGCCGACCTCTGCCCGGCCGACAGCGTCCTTGAACGCCATCCAGCCCAGCAACGCGCATTTCACCCGGGAGGGGTACTGCGATACGCCGGCGAAGGCGACCGCGTCTTCCAGCACGTCCTCGTCGGGCTCCACCTGTCCACGACTCTGCACCATCTCCACGAACGCGTCCATCGTGGACGTCGACTCGGCTACGGTCCGGCCGACCACCAGGTCGGTCAGCACCGACGTCGCCGCCTGGCTGATCGAGCAGCCGATCGCGTCGTAGGACACGTCGGCGACTCGGCCGCCGTCGAGCGCTACTCGTAGCGTCACCTCGTCCCCACACGTGGGGTTGATCTGGTAGGACTCGGCGTCGAAGGGCTCCCGAAGGCCGCTGCGGTGCGGATGACGGTAGTGATCCAGGATGATCTCCTGGTACATCTGTTCCAGTTTCATGTACCCACCCGGAAGAAGCGGCGCACCTCGTGCACGCCGGCCAACAGCGCATCGACCTCGGCGGGCGTGTTGTACACCGCGAAGCTGGCTCGCACCGACGCGGCGATCCCGAAACGACGGTGCAACGGCCAGGCGCAATGATGACTGGCCCGCACCGCGATTCCCAAGTCGTCAAGGACCTGCCCGGTGTCGTGCGCGTGCACGTCCGCAACCATGAATGACACCGCGCCACCCCGGTCCTCACTGCCCGGTGGCCCGATGATCCGCACGCCATCGATCTCCAACAGGCCGGTCAGCGCTTGCTCGGTCAAGGCATGTTCATGCGCCGCGACTCGGTCCATACCCACCGCGGACAAGTAGTCCACCGCCGCGCCCAGGCCGACCGCTTGGGAGGTCATGGGGACTCCGGCCTCGAAACGCTGCGGTGGCGGCGCGTAGGTGGAGCCCTCCATCTTCACGATCTCGATCATCGAGCCCCCGGTGAGGAACGGCGGCAACGCCTCGAGCAGTTCATGGCGTCCATAGAGCACCCCAACGCCCGATGGGCCCAGCATCTTGTGCCCGGAGAAGACCGCGAAGTCCACGTCGAGCGCGGCGAAGTCGACCGGCGTGTGCGGCACTGACTGGCAGGCGTCCAGCACTGTCAGCGCCCCGACCTCGCGGGCCCTGCGGACCAGCTCCGTTACCGGCGGGATGGTGCCCATCACGTTGGACTGGTGAGTGAAAGCCACTACCTTCGTGCGCTCGGACAGCTCCAGCGAATCCAGGTCCAACCGGCCGTCATCGGTCACCTGATACCAGCGCAACGTGGCGCCGGTGCGCCGGCACAGCTCCTGCCAGGGCACCAGATTGGCGTGGTGCTCCATCTCGGTGATCACGATCTCGTCGCCGGGCGCGATGGCGAAGCGCTGAGCCGCTCCCCCGCTCACCGCCGAGTTGCTGAGCGCGTAGGCAACCAGGTTGATTCCCTCGGTGGCATTCTTGGTGAACACCACCTCATCCGGCCGAACACCGACGAACGCGGCGATCCGGTCCCGCGCCGACTCGTAGGCGTCGGTGGCCTCCTCGGCAAGCTGGTGCGCGCCACGGTGCACCGCGGCATTGTGCTGCTCGAGGAACGAGCGTTCGGCGTCGAGCACCTGCCGCGGCCGTTGCGAGGTGGCCCCGGAGTCCAGGTACACCAACGGTCGATTATCCCGCACCGTGCGAGACAGGATCGGGAAGTCGGCGCGGATCATCTCCAGCTCATTGGCCGTCAGCTGGCCGACAGTCAGTTGTCCCGTCACGATGACGACACCCCCGTCACCTCCTGCCGGCGGGTGAACCTCTCGTAACCGCCGGACTCCAGTTCGTCGGCGAGCTCCTGCCCACCGGACTCCACGATGCGCCCGCCCGCGAAGACGTGCACGTAATCGGGCGTGATGTGCCGCAGGATCCGGGTGTAGTGGGTGATCAGCAGTACGCCGACGTCCCCGTCGGCCCGGTACCGGTTCACCCCTTCCGACACCACCCGCAGCGCGTCGACGTCCAAGCCCGAGTCGGTCTCATCCAGCACCGCGATCTTGGGCTTGAGCAGCGACAGCTGCAGGATCTCGTGGCGCTTCTTCTCACCGCCGGAGAAGCCCTCGTTCACGCTGCGCTCGGCGAAGGCGGGGTCGATGTCCAGCGCGGACATCGCCGCCTTGACCTCCTTGACCCAGGTCCGCAGCTTGGGCGCGGTACCGCGGCTCGCGGTGGCGGCGGTGCGCAGGAAGTTCGACATCGACACACCGGGCACCTCGATCGGGTACTGCATGGCGAGAAACAAGCCCGCGCGGGCCCGTTCGTCGACCGCCATCGACAGCACATCAACGCCGTCGAGCAGGATCTGGCCCGACGTGACCTGGTACTTCGGGTGACCTGCGATCGAGTAGGCCAGGGTGGACTTACCCGACCCGTTGGGGCCCATTATCGCGTGCGTCTCCCCTGCGCGGACGGTCAGATCAACGCCGCGAAGGATCTCTTTCTGGGGGGCCGCTGCGTCGTCGGTTGGCACCGCGACGTGTAGGTCCTTGATCTCCAGAGTGCTCATCGGTCGGTTCTCAGCTCCTGCTAGCGGTTGGTTGGAGTCGACGAGTCGACATACACGTCATCACCGTCGATGGTCACGGCATAGGTGTCCACCGGCTCGGACGCCGGTGGCGAGGACGGCTCCCCAGTGGCCAGTGCGAAGCACGATCCGTGCAGCCAGCACTCCAGACCCTTGCGGGTCACCTCGCCCTCGGACAACGCGATCTCGGCGTGTGAGCAGATGTCAGCCAGCGCGTAGACCTGCTCCCCCTGACGGACCAGCACGACCGGCACGTCGCTGACCTGGAAACCGGCGGGCACGTCCTCCTTGAGGTCAGTCAGGCTGCACACCCGGACTGCGGTCATACCCCCACCGCCTCCAGCTCCGCCTCGATCGCCAACGCCAGCCGCTCGCGGACCTGCGTGATGGTGATCTTCTGCAGGATCTCACCGAAGAAGCCGCGGACGATCAGCCGGCGGGCCTGCTCGACGGGGATCCCTCGAGAGGTCAGGTAGAACAGCTGCTCATCGTCGAAGCGACCGGTTGTGCTGGCGTGCCCAGCACCGACGATCTCCCCGGTTTCGATCTCCAGGTTTGGCACCGAGTCGGCCCGGGCGCAGTCGGTGAGCACCAGGTTGCGGTTGACCTCGAAGGTCTGGGTGCCCTCGGCGGCGGCCTGGATAAGGACGTCTCCGATCCAGACGGTGTGTGCGTCCGGCTTGTCAGGATCGCCCTGCAGCGCGCCCTTGTAGGCGACATTGGACCGGCAGTGTGGGACCGCGTGATCCACCAGCAAGCGGTGCTCCAGATGCTGCCCGGCGTCGGCGAAGTACAGCCCGAGCAACTCGGCGTCGCCGCCGGGCTGGGCGAACGTCACTGTCGGGGATTGCCGGACCAGGTCGCCGCCCAGGCTCACTGTGGTGGCGCGCAGTACCGCGTCGCGGCCCAACCGGATGTGCTGCGCGGCGACGTGCACCGCGTCCTGCGCCCAGTCCTGCACGCTGACCACAGTCAGCCGGGCACCGTCAGCGAGGACCACTTCGACGTTTTCCGCGTAGGTTCCGCTACCCCGGTAGTCGAACACCACGACAGCCTCGGCGAATACCTCGAGGCGCACCTGCAGGTGCCCGTAGGCGACCTGCCCGACCCCGGGCCCGGTGACAGTGATCATCACTGGATCCTCGATCCGGGTCTGCGCCGGTATGGTCACCACGGTCGCCTGGGCCGCTGAGTTCCAGGCCTGCGCCGCAACCCGATCGGCGGGGATGCCCCCCTCACCGAGACGAGGGTCGGCCCGGTCGGCGTCCTCGACGGTGACCCCGTCGGCTGCTTGCACGGTGACCTGCGCGGTGCCGGTGGCCGCGACTCCCTGGTGCAGTCCGCGCAGCCGCCGCATCGGGGTGAACCGCCACTCCTCCTCGCGTCCCGTGGGTACCTCGAATGCGTCAACGTCGTAGGAGGTGAACCGCTGCCCCCGCGACACCATCGGCACACTGGGTTGGGCAGTGTTGGCGTGCGAGTGCTGGGCCACACCGCGTTCGGCTGGCCGGTTAGTGGTAGCCGTCATGTCAGCCGACGGCCCCTTCCATCTGCAGTTCGATCAGCCGGTTGAGCTCCAAGGCGTACTCCATGGGCAGCTCGCGCGCGATCGGCTCGATGAACCCGCGCACGATCATGGCCATCGCCTCGTCCTCGGCCAACCCCCGGCTCATCAGGTAGAACAGCTGGTCGTCGCTGATCTTAGAGACGGTGGCCTCGTGGCCCATCGACACGTCGTCCTCGCGGATGTCGACGTACGGGTAGGTGTCCGAACGGCTGATCTGGTCCACCAGTAGGGCATCGCACTTCACCGTGGAGCGCGAGTGGTGGCTGCCCTCGTTGACCTGCACCAACCCGCGGTAGGAGGTGCGGCCGCCGCCGCGGGCCACCGACTTGGACACGATCGTGCTCGACGTGTGCGGCGCGGCGTGCACCATCTTCGCCCCGGCATCCTGGTGCTGACCCTCACCGGCACAGGCCACCGAGAGCACCTCGCCCTTGGCGTGCTCGCCGATCAACCAGACCGACGGGTACTTCATGGTGACCTTGGAGCCGAGGTTGCCATCGATCCACTCCATGGTCGCACCCTCGGCGGCGGTAGCCCGCTTGGTGACCAGGTTGTAGACGTTGTTCGACCAGTTCTGGATCGTGGTGTAGCGGCAGCGTCCACCCTTCTTGACGATGATCTCGACTACCGCGGAGTGCAGCGAGTCGGACTTGTAGATCGGCGCCGTGCAGCCCTCTACGTAATGAACGTAGGCACCCTCATCGACGATGATCAGCGTCCGCTCGAACTGGCCCATGTTCTCGGTGTTGATCCTGAAGTAGGCCTGCAGCGGGATGTCGACGTGCACTCCGGGCGGCACGTAGATGAACGACCCACCTGACCACACCGACGTGTTCAACGCGGAGAACTTGTTGTCCCCGGCCGGGATCACGCTGGCGAAGTACTGCCGGAAAAGTTCCGGCTGCTCACGCAAGGCGGTGTCGGTGTCCAGGAACAGGACACCGAGCTCCTCGAGATCCTCGCGAATCTTGTGATACACGACCTCGGACTCGTACTGTGCGGCCACGCCCGCCACCAGCCGGGCCTTCTCCGCCTCGGGAATGCCCAGCCGGTCGTAGGTGGCCTTGATGTCATCAGGCAGGTCGTCCCAGGACGTGGCCTGCTTCTCGGTCGACCGGACGAAGTACTTGATGTTGTCGAAGTCGATCCCGGACAGGTCCGCTCCCCAGCGAGGCATCGGCTTGCGGTGGAACAGGCGCAACGCCTTCAACCGGGTCTCCAGCATCCATTCCGGCTCGTTCTTCTTGGCCGAGATGTCGCGTACCACAGCTTCGGACAGGCCGCGCTGCGCGCTGGAACCTGCAAGGTCGGAGTCGGCCCAGCCGTACTCGTAGCGACCCAGGCTAGAGAGAGTTTCTTCCTGGGTGAGCGGCGTAGCCAGGGCGTTCTGCGCTCGCACTTCCTGCTCAGGAGCAGTCGTCATGCCGAGACGCCTCCATCCGATTTCGTGGTGCCAGGTGGGTGGTGGGACACAGTGGGAACAGACTCAGTGATGGGAATGGTTGTCCGGGCGCCGTGCGGTGCCCGAGCCTCGGGAACATGGGTGGTGCATACCGCGTCGCCGCGGGCGATGGTGGCCAGCCGCTGGACGTGGACACCGAGCAGGTCGGCGAAGGCCGCGGTCTCGGCCTCGCACAGTTGCGGAAACTCCGCGGCGACGTGCGAGACCGGGCAATGGTGCTGGCACAACTGCGCGCCGGCACCGACATACTCGACCGACGCAGCGTAACCGGCGACGGTCAAAGCGGCGGCTAGTACCTGCGCGCGGGCCACCGGGTCAGCGGCGGCAACCACGTTGGCACGCTGGCGATCCACCAGGTCGATCACTCGACGCTCGGCGAACGAACGGACCGCCTGCTCGCCGTCGCGCTCTGACAGGAAGCGCAGCGCGGCCACCGCCAGATCGTCGTAGGTGTGCTCGAATTGCGCCCGGCCGGCGGAGGTGAGCAGGAATAGCTTGGCTGGGCGACCGCGGCCACGGGGACCCCGGCGTGGTGCCGCACGGTAACTGGCCTGCCCGTCGGCGAGCAGGGCATCTAAGTGGCGGCGCACCGCAGCGGGCCCCAGCCCCAGCGCGTCGGCAATCTGCGCAGCTGTCACTGGACCGTGCTCCAGCAACATCCTCGCCACCGACTCGCGAGTGCGACGATCGGTCCCAACGGTTTTCACAACGTCTATGTTACGTATTTCCCCGGCAGGTGCAAATACCCCGTGTGCTCGGTCAACGGTGCCAGCACCCGCACCGCTACCCTTCGCGGCGTGGTGGCCGGGAAGGTGCGCGGAGTCAGTGCCCGTATTCGGGCACCCCGACCTGACCCGGAAGTGCCGGTCAGCGGCCGATCGAGGGCTCCGGAGAGCGGCACCGGACTGGATCTGGTGGAGACCCGGCAACTCGACACGGTGCGCCGGTTCGGCACTGCCGGCTCGCTGATGATGGGCTTAGGTTCACTCGGTGCGGGGACGGCACCGGTGTTGGGCAACCCGGTTGTCGGGCTCCCTGTGCTGGGACTGTTCACCCGGATGCCCACAGCATCGCTGGCGGTCGCCTATACCGGTATCGCCATGGTGGTGTTGGCCTGGTTGTGGCTGGGCGCACTGGCCGTTCCCGGGCGGGCCCGGCTGATCACCCGGGCCCAGCTGGACCGCACGATGTTGCTGTGGGCGGCGCCGCTGCTGGTCGCCCCGCCGATGTTCAGCCGGGACGTCTACAGCTACCTGGCGCAGAGCGCGATGGTCAACCGCGGGCTGGATCCCTACGTGCTCGGTCCCGCCGACGCACTGGGCGTGGACCATCCGCTGGTGCGGGGGATCCCCACGATCTGGCGTCACACGCCGGCGCCGTATGGGCCGTTGTTCCTCACCCTGGGCAGGCCGATCGACTGGATCGCGGGGGACGACGTGGTGCTCGGCACCCTGTTGCACCGCACCCTCGCGGTCGCCGGCCTGGTGATGATCGTCTGGGCGCTGCCGCGGCTGGCTCGGCGCTTCGGCGCATCGCCGGTGTTCGCGCTGTGGCTCGGCGCCGCGAACCCGTTGGTGTTGTTCCATCTGGTCAGCGGGGTGCACAACGAGGCGCTGATGATCGGGCTGATGTTGGTCGGTCTCGAGTTGGCGCTGCGCAGCCCCGCGATGGGTCCGGCCCTGCTCGGTGGTACGGCGCTCATCGCCGCTGCGGGACAGGTGAAGGTTCCCGCCGTGATGGCGCTCGGTTTCGTGATGGTGTGGTGCGCCCGGCTGCGGAGCGGTCGGCTGCGTGATCTGGGCTGGGCGGTGGCGGTGATCAGCGGGGTCGCGCTGGCCACCACGGTGGCGATCGGACTGGGCACCGGGCTGGGTTTTGGCTGGATCGGTGCGCTGGGCACGCCCAACGTGGTGCGCAGCTGGATGTCTGTGGTGACCGAACTCGGCCTGCTGGCCGGGTTGATCGGCAATGTGCTCGGGCTCGGGGATCACACCACCTCAGTGCTCGCGCTGACCCGGGCCATCGGGTTGGCCACGGCCGGCGGAGTCTGCCTACTGTTGCTGTGGCGGTGCTGGCGGGGAAGGGTCGAGCCACTGGCTGCGCTGGGGGTAGCACTGGGCGCCGTGGTACTGCTAGGGCCGGTCGTGCACCCCTGGTATCTGCTGTGGGCCGTGATCCCGTTGGCAGCGTCCACCACTCATCCGGCCTTTCGCCTCACCGCCACCGCGGCCTCAGCGCTACTCGCTCTGGTGGTGGCACCCACCGGCTCGGACTTCCTGTTCCGGGCGTGGGTGGTGCCCTCGGCGATCGCGGCGGCGGCGATCACCCTGATAGTGCCGCTGCTGCTGATTCGCGGGCGCACTCCCCCGCTGTCCGCGACCCTGTGGCCAGGTGCGTCGGCCCTTCGGGCCAGTGCGCGTCAATCCGGGATCGCGACCTAGGCTCTGTGAATGTGACCCTGCGCGCGCCATCGGCTGCTGTCGAGGTCCGCGGCCTGATTCGGAGCTTCGGTACGGTCCGGGCGGTGGACGGCCTTGACCTGCGGATGCCGCCGTCGACGGTACTGGCCCTGCTGGGACCCAACGGCGCAGGCAAGACCACCACGGTCGAGGTGTGCGAGGGGTTCCTGCGCCCGGATGCTGGGGTGGTCCGCGTCCTGGGTCTGGATCCGATCGCCGACAGCGCTGCGCTACGCCCCCGAGTCGGGGTGATGCCCCAAGGTGGTGGGGCGTACCCGGGAGTGCGGGCCGCCGAGATGCTCGGTCTGGTCGCCGTGTGCGCGGCACGGCCGCTGGACGTCGGCTGGCTGCTTGACGTACTCGGGCTCACCAGCGTCGCGCGAGTGCCCTACAAGCGACTCTCTGGCGGCCAGCAGCAGCGGCTCGCACTTGCCTGCGCGCTGGTCGGGCGGCCGGAGGTGGCATTCCTCGACGAGCCCACCGCCGGTATGGACCCGCAGGCCCGACGGCTGGTCTGGGACATCATCAGCAGGTTGCGCGCAGACGGCGTCAGCGTGCTGTTCACCACCCACCTGATGGAGGAGGCCGAGGCGCTGGCCGACCAAGTGGTGATCATCGACCATGGCCGGGTGGTGGCCCAGGGCAGCCCGGCTGAGCTCACCTCCGATGGTACGGAGCGGCAGATGCGGTTCGCCGCCCGAGCCGGGTTGGACCTCGGCACGCTGTGCGCCACGTTGCCCGCTGGTTGCCGGGCCAGTGAACCGCGCCCCGGTGGGTACCTCGTCGAAGGCTCGATCGACCCGCAGGTGGTGGCCACCGTGACAGCGTGGTGTGCCCAGCAGGGAGTGTTCGCCGAGGACCTGCGGGTGTCCAGGCGCAGCCTGGAAGACGTGTTCCTCGAACTCACCGGGCGGGAGCTACGGCCGTGACCAGCTTCTCCCCCGGAACTTTCGCGCCCGCACCGGGCCGTGGCCGGCTGTCGCGGATGCTGCTCACCCAGGCGCGTACCGAGTTCGTGCTCACCTTGCGCAACGGAGAGCAGGTGCTGCTCACGCTGCTCATCCCGCTGGGAATATTGGTCGGGTTCACCCTGCTCAACGTGGTCCCGGTACCGAGCCCGCGAGTGGACAACGTCACCCCGCGTGTCCTGGCGCTGGCGGTGATGTCCACCGCCTTCACCGGACAAGCGATCGCGCTGGGCTTCGACCGCCGCTACGGGGTGCTCAAACGGTTGGCGGCCACCGCGCTGCCGCGCTGGTCTCTGGTGGCCGGTCGGATGCTCGCGGTTCTCGGGGTGGTGGTGGTGCAACTGGTGGTGCTCGGCGTGGTGGCCATCGCATTGAGCTGGCACCCTCGGCTGGTAGGTCTGGCGCCCGCCGCGCTGCTGATCCTCGCCGGGACGGCGGCCTTCGGTGCCCTCGGGGTGCTTCTCGGGGGAACGCTTCGGGCCGAGGTAGTGCTCGCGGTGGCGAACATGGTCTGGCTGCTGCTCGTCGTGGCGGGGGGCATCGTGCTGTCCGTCCATGCCCTGCCCGGTCCGCTGTCCACGATCGCCGCCGCGCTGCCCTCCGGCGCCCTCGCCGAGGGTCTGCACACCGCGCTGGTGCAGGGATCCACACCGTGGAGCGCGCTGGGAGTCCTGCTGGCCTGGGCCGCCTGCGCCGGCCTGCTGGCCGCCCGCACCCTCCGGCTGTCCTGAATGTGTCCTGCACCGATATGGGTAGGCAACCTCTGTACAGTCACTATCCGTGACCTTTGGGACAAGGACTGTTGCAGTACGAGGAGGTGCCACCAGCGGCACATCTCACCCGAAGTTGCCGTCTCCGGCACATTGGTCACGCATACACACACCTCTCCCGTGTGCCCGCGGGTTGGCGTGGACGGATGCTGCCTACTATCAGTGTTGTGCTTGCTGCACCTGCCCCGAAGCGCTCGCTAGCGACCGTGTCCCGGGCTGCGGCGATTGCCGCGGTGATCACCCAGGGGGGCATTGCGGTGACTGGCTCGGTGGTACGGGTCACCGGTTCGGGGCTGGGATGCCCGACCTGGCCACAGTGCTTCCCAGGCAGCCTGGTGCCGCAGCCGCATCCTGAGGTCGCCGCGGTGCACCAGTGGATCGAATTCGGTAACCGCTTGCTCACTGGCCTGGTCGGCCTGGTCGCGCTTGCCTGCCTGGTCATCGCGTTGCTGCTCCGGCCCCGACGCCGACGGCTGGTGCTGCTGGCCGCCACGATGCCGCTGGGCGTCGTGGCGCAGGCCGTCCTTGGCGGCATCACCGTCCTGACCGGGCTGGCCTGGTGGACCGTCAGCGTCCACTTTCTCGTCTCGATGGTGCTGGTGTGGCTCGCGGTGTTGCTGGTTGCCGCCTTCGCCGAGGGCGATGCCGCGCCGCGCTGGCACCTCCCTGGCCCGCTGCGTGCCTTGCTGGTCGTCGCCATCACGGGGCTGGCGGCACTGCTGATCGCCGGGACATTGGTGACCTCAGCGGGGCCGCACGCTGGAAACGCCGCCACTCCCCGGTTCGCGGCGGGTGTCCCGGCGATGGCGCAACTGCACGCGGATCTGCTCGTCGGCTTCCTCGGACTGCTCGCCGGCCTGGGGTTCGCGCTCCGCGCGGTGGGCGTGCCGGTCCGCGTCTGGCGTCGCTACACAGTTCTTGTCTGCGTGGTGCTCGCGCAGGGCACCGTAGGTGTCGTGCAGTACCTCACCGGGGTGCCTGAGGTGCTCGTCTCGCTGCACGTCCTAGGCGCCGCGTCGGTGGTGGTCGCGATGGCCGCGCTCTGGACGAGCTGCCGGGCCCGCGATCACGAGCCCACCGTCGCGGTGGGCGATGCGCGCCCGCTGGCCAGCGCAGGAACCACCTAGCCGGGCACCGTCAGTGGCTAGCGTCGGGACGGCGGTAGCGGCGCATCGCGGCGGGATAGCCGACGATCGCAGCGTCGTAAGCCGGAATGCCCAGTTCGGCGGCCAGCTTGCGGGCGACCGCGGGCGAGCCCACCCGGCGGCGGATCCACTCGCCGTCGGTGGCGACCGCCACGGCCGTCGTATCGGTCGCCGCCGTTTCCGGCTCGACATAGAACTCGACACCGGTTCTGGTGGCGACGAAATCACGTAGCGCGGCAAGGTCATCCGGGGTGGCTTCTCGATCAAGCATGCTTTGGTATCCACCGCGCCTGACCCGAATGGCTCGCTGGCTCGACAGGCCGCGGGCGCGCCCAAAAATCCTTCCCAGGTAGTCCTGCAGCCCCACGCCAACCTCCTACCCCCGCCGCAGCCAAGCTCCTGGAGAAACGTAGTCAGGGTATAGGACGAATCGCCCGATAGGATTACGAGCGGCGGCAGTCGTCACAGGCCAGGGAACGATTCAGTCAACGACCTCAGCACGTGGTCGGCCTGCGCTGCACGCAGCTCGTCGGCGCCGTAGCGGCCGCTGGCGACGCCGATCGTGGTGGCTCCCGCGGCGCGACCGGCCGCGATGTCGCGCGGGGTGTCCCCGACGACGTACACCTGTTCAGCAGAGAGGTCCCGTCCATGCAGCCGGGCGGCCTTGGCGACACCCAGCCGAGCGACTTCGGCCCGGTCCGGGGAGTCCGACCCATAGGAACCGAACACGAAGTATCTGTTGAGCTTGCCCGGCTCCATCTTGGTACGCGCCGCGCCCTCCATGGCACCGGAGATCACCCCGAGGATGATCCCGGCAGTGCTGAGCCGCTGCAGCAGGTCCTCCGCACCGTCGAGGACCCGGTAAGCCTCCGACGTCCAGATCTCCTCGGACAGGTGCCAGAGGTACTTGGCGTACAACCGAGCCATCTCGTCGTAGCTCGGGTCTCGGCCGAGCACCGCGCGGAAGGTCCCCCGACCGACCTGGGGATCGGTCTCCCCGTCCGATGTGTGCTTGCCGATGTCGGCGGGCACGCCGTGCAACTGATCGAACGCCCACGCCCAGCTGCGGGACCCGGCGCCCCCGGTGTGCACCAGGGTTTCGTCGATATCGAACAGCACTGCGATCGGTTTCGCCATTCTCAACTACCCCCGCCCGATTTCTCGTCGTGACCGCCGAACTGTTTGCGCATCGCCGACAGCACCTTGTCCGCGAACTCGTCGCGCTTGCGTGAGGCGAACCGCGAGTACAACGCGGCGGTCAGCACGGGAGCCGGGACTCCCTCGTCGATGGCCGCGATTGAGGTCCAGCGGCCCTCACCGGAGTCGGACACCCGCCCGGCGAAGTCGCGCAGCTCCGGCGACTCGTGCAGCGCGGCGGCGGTCAGGTCGAGCAACCACGAGCCGACCACGCTACCGCGTCGCCACACCTCGGCGACCTCGGCGATGTTGATGTCGTAGCGGTAGTACTCGGGATTTTCCAGCGGGGCGGTCTCGGCGTCGCCTTCCTGCATGCGGGTGCCGATGTCGGCGTTGCGCAGGATGTTCAGGCCTTCCGCGAGGGAGGCCATCATCCCGTACTCAATGCCGTTGTGGACCATCTTGACGAAGTGCCCGGCGCCGGTGGGCCCGCAATGCAGATATCCCTGCTCCGACGGCTTTGCCTCACCATCGCGTCCTGGGGTGCGTTCTGCGGTGCCGACACCTGGGGCCAGCGACGCGAAGATCGGTTCAGCCTGGGCGACGGCATCGGTGTCGCCGCCGATCATCAGGCAGTACCCACGGTCCAGGCCCCAGACGCCGCCGCTGGTGCCGCAGTCCAGCAGCCGAATGCCGCGTTCCGCCAGCTGTTTCGCGTGCCGGATGTCGTCGTGGTAGTAGGAGTTTCCCCCGTCGATGACGGTGTCACCGGATTCCAGTGTCTCGGCCAACTCGGTGATGACGGAGGTGGTGATCTCACCTGCCGGCACCATCACCCAGACCGCCCGTGGTGCGGTGAGCTTCGCCGCCAGGTCACCGACCGAGTTGGCGCCGGTCGCGCCCTCGCCGGCCAGCGCCTCGACGACGCTGGGCGCTCGGTCGTAGACGACGCATTCGTGGCCCTGACGCATCAGGCGCCGCACGATGTTGGCGCCCATGCGGCCCAGACCGATCATGCCCAACTGCATCTAGGTCTCCTCGCTGAACTGTGTGATTCCGCCTTCGCTGCTTTGGCAGCGAGTACCCCAGATTCGTCGGAGCAGACCTGGGTACACCCTTGACGGCGGAGAAGGCTTGCACAGCACCACGGCGGACGGGAGAGAACCCTATGCTCTTGGAGGGTAGGAAGGCGATCGTCACCGGCGCCTCCAGCGGTATCGGCAAGGCCACCGCGCAGCGGTTGGGGCGCGAAGGCGCCAACGTGTGCGTGAACTACTACTCCGACATGGAGCAAGCGGCCGCCCACGAGGTGGTCACGAGCATCGAGCGAGGCGGCCCCGGCAAGGCGATCGCTGTGCAGGCCGACGTCGGCACCGAGAACGACGTCGAGCGAATGGTGGCCGAGGCGGTCAAGGCGTTCGGCGGTGTGGACATCCTGGTCAACAATGCCGGTATCGAGAAGCAGATCCCGCTGCTGGAGACCTCGCAGGAAGACTGGGAGCAGATCCTGCGGACCAACCTCACCGGGGCGTTCCTGTGCTTGCGGGAGGCGGGAAAGGTGATGGTCGACGGCACCGGGGGGGTCATCGTCAACATGTCCAGCGTGCACGAGTTCATTCCCTGGCCCGGCTTCGCGCCGTACTGCGCCAGCAAGGGTGGGGTCAAGCTGCTGATGCAGACCGCCGCCCGGGAACTCGCGCCGAAGGGCGTCCGCGTGATCAATATCGCCCCAGGGGCCATCATCACGCCGATCAACAAGTTCGTCCTGGATGACCCCGAGGCGAAGCATGCGGTGGAGGAGGAGATCCCCATCGGGCGGATGGGCCAGCCCGAGGAGATCGCGGCGGCGGTGGCCTGGGTGGCCAGCGGGGAGGCGAGCTATATCACTGGCACGACCATCGTTGTCGACGGCGGAATGTCGCTCTATCCCAAGTTCGTCTGACGTGCTGCGCCTGCCACGAGCCGGGCGCCCCAGCGGGTCGTGACCGCCTCTCCCGGTGCCAACCGGCGAACTCCCTGCCCGGACTGGAAGGCATTCGGCGGGCAGGTCATCGGCTCGGCACCCAAGCCCAGGCGGCGACGGTCCGGGCTGAGCGTGTCGCCGGTGTAGAGCTCGACGATCGGATAGGTGCCGTCGACCCACAGCTCGGCACGGTGACCGTCCGGTCCCTCCAGCCGGACCCACGCCCGGCCCGCTTCGTCGCGGGCGAGGTCGGTGAAGGCGTAATCGATCCGCAGCTCACCCAGCCTGCGAGCCTCGGAGAAATCGAAGCGACTGCCGGCCACCGGCTCGACCCCGGTCGGCAGCTGACGGGTCGGGTCGGTGACGACCCGGGTGTCAGCCGTGAAGCTCAGCACGGCATCGTCGATCACGCCGCTGCCCGGTGAGAGATAAGGGTGCTGTCCAGTGCCATAGGGGCAGCTCCGCTCGCCCCGGTTGGTCGCTGTGGTGGCGACCGTCAAGCCGTCGTCATCGAGGAGGTAGTCCACCTCGATGTCGAGCAGGAAGGGATAGCCGGTCAGGGGATGCAGCCGGGTTCCCATGGTGACCCGGTTGGGCTCCTCGCGCACCGCGTCCCAGGAGCGCCAGCGCAGCAAGCCGTGGATCGCGTTGCCCTTGTCCGGTTCGGTGATCGCCACCTGATAGTCCACCCCGTCGAACCGGTACCGGCCGTCGGCCAGCCGATTGGGCCAGGGCACCAGCGGACTGCCGTGCGCTCCGTCGCACATGGCGCCCAGCGGGTACGGGTCGAGAACCGGCCGGTCGCCGACCTTGTACTCCCGCACCCCGCCGCCGACCTCCACCACCACGACGGTCTGCTCACCATGCCGGATCTCGTGCTGCCGCCCGGACGGTGCAATGCTCATACAGTTCTCACTCCTGCCTGGCCGCCGTCGCGTTGATAATTCTCGCCGGGCAGCCACATCGGCTCCGGTGACCACCGCAGCCTAGCTATAGCCAAGCTAGCCGCGCTGCTCACGGCGGTAGCACCTGGTTCAGAACCCGTGGATCAGACAGTCCCGAAGTGGTGACGCCAAGTCCTACATATTAACTCTCGGTGCATCTATACGCCTCCCTGACGTCTTCCATAGGCTATTCAGGTGACAGAAACTGCTCGCACTTTAGGCTAGCCTTACTTTAGGCAGGTAAAGTCGTGGTGACCACCTGAGTGGGGTGTGGCGCTCCACTCAGAGCTCGGGAGAAGCCGCGGGTCTTCCCTGCATCGGGCGGCGCCGTGCTGCAGCGGGACGGTCCTATTTCTCGCTGCGATGCGGCTACCGACTGCCAGTCGTTTGCGGTGTTCTTACGCACGGTGACCAGTTTGAGGAGGTCGGCATGCTCATTCGTCTGTTGCGTCGTGAGTGGGTTCGTGTTGCTGTGGTTGGGGTGGTACTCACGGCTGGAGCGGCGGCGTGTGGTTCGGGGGTTCAGGCGCCAGCGGGTCTGAGTGGGCAGCAGGCGGGAGCGTATGTCAACTCTCAGTATTCGGTTGAGGACCGGGCGGCCTCGTCGTTGCTTAAGCCTGTTCCGGGGTCGTTCTTGGCGGGTAAGACGACTGTTACTTTGTTGAACTCGACGACGCCGGCTAATGGTGATGTTAACCCGTATGCGATTTGGCCGGTGACCGAGACTATAGGCTCGGTTACTGAAGGCGACATTTTGGTGGATAATTTTAACAACAAGTCCAATAATCAGGGCACCGGTACCACGATCGTTGACGTACACCCCAATGGTCAGGTGGGTGTGTTCGCTAGCTTGCCGAGCACGGTGTCGGGGTGCCCGGGCGGGGTCGGGTTGACCACGGCGATGGTGCAGTTGCAGACCGGGTGGGTCATCGTCGGCAGCCTGCCCAGTACTGACGGCAAGATCGGTACCGCCGGTGCCGGTTGCCTGCTGGTGTTGTCTCCCACCGGGCAGATGGCCGGCACGATCTCGGGCCCCTATCTGGACGGTCCGTGGGATGCGACGGTGAAAGACGACGGGGGCACTGCGACGCTGTTTGTGACCAACACGCTGGTCGGTGTGAACCCAGCGGGGACGGCGACGACCAACCAGGGCACGGTGGTGCGGCTGCTGCTGTCGGTCAGTAAGACCGATCCCCCGAAGGTCACGGCGGAAACCGAGGTAGCGAACGGCTTCCCGGAACGAGCGGACGCCGCTGCCTTCGTCAAGGGTCCTACCGGCCTTGCGCTCGACCCGGCGGGCACCCTTTACGTCGCAGACAACCTGGGTAACCAGATCGCGGCGATCCCGCAGGCGTTGACCCGCACAGATCCGGCTGGCACCGGCACCACGCTGACTCATGGTGGGCAGTTGGCCAACCCGCTGGGGCTGGTACTGGCACCCAACGGTGATCTACTGGCCGCGAACGCCACCAACGGCAAGATCGTTGAGATCACACCCTCGGGCAAGCAGGTCGGCGAGTACTACGCCATCCAGGACGTCGGGCAGGACCCTCCTGGCAATGGTGACTTGTTCGACCTTGCCATCGACCAGGACGGCACCGGGGTGCTCTTCGTCAAGGACGACACCAACACCCTGGCCCTGGTGCACTGATGGACAGCAACCAGACGCCAGAATCCGCCAGTAATGAATCGGCCGAGCACCGGCAGCCTGGCGAGCGAGCCCACGAAGGCAGCACTTCCCGGGGGGAGGGGATCAATCGGCGGTCGATGCTTCGCGGCGGGCTACTGGTCGGTGCCGGGGCGGTAGGTGGGGGCCTCATCGGTGGGTTCACCGGCCATGCGATCGGCGCATCGTCGGATACGTCGGGAGCGGTCGAGCCATTCCGGGGGACTCATCAGGCCGGCATCGTGACCGACAGTCAGCAGCACACGGTGCTCGCCGCGTTCGACCTTACGAGCAACAACCGCAACGATCTCACCGCATTGCTCAAAGCCTGGACACAGCTGGGCACCGAGTTGGTGACCGGTAAGTCGGTCACTGTACCCATCTACACCAGCCAAGACTCATCAAACGCCTACGCCGACGCCACCGCCGCGTCGACTACGGACGACTCGCTAGAAGCCTACGGCCTGGGTCCGGCCCGGCTAACCCTTACGGTCGGGTTCGGGCGCTCACTGTTCGTCGATAAGGGCGGTAAGGATCGTTTCGGTATCAGCAATCGGCTGCCGGACGCGTTGGTGGAGCTGCCGCATTTCTCCGGGGATGAGATTGACGACACTGATAGTAACGGAGATCTCTTCCTGCAGGCCTGCGCGGACAATCCTCAGGTCGCGTTTCACGCCGTGCGGAGCGTCGCCCGCATCGCTCCGGATATCGCCACGTTACGATGGACCCAGTTGGGTTTCTCGCCGGGAAACGAGGCCGGCACCCCCCGCAACCTGATGGGTTTTAAGGATGGGACGGTCAATTCCAATGTCCATCCACCGACCGATCTCGACGCCACATTATGGGCAGGGTCTGAGGGCCCCGTGTGGATGCGCGGTGGCAGCTATCTCGTCTACCGGCGCATCCGGATCACCCTCGAACATTGGGACCGCTTGGCGCCTAGCCTGCAAGAGCAGGTGATCGGTCGCCGCAAGGTCGACGGCGCTCCCCTGGGCGGTTCGGAAGAATTTTCCACAATGGACTTCGAGGCCCGTGATGCGCAGGGAAACCCGGTCATCCCGGACACCGCCCATGTCCGTCTGGCGGCGGCTGAGAGCAACAACGGTGCTGTGATCGTTCGCCGTGCCTTCTCCTACAATAACGGCACGACTCCGTTCGTGGAGCGCTGGCCACCCTGGCGCCAAGCACTCGAGTACGATGCCGGCCTGCTGTTCCTCGCCTACCAAAAGGACCCTCGACAGGCATTCGTCCCGATCTTTTCCAAACTGGCCGAGACCGACGCGCTCAATCAGTTCACCACCCACACCGCCAGCGCCGTCTTCGCGGTCCCGCCAGGGCACACCGGACCTGGCGACTGGATTGGTAAACCGTTGTTTTCTTGATCTGCATCCGGCGTTTCCTTACTACTCCGAAGCTGTGACCCGACCTGGAGGACACCACGGTGACACTCGCGAGCACCGAAATCCGCCGGCGCACCGGCCCGCTGGCCGTGTCACTGCTGTTAGTCGCCGGCCTCGCTCTGGCATGTGGTGGTGAATCGGCTCCAGCGTCGGGTCCGACCATTACCCTCTACAACGCCCAGCACGAGCAAACGACCAACGCCATGATTGCGGCGTTCACCAAACAGACCGGCATCAAGGTCCGGGTGGACAACGATGACGAGGATGTACTCACCGCAAAGATCGAGCAAGAAGGCGACCGATCACCGGCGGATGTTATCTACACCGAGAACTCGAACTGGCTCCAGCAACTCGACAACCGGGGCCTGTTGACCAAGGTCGACGCCGCGACACTCGCCAACGTCGCGCAGTCCGACAGCGCCGCCAACGGCGACTGGGTCGGTGTCTCCGGGCGGATGAGCGTGATGGTCTACAACCCCAGCAAACTCAGCCCCGCCCAGCTCCCGAAATCTGTCATGGACCTAGCCGATCCCCAGTGGAAGGGCAGGATTGAGATCTCTGCCTCGGAGACCGACTTCTGGCCGATCGTGAGCTCGGTCGCTCTAACCAAGGGCAAAGCCGCCGCCGTGACCTGGCTCAAGGCACTGAAGACCAACGCAGGCACCGCCGACAACGTCCCCGACAGCGAAACGCTCACCAGCGACGTCAACCAGGACACCACCGACCTGGCCATCATCAACCACTACTACTTCTACCGGCTGCAAGCCGAGGTCGGGAAGGGCACGGTCAATGCCAAGATCGCCTATTTCGCACCACGTGATCCGGGGTACGTCGAAGACATCTCCGGCGCGGCCATCTTGAAATCAAGCACGCATCAGGCCGCTGCCCAGCAGTTCCTCGCCTTCCTGACCAGCCAGGCCGGCCAAAGCGTCCTCGCCCAAAGCGAGAGTTTCGAGTACCCGCTCTCCATGGGGGTCGCCGCCAACTCCGAGCTGACCCCGCTGCGCCAGTTGCAACCCACAGCGTTCACACCAGCGCAGCTCGGCACCGGGCTCGACGCCAAGACACTTCTCCAACAAGCCGGGCTCATCTAACCCGCTGACCCGCAGTGGAGGTACAGGTGCACAGCGCGCCAGTCTCGGTGCAGCGTTACCGGTTGCGCCCCCGCGACGGCCGGAGCCCAACGGTAGTGGCCATCAGCGTGATCATCGCCCTCGCGTTGTTGCTGCCTTTGGTACTTCTCGCTCTCGACGCCCACAGCGCCGGATGGGACGAGATCCATCGGGTGCTGTTCCGAGAACACTCGCTGTTTCTCCTTCGCCACACGGTCGTGCTGTCGCTGCTGGTCGTGGCTCTCGCCGCGACCATTGGTGTGGCCACCGCATGGTGCACCGAGCGGTCGCAACTCCCGGCACAGCGGATGTGGACGGTGCTGCTGGTGATGCCGGTGGGCATACCAGACTTCGTCGTCGGCTACGCCTGGCACTCCATCGCCCCGACCATGAACGGCCTGCTAGCAGCGACCCTGGTCATGACGCTCGGCACCTACCCACTCGTGTACTTACCCGTGGCCGCCGCGCTGCGCCGAGCCAACCCAACCATCGAAGACACCGCACACAGCCTGGGCAAAGGGGCGCTTGCCACCTTCTACCGGGTCACGCTGCCCCTCATCAGGACAGCGGTCCTGGGCGGGTGCGTGCTGGTCGTGCTGACGGTGATCTCCGAGTACGGGGCGTTTGAGATCCTGCGCTACCAGACCTTCACCACCGAGATCTTCACCGAGTTCCAGTTCGATTCCCAAGCCGCCGGGGCTCTCTCGGTGCCCCTCGTACTCCTCGGCCTGCTCGTGCTGACCATCGACGGCCTCCTGCCCCGACGGCCCACGAACTCCACGACACCCCGACGAGCCCCCAAACTCGACCAATGGCGATGGACTGTCGTCCCGAGACTGCTGGCGCTCGCGGCTCTGATCGTCATCGGGATCGGCGTCCCGATCGGGACCCTCGGCTACTGGATGACCCGCAGCCAACACACAACCCTGCCGGCTGCGGTCACGCTGACGTCGGCCACTACGACCACTCTCACCTACAGCGCTTGGGCCGCAGCGGTCACCGTCGTGGCCGCGCTGCCCGTAGCGATGATGATCTTCCGGCGGACCAGCGCCCCCCGGATCGTCCTCGAACGCGCCACCTACGTCACTCAGGCTCTGCCCGGCGTGGTCATCGCCCTGAGCCTGGTGTTCTTCGCAACCCACTACGCTTTCGGCCTCTACCAGACGAGCGCGCTACTCGTCGCGGCCTATGCCATTTTGCACTTCCCGCTAGCCCTAGTCTGCGTGAAGACCTCGGTCGCCCAAGCGTCAGCCCGGCTCGCCGATATCGGCCGTTCGCTCGGCCGTGGCCCCATCGCCGTGTTCTGCCGCATCACCCTGCCCCTGCTCACCCCCGGCCTGTTAGCCGGGTTCTGTCTGGTGTTTCTCACCGCTGTAACTGAGCTCACCGCGACCCTCGTACTCGACCCTATCGGCGTGCAAACCCTGGCCACTCAGTTCTGGGCCTACCAAAGCGAGGTCGCCTACGGGGCCGCCGCCCCCTATGCCCTGGTCATCGTGGCACTCGCCGCACTACCCGGCACCCTGCTAGGCCTATGGTTCGATCGCGAACGGCATACCCGCCCAAACCTGGCGTCATGAGCATCATCGAGCTGCGTCAGGTGGCGAAACGCTTCGGTGCGACACCGGTTCTCAACAATGTCGACCTCACTGTTCCCGACGGGTCATTGACTGCGGTGCTCGGTGCGTCGGGCAGCGGCAAGACCACGCTCCTGCGGCTTATCGCCGGTTTCGAGCAGGTCGATACCGGGACGGTGGCGATCGGCGGACACGTCGTTGACGACGGGCGTCGAAGCATCCGTGCCCAACATCGCGGCGTGGGATACGTCCCCCAAGAGGGCGCGCTGTTCCCCCACCTGACGGTGAAAGGCAACATCGGCTTCGGACTGCCCCGAGCCGAACATCACAAGGTTACCCAGCTCGTGGACCTCGTCGGACTCAGCGGCCTCGAACGACGTTTCCCCCACCAGCTTTCCGGCGGTCAGCAACAGCGGGTCGCGCTCGCCCGGGCACTGGCCATCCAACCCAAGGTTGTTCTTCTCGACGAACCGTTCAGCTCGCTCGACGCGTCTCTGCGGCACACGCTGCGTCGCGACGTCATCCATATCCTTGCCCAGACCGCCACCACAACCATCCTCGTCACCCACGACCAGGACGAGGCCTTAGCGCTAGCCGACCAGATCGCCGTACTGCGCGAGGGCAACGTAGTGGCCACCGCCGACCCCCGAACCCTCTACAGCCAACCCCCCGACATCACCGCCGCAAGCTTCATCGGCGAGGCCAACATCCTCACAGCCCACGTCCACGCCGACCAGGCCCGTTGCGTTCTCGGCACCATCCGCCTCCACACCACCAACCCTCCGGCGACTGATGGTCCCAGTCGCCTTCTCCTGCGCCCCGAACAACTCATCCTCCACCCCGAAACAAAAGAAAACGCGATCAGCGCCACCGTCGTGGAATTCCAATACCACGGTCATGACGCGCTCGTGCACGTCGCTATCGACCATCCCAATCACCAGATACTATTATCCCGAATCCCCGGAAACCTCGCACTCACCACCGGACAATCCGTCTGGGTGGAGGTACGAGGCACAGCAAGAGCATGGCCACTCACCAACCACAACACCAATCCAAATAACCACACCGATTTCTCTTCCGCTACCGGTCAATCTAAACCCACGGGAGTGTCCGGCGCCCCGCGTGACTGATTGTGAGATGCGCCGCTCTACGTATATCGTGGGCGGTGGAGCGCTTATTTCCAGCCCGGCCCGAGCCCGTCAACGCCGGGGCGAGATGTCTGCTATACGTGCGCGGACGGGGTTCCTCGGGCCGCGAGCTGACTACGGGCGGTGGTTCCAGCGGTGACCGTCCCAGCGGTCGTGATTCCAGCGGTGATGGGCCGGATCCCAGGTCCACCGGTCACCCCGGCAGCGCGGGTCGCCCCGGTGGTTGAAGTCATCGCAGAAATCCTGGCCGAACATGGAGGGGTTACCTGCGGTGGTCTGCACCTGCTGCGGGGCTGGGGCCAGTGTCGTCGCTGAAGCGGCGCCGGCGCCGGCGCCGGTCGCAAGAGCTCCAGCAGCCAACAGTACCGCCGCGCCATTCCGGATGATCGTTGGTGCCATGAAGCAAACCTCCTCGATCGGGTGAACAACTTGTGTCAGGTAGACGCCCGATCAAGTGACCATGTTGCGCGCTGGTAGCTGGGAGTTAGCTGAAAGCGAGACGGGAGAAGATGACCTAGCTCGCCGACCCTGTACCGCGCCAGAACACCGCCGACGGCGGGTGTTGCGTTGGCGGTGTCAAGGAAGGCCGCCGGGAGCCGATGCTGCGGGGGGATGTGATGTGGGTGGCGAGGTCGTGGCCGCCCAACAAGTCGGGACCATCACAGGCAGCGGTGCGTAGCTGATCGTCAGCACTACGTAGAAATTAGTTTATGGGTGCGTACCGCCACTGTTCGCAGCGCGTATTCGATCGATGGCTTAAAGTGATAGCTGCATGAGCACACGGGCGGCATTGATCTCGCGGTTTGAGCTGTCAAGTTTCCATGGGAGGTGTAGGTTACGTTAGGCTCGTTTCAGGGGAGGGTTAATGAGTTATAGCCTCGGGGTTGATGTTGGCGCGACCTTTGTCGCTGCTGCGGTTGCTGAAGTGACCACAGTCGAGATGTTCATCCTGGGTGATCATGCAGCGTTGGTTCCAGCAGCTGTGCACCTCGGGGATGACGGCGTTGTGTCCACCTGGGACGCCGCCACAGGGCATGGGAAGTACAGTCCGGCCCGCATCGGCTGTGGGTTGATGAGTCGGCTAGGCGATCCCGCGCCGGTGCTCCTCGGTGGTGCGGCATATGAGGTCACTGACTTGGTCAGTGTCTTGCTGCGCGACGTGGTTCACAAGGTCACCACGACCCAGGGCAAACCACCCGAGCACGTGGCGCTGACCCACCCTGCCAGCTGGGGCCCCTTTCGGCGGGCACTGTTCGAGAAGGCGGCCCGTCAGGCGGGGCTGATAAAGCCGACCATGGTGACCGAACCCGACGCAGCAGCAGCGCGCTACGCCGGGTGCCGACCCTGGAATGACGGCGAGACGGTGGCGGTGTACGACCTGGGTGGCAGCACGTTCAATGCCACGGTCCTGCGCAAACACTCCGGAAAGATCCAGATCCTCGGAAAACCGGAGCGCATCGAAGGGCTTGGCGGCGACGATCTCGACGACGCGATCCTCACCCACGTCAGCCGCACCGCCGGTGGAGCGCTCACCCAGCTAGACAAGCGGCGCCCAGAATCCATGGTCGCGCTCGCCGGATTGCGGCAGAACTGCATCCGGACCAAAGAGGCGCTCACCACGGACGCCGAGACGACCTTCCCGGTATCCCTGCCTAACAGCCAGCGCTTCGACGTTCATATCGCTCGACCGGACTTCGAAGACCTGGCGCGAGGCGTTATCGAGTCCACCGTCAGAGCCCTGTCCCGAGCCCTGCAGTCGGCGCAGGTCCAGCCCGCAGACCTCAGTGCGGTGCTCCTGGCGGGCGGATCGTCGAGCGTCCCGCTGGTTGCGGAGATGGTCTCAGCTGAGTTGGGACGTCCCGTAATCGTGGACGAGCATCCCCAATACATCGTTGCCCTTGGTGCCGCGACTCTGGCCGCGCGGGCAACTCAATATGACACGTCCCAGCATGAGGGGCGGCACTACCGCGGCCGACAGAACGACAGCCAACCTACCTATAGCACCATGGCAGGGAGCCCAACGGCACCAGCAACGGTTGCGGGTGCCGTTGGACGACCCGGCCCGCAGTCATTCATCCTGGCGCAACGCACCAACCATATGATCCCAACGCAGCGTAGTGTTGACACGGCTCCAACGCAGACGCCGTTGCCCGAAAAGATAGTCGCAGCTGCCCGCGCTGCGCTTGGGCATAGCGCGATCGGCACAGATACCGGGACTGCCCAGGCTCCGGCTCCGGTGGCGATGCAGCCATCCACGCAATCCCTGGCACCAGTTTACTTCCCAGCCCCGGACAAGCCGCACGACGCGCCGGAGGAAGGCGGCCAGTCCCAACTGCTCGCGTTAACTGATCGTGTGCGCCAACCTCGGGTCCTCATTGGAACCGGTGTAGCAGTAGCAGTGGCACTGACCGGATCGATCCTCCTCTCCATGTTTGCCGGCGGGAACAACATCCCGGTATCTGCGCATTCACGCCTAACAGCCCCATTAAAGCCGGAACCAACCGCAGTGGCGAGCGTTGAGCCTGAGGTCGCAATGCCCACTGTCGGTGCCACCATCCGAGTCGGAAACAGCCCCAGCTTCGTCGCGGTGTCCCCCAACAGTCAGTACGCCTACATCACCAACGGAAACACTCAGGCCATCACCGTGGTGGACACTGCGCGCAACCAGGTGACCGCGACCATTCCAGTCGCGACCGGCCCACCACAATTCCTCACCTTCGCACCGGACGGTCGCACTCTGTATGTCACTGTCTCCAACGACCAGGGGACGATCCATGCGATCGACGTGCTCGACACCGGCTCGAACACTGTAATAGCCACGATTCCGCAGCCCGGGATGCCGCTCCGCGTTGCAGTCGCCCCGGACGGAAAACGGCTCTTCGTAGCCAACCACGAACTTCCCTTCGTGTCCGTGATCGACACCGCCACCAACACTGTCATCGGGCAGGTCCACGTCGCGCCGAACCCACATTGGGTTACGTTCTCGCCTGACGGAAGCCGCGCCTACACCGCCAATCACGAGTCCAACCTGATCTCAGTGATCGACACCGCCACCCTCGACGTCCTGGCCACCATTCCCGTCGGAAAAAGCCCGCACAGCATCGCGGTAAACCCACGCCTGCCGCTCGTCGCCAACGTGAACTTCGACGCACACTCCGTCTCGGAAATCGATACCACGACAAACGAGATAGTTGCGACCATCCCGGTCGGGGAAAATCCGCAAGACGTCGCCTGGGCTCCCGACGGACGATTCGCCTACGTTGTCAACGACGGTAGTAACACTGCCTCGGTGATCGACACAACCACCAACCAGGTCACTGAAACCATCCCCACTGGAGCCGGCCCAACAAGCATCGCGGTACGGCCAGACGGCCGCCTAGCCTACATAAGTAACCTAAACAGCGGCACGGTAACCGTCCTGAAACTCACCCACTGATCACAGATTTCGAACGCTAAGCGCCGACCAATCATTAAGACCTCCATCTACGCCCAGTCCACCCGCACGATCCGGAGCGCATGCGTCACAACGCGTCAATCGCCCATTTCTGTGATCGCTCCAGGCTCAGTCCTCGTCTTCCTGGCACTGTTTTCTACGTGGGCACCTGCATACTGGATGGGCAGGCTGGTCGGGCTTATCTCGGGTGTGTGGCGACGACGACCAGGTGGATGGCACTGGCCATCGCATCGGCATCGGTCCCTGAGGCTTCCTCGCCGCCGATCCCGAGCGCGAGTTGGGTGATTTTGATGATGATCAGTGCTGCCGCTACAAGCAGGTAGGCGCGTAGGGTGATCAGGCCGGCCCGACGCAAGGGGTTGATCTGTGGCTGGGGCAGCTCTGCCAACGCCGGGGTGCGCCAGGTTAATCGGTCTTGGTCGCGCAGTGCGGTGCGGTGCGCTCGGCGCAGCGCCGCGTGCTGGTCGAGTTCCCGGTCGAGTGCGGGATCAAGACCACCACGAGTGTCGGTGCCTGTGGTGACCGGTGTGCGGACAGCCCGCCACCGAACAAGCCCCACCACCACACCACCGAGTAGGCCGATCCCCGCGCCGATCACCAGACCGATCTCGATCGCGGTGGCGGACAGTTGGGGGAACAGTGTGGAGGCGCCGGAGGCGAACGACAGCAGCAGCAACGCCCAGACCACGATCCCGATCACGATGTTGTTGGCGGTCCGGTTGACCCACGGGCCCAGGACTGCCCGGTCGTTGCACAACAAGACCAAGAACACGCTGGTGGCCGGCAGCAGCACCCCGGTCAGTGCCTCGACACCGTCGGTGAGCAGCCCCAATGGCAGCCCGGGTAGCAGCACGACCACCGCGGCCACCGCGATCAGCCCCGCATAAAAGCCGTAGAACAGTGGCGCCCGCGGCAGCTTGTCGTGCAGCGAACTGCGATTTCCCAACACATCACCCAGGGTGTAGGCGCTGGTCAACCCGACCAGGTTGGCGCCGATCAGGGAGCCATCGAGCAGCACAATGGCGAACAACACGGCCACCGTGTGCCCGGCATGATGCGACAGGTCGCCCATCACGGTGGCGGCATCGTCGAAGTGCCCGGCCAACCCGGTGCCAGCCAACGCAAACGCGGTCACCGCCATCAACGCGACCGCGCCCACCATCTCCACGGCCAAGCCCAGGGCCAGATCGGCGCGCTCGTAACGGATCCAGCGCGGGGTGATCCGCTTGTCCACCACGCTGGACTGCTGGAAGAACAACTGCCAGGGCTCCACGGTGGTGCCGATGAGCCCGATGAGGAACAACAACAAGGTGGCGTCCAGGCCGCCGGGCAAGCTCGGGATCGCACCCTGGGCGAGCTGGGTGGCGCTGGGGTGGACCAGCCAGGCCATCGGGAACACCACCAAATCGACGGCGACCAACAGCAACAGCATCCGCTCCCAGCGGCGAAATGTCCCACCCGCGATAGCCACGAACAGCACCACCGCGGCCACCGGCACACTGACGTAGTTCGGGAGACCGAAAAAGGCCAGCGCCTGGGATACCCCGATGAACTCCAACACGATCGTGGCTGCGTTGATGACGAACAGGTCACCCACGCTAAACCAGCCCCAAAACCTCCCGAACCGCGCAAAGATCAACCGGGCATGCCCGACACCCGAGACCGCACCAAGGCGGATGACCATCTCCTGGTTGAGGTACAGGATCGGAGTGAGAATCACCAGCGCCCACACCAGCTTGGTGCCATAGTCCTGCCCGGCCTGGGCATACAAAGTGACTCCACCGGCGTCGTTACCCCCACCCATCACGATCAGACCCGGACCCATGATGATCAACAGGGTGAGCAGCCGCCGCCACCACGACCGCCGCGGACCGGTGTCAGCCGCTTTGAGCCAGCCCAACGCGCCGATAATGTCTCGATCCAGCACCGAGACTCCGGCGTCCCCTGCCGAGGGACGGTGATGCTCGTCTGAGTGGTCGGCGGAGCTGTCACCACTCAAATCCATGATCACTCTCCAACGGGCTACCACATCACCTGGGTACTAACGACAAGACACCAGCAGCCAGAATTTCGGACACTACGGCGACCAATACACCAGGGTCACCCCACCATCCGGGTGATGACAGTCACCCATGGTCAACTAGTTCAGGTATCAGGACGAAGGCAGCGCACAGCGGCACGTCCCTGCTCATCTCCCAGGTTCGTAGCAGTCGATCGCTCAGACCAAGGAGATCCAGTCGGGCAGCGACAAGCATGCGGTTGACTTCGCGAAATCCCACCTGCCAATGGCTGGACACCTGGCGGCCGTTCTCGGTGGCGCTGGGACTGGGATAGTTTCGAGGGTTGTGAACCACGATCTTGCGTCCGACCAGATCGGCGCCTATCTCGATTGGTACTTCGACCAGCATCCGGTGCACGCTGACGCGCTCGGCGCGCCTGGTTACGGCCACCGGCTCGGCGACTTCAACGCCGCGGCCTTCGACACCCGCGAGCGGGACACCGCCGGATGGCTGGCTCGGTTCGAGGCCGAGCCGGCCGGGATCGACCGGGACCTCATCATCTCGGTGCTGTGCGGGGACCTGCTGATGGCCGGCTGGCCCCCCTGGCGGCGCGATCCGTCGGTGTATCTGAGCCCGGTCTTCGCCGGCTTGCTGCTGCCGTTCCTGCATCGGCTGCGACCCGAGCCGGAGCTGGTCGACGGGGTGCTGGCGCGATTGGCGGAGGTGCCCGAGGTACTCGCATCGTGCCGAGCCAACCTGGACCCCGCTTTGTCCGCACCCCGGTTGGTCCGTCGTGCTCTCAGGCAGGCCGCGGCCGGGCCGGCGTTCCTCCGCGATTCGCTGCCCGCCGAGGTCAGCGACCCAGTACTGCGGGGCCGCTTGCAGGACGCGGCCGTCCTGGCGGTGCAGGCGTTCGAGGAGACCACCGAATTCCTTACCGACTTCGCCGAGCGCGCCACCGGTGACTGGCGTACCGGCGAGACGCTGTATTCCGCGCTGCTACAGCACCGCGAGCTGCTCGGCTACGGGGCCGGCGAGCTGCACCGCCGGGGCATCGCAGCCTGGGACGGGCTCGACACGCAGATGCGGGAGCTGGCGCTACAGGTGCCCGGCGGTAGCGCCGACTGGCGCGCCACTATGGAGGCCCTGCAGGACGACCACCCGCCCACGTTGCAGGCGATGCGCGCGGAGTACGAGGCCGAGACCGCTCGGGCTCGGGCATTCCTCGCCGACCACGAGCTGGTGACCTTCGCCGCTGGCGAGCAATGCCGGGTGGTGCCGGCACCGGCTTACCAGCGCCCGATCATGGCGGTGGCGTCCTACCTGCAACCACCACCACTGACCCGATCCCGCATCGGCCACTTCTTCGTGCCGTACACCCCGGACGGTGCCACCGAGGAGCAGATCACCCAGCGGCTGCGCACCAATGCCCGCGCCCAGTTGCCCACCATCGCTGTGCATGAGGCCTACCCGGGGCACCACTGGCAGCTGTCCTGGGCGGCCGAGACCACGCTACCGGTACGGGCGGTGCATCGCAGCAGCTACTTCGCCGAGGGTTGGGCGCTTTATGCCGAGGCGATGATGCGCGAGCAGGGGTATTTCACCGATCCGGTGCACGAGCTCGCACATCTCGACGCTCGGATCTTCCGGGCCGCCCGGATGATGGTGGACACCGCGCTGCACTGCGGGGACATGGACCCGGCGCAGGCCGAGCAGTTCATGGCCACCCGGGCTTCACTGTCCCCGGAAACCGCCAAAGCCGAGGTCGACCGGTACTGCGCCTGGCCGACGCAGGCTCCGTCCTACCTGACCGGCTGCCTGGAGATCGAGCAGCTGCGCGCCCAGTGGTCCGGAGAACTCCGCGATTTTCACAACACCCTGGCCGGCTCGGGATGCCTACCGCTCGGTTTGGCCAGGCGCGCTCTGGCCGGCGACTCCTAGGCTGGCGCCATGCGGGCGATCCAGATCACCGAAACCGGCGGCCCCGAAGTCCTGCGCCTGGCCGAGCTGCCCGACCCGAAACCCGGACCCGGCCAGTTGCTCGTCAAGGTCGCCGCAGCGGGGGTCAACTACATCGACACCTACCAACGCAGCGGCGCCTACCCGATGCCGCTGCCGTTCATCCCCGGCTCGGAGGGCGCCGGCACGGTCACGGCCGTAGGACCCGACGTCAGCGACGTTTCGGTCGGCGACCAGGTGGCTTGGGCGCAGAGCCCCGGCAGCTACGCCGAGCTGGCTGTGGTGCCCGCCGAGAAAGCCGTGCCGGTGCACCACGGCGTGGACATCGAGATCGCCGCGGGCTGCCTGCTGCAGGGCATGACTGCGCACTACCTCACGGTGTCCGTGCACGCTGTACAGCCCGGCGAGACCGTCCTGGTGCACGCAGCGGCGGGGGGCGTGGGGCTGCTGCTCACCCAGCTGGCCACCGCCCGCGGCGGCCGGGTGATCGGGACGGTGTCCACTCCTGAGAAGGAGCGGCTGGCCAGGGAGGCCGGGGCGGCGGAGGTGATTCGCTACACCGAGATTGACGACGTGGCCGTCGAGGTCCGCCGGCTGACCGGTGGAGACGGTGTCGCCGCCGTCTACGACGGGGTGGGCGCCTCGACGTTCGACGCCAGCCTCGCCTCGCTGCGCCGGCGCGGGATGCTCGCGCTGTTCGGCGCGTCCAGCGGGCCGGTGCCCCCGGTAGACCCCCAGCGGCTGAACTCGGCCGGTTCGGTGTTCCTCACCCGCCCGACGCTGGGGCACTATGTCGCCACCCGAGAGGAGCTCACCT
>DATAWX010000029.1:0-43533 GCA_036266995.1 Pseudonocardiaceae bacterium | reverse complement strand
CGTCGTGTCCAAGCTCGTCGCGTCCCGAGAGAAGGACCGCGCATTCGCCCAGGCCCTGCTGCAGGCACGACTTATCGATATCACCACGCTCCGCAGCCGTGTCGACACTCTCCCGGCCGAGGTCGACCCCCGCGTCACGCGTCAGCTACAGTCCTGGCTCGACGCGCAGAAACAGCAGCAGAAACCGCAATAGTCCCAATTTCCCAGGTCAAACCGGAGCCGACGCGGGGACTCGAACCCCGAACCTACCGCTTACAAGACTCCCCCTCCACGTTGACCACGGCTGCTACCAGCGACTTCACTGTCTATAGTGATCGTTTTGGTGACTACAGCGGCGCCAGTGGACGTGAGTTCGTGTCACAGGTGGTGTCACGCCGGCACGCCGACGCTGTGATCTCAGCACGCTTCCGATCGTCAGGCTCCGCGCATCCCCCTACCTTGCACGAGCACGTCATCCGCCAACGCAACTGTGAGGATCGGCGTGTACCACCCGAGGTCCTGATCTGAATGTGAGGGTCACCGTCGTGCCATCCCGGGCCAGGGTCTGACCCGCAACGCAACTGGCGTGTATGCCTTGGGACTGATCTGTCGGCCCTGGCTTGGGGTGGTGCTTGCTGTCGCCGGACCGGGTGGGCGTGTCCCGATAGGGGCCTTGCCGTCAACAGGGCACCGTCACAGTTCTGACCGCCCACGCCGGCCCGGCGACGGCCATCCATTCCCGTGGCGATCAGGAGACAGACGACCTGTGTCCAGCATGCCCCAGCCGATTCACCACGACCAAGACGACACTGCCGAGGTAATTCTTGGTGTTGATACCCATAAGGATCTGCACGCTGCAGCGGTGATCAACCCGTTGGGTGTGCTGCTGAGCAGCGAGACGTTCCCGGCCACCGCGGCCGGCTACCGGGCGTTGCTGGCCTGGGCGAGTCGGTTCGGCGCGGTGCGGCGGGCCGGGGTGGAGTGCACCGGCTCCTACGGTGCGGCACTAGCCCGTCACCTCCGGCCGGCCGGTGTCGAGGTGATTGAGGTCAACCAACCGGACAAGGCCACCCGCCGTCGCCGGGGCAAGACCGACACCCTCGATGCCGAGTCCGCCGCCCGGGCGGTGCTCAGCGGCCAGGCCAGTGGCAGCGCGAAGGCCGGTGACGGGCCGGTGGAGATGCTGCGGATGTTCAAGCTGGCCAAGGCCTCCGCTCTCAAGGCCCGGACCCAGACGATCAACCAACTCAAAGCTGTGCTCGTGGCGGCCGACCCAGCCCTGCGCGAGGCACTATCGGGCCTGAGCAACACCATGCTCATCCGTCGCTGCACACAACTGGAGGTCGGCACACCCTGCGACACCACCAGCGCCGCCGCCTACACCCTGCGGCTCCTGGCCCGGCGCATCCTGGCGCTCACCAGCGAGATCCGCGACCTGGAACACCATGATCACCGCAGCCATCACCAACCACACCCCCACGTTGCTGACCCGCCGCGGGATCGGCCCAGACAACGCCGCCGCCCTGCTCATCGCCGCCGGTGACAACCCCGACCGGCTGCGCAACGAGGCATCCTTTGCCGCCCTGTGCGGCGTCAGCCCGTTGGAGGCGTCCTCGGGCAGAACCAGCCGTCGCCGACTTAATCGCGGCGGCGACCGTCAAGCCAACGCCGCGCTCTACCGCATCGCCCTGTCCCGGCTGCGCTGGGACACCCGCACCCGCGACTACCTCAACCGCCGCACCACCGAAGGCAAAACCCGCCGCGAAGCCATCCGCTGCCTCAAGCGTTACCTCGCCCGCGAGATCTATCAGATCATCACGGCCCCACCCAAAGCCGAGCCGTCAGCAGCTTGACATCCATAGGGGCATCAGACCCAACAGCCCCTAAAGACCGATCTTGGACGGTGGGCCCGATACTTGCGCACAGTCAGCACGATCCGCTGCGGCGCGCCCGTAAGGTTCCGTCAGCTCAGCCGAGGTCGAGCCGGACGAAACACCCGGTGCGCAGCTCGGCGCACTGTGCTCCTCCGCCGTCGTCCCACCACAGCTGGTCGGGAGTCGGCGCCATCTCGGAGAACACGACCGTTGCGGGCGGCAGCCGAACGAGATCGTCCACAGCGTAGGGGTCGGCGAAATCCAGGTACAGCGGCTTCTGCTCACGCGGATGCCGGGCGAAGACCCGGCGCGGCAGCCCGAGCCGCAACCGCAGCTCGTGCAGGGCGAGCCAGCCCAGATAACCGCTCGACCACTCCTCGGTCACGACCCGCCACCGAGCACGCTGCACCACCGTCGAGCCCACCTGCACCCGCGGTGTGTGCTCCCCGCAGTCGATCGTCACCGGTGTGAGCGAGGGCAGCGCAAGTGCGCGGTGCACCACAGACGGGATGTCGCCGGTGTAGAGCCACAGCCGACGATCACCCACCCGGACACCGGAGCCGTCGGGTTCCACGAATACCTCGCTGATCGGCACCGTCTGATCGCGTGGCTTCTCCGACCTGCCGGACAGTTCGATGGCCGTCCCGGGTAACTCCGGTACCAGGAACATGTTTCGCCGCCGCGACACGACGGGTGCCATTAATGCCGGATCGACCAGCCGTACGACCCCGGCGATGAGGTCATCGCGCACCCGGGCCCCGTCCGGATGTAGCCGCGTCACGCCCCCTCCAAGGTAGCAGCCGTCGTCGTGGAGCTCGCTGAGTAACCACGGCGCCTCGGCCGGATCACCGAGCACCATCACATCCGGCCCGGCCAGCGTCGCGTAGCTGTCCTCGGTGCTCAGGTCGGGCGCAAACCTGGTGATCAGATCATCGACGTCGGCCCGGCTCAGCTTCGCGATGCCATCTGCTGTGCTGGCCAGCACTCGCTCCCGCAGCGCCGACCGGAAAGCGTCGCCCCGCGTGGTCACCGGCGGGATGTCGGCCCGCAGCAGCTCGATGAGCCGGGTGGGACGGCTGCCGAGCGCCCCGCGCACGGCCTGCCGGGCGTCCTCCCGGTCCAGCAGCGCGGCGAGGAAGCTCAGCGGCAGGACGTCGGCCAGCGCGCTGGTCAGACCGGCCACCACCGGTCGGCCCAGAGTCGTGCGGGCGCTCAGCCGATGAGCGCGCTCCTCGTGCAGGACGTAGCGGTCCACGTAGTGCTCGCCCTTGCCGCGCCGTGCCTGAACACCCAGCCCCGCGACGAGCTGCTCGGTCTCGTCGAAAGCTCGAGCCCGCTCCGGCCACGGGCTTGCGGCGAACCAGTCGATCAGCTGCCGCACCTTCCGCGCCGGGCCGTCCGGCTCGTCGTCGGCGACGACGTGATCGAAGGCCGACAGCAGGTGCGCCGGGAGCTCAGCGGCCCCAATCACCGTTCCGGCGAGCTCACGCAACAGCTGCTTGGCTTGGTTCAGCTCTACGCCGGCCAGCCGGCAAGCCTGCTCGACCGAGCTATCGCCGTCCAGCTCATGCCACAACGCGCAGGCCGCGTCGGATACCTCGAAGGTGGTGCCGTCCAACACCCTGGTCAGTGTTCCGTCGACCAGGGTCACCAGCGGGTTGCGCCGAGGTCGCCGGTGCAACAGTGGTGTGCCGCGCTGGACCAGCTGCTGCAGCTCGTTGATCAGCCACACGCTTGGTTCGACGAAAACGGTTTCCGCGCCGGGCTCATCCAGCCGGATGGCGTCGGGCTCCGCGGCGTCCAACCGCACGAAATGCACCGGCCCGAAGAAGGAGGTCAGCTCGCAGCGGACGCACATCCGGCGCAGGTAGCGAGCCGCGGTGGCGAAAGCCTGCCGGGACTTGGTGTCGCCACGCCCCACCGCATCGGGACGCACGTAGCGCTGAAAAGCGTTGTCGAAGAAGTCCCGGCCGGACAGGAAGACCGCATGGCTGACATCCGGTTGGGAGCAGCGGTCGGCCAGGTAGCTCCGCGCGGTGCGCATCGCGTCCTGGTACGCGCGTTCCGCGTGCTCGGCGCGGCTCTGCTGATCGTCGACCGCTTGCTGCCAGCGGGTGGTCCACTCCGGGTCGCCATGGCGCAACCAGGTCTGCAGCTGGGCCTGTCCTAGCGCGCCGCCCCGGGCCACCGTGCGGCGCGCGCGGGTCAGCCGCGCCTGATCCGCGCGATCTCCGGCCGCAGCCCGGTAGGCGTTCGGCAGGTGCACCGCCTCGAACCCCTCGGCCAGTGCCTTGACCGGGTCATCGCGCAGCAGTCGGGTCGCCGCATCCATGGCCGCCAGATCCGCCATCGGCGCCAGGGTCTCAGCCGGCAGCCCGGGTGTCCGCAGCAGCGACCAGGGGAACACCTCGACGCTAAGTCGGTGCCGGCCGAACGCCATGGACGTGGCCGGCCAACGGGTGTCATCGGTGGACCGGAGAGGCTTCAATACGTTCACTCCCATCGTGACCGTCGCGCGTGACAATCCACGGCGATGCCGTCGAGTGGTTCAGTGACCCACGGCAGTCCGATGAGCCAGCACCACCATCTGCGCACCTCGATCTTGTTTCTACCTGAACTTCGGTGGCGACGGCAGCGCTTTTCCTGCACGATGGCGACGCAAGCAGTTGGGCGTTGGCGGTATGGTCGCTTTTTCCCAGGGGAGATAATAGATGCCGCTAAAGATCGGTGTCCTTGCACAGGTTTCCGCGGAGGCGCAGTGCTTTAGCACGACCATCCCGTCGCTGCGCGACCTGGGTGATGTCGTGATGTTCTCTGCCGACGCCGGGGAGGATGTCGCCACCGAGGCGGCGCGGCTCGGTGTGCCCGTCGTCCCGGTGCCCTGGAACCATCACTACGGTGAGCTGCTCACGACCGTGGCTCAGCGGCTCGGCGATGGTCCCTGGCTCATCGCGTACGCCGACGAGACGCTCGTCGAGTCCGGAACCGGCCACTGGCAGGACGTTAGCGGCCCGGTCGCGGCCGGGGTGCGACACCGCACCAACGACCGCGATTCCTACACCGAGGAGAACGAGTGTCGGGCGGTCGGCACCGGTACCGCCGCCCCCGGCTTCGACGGCTTGGTGTACGCGCAGGTGCGCCGGGACAGTGCCCGCGACGGGGGCACTGTCGACCCGGATGATCTGCCGCACAGTGGGGTGGTGTTCGAGCACTATCCGGCCATCTGGCCCGACCTGTCGATTCAGCGGTTGGCGCGCACTGCGCAGGTCTACCGCATTGCGCTGGAGAACCGGCCGCACGATACGGATCTTCTGTACGGCCTCTTTCACTGCCACTATTCCGCGCACGAGTGGCCGCAGCTTCGTCGGCTGGCGGTCCAGTGGCGGGACGCAGCCAGCCCTGACGAGCCGAATCACCCACTCGTCGACTATTACGAGGCGTGCGCCGCGGTGGCCCAGCGCGACGCCGTCGACGCGCTCAGATTGGCGGAGAACGCGGTCCGCCGGACGCCAACCTTCGCCGATGGCTGGTACCTGATCGGTGAGCTGTACGCGGCGGTCGGTCGCCTGACCGATGCCGACGAGGCATTCGCGACAGCTGCCGGCATCGGCCGTGACGCCAGCCCGATCGCGGTCGACGACTACAGCCTGGCCACCTGGAGAGCATGGCAGGCACGCGCGGTGCTGGCCAAGAAGGACGGGCGCCAGCAAGAAGCCGAAGAGTTCCTCGCCCGCGCCCGGCAGACCCGACGCGAGCTGCGGGTCGGCTGACTCACAGAGCGGGTACGACGTCGCTCGAAACGCTGCGATCACCCGATGTCCGCAGCCGAACACTCGCCGCCCTCCCATACGGCGAGCAGACGCAGCTCGAACGTGCGCTCCCCCAACCAGAGGTCCGCCGGGCCGGGCAGCATCTCGCTGAATGTCAGCACGGTGTCGCCCGACACCGCCGGGTCATGCCGAAGCAGACCCGCGAAGGCCCCGACCGACAGCGGATTACGGAAATCCAGCAGGGTCGGCTTGGGCTCCCACGGCAGCTGGACGAAGACCAGCTCGGGCATGCCGCACTCGCGGCGGAAAGACCGGGCGGCCAGAAACTGCTTGGCGCCCTGCAAACGGGCCAGTGGGGCGGCCGGCACCCGCCAGCCTGCTCGCTGCACAACGGTGTCGCCGACCAGGACCCGGGGCCGCAGCGCGCTCCGGCCGAACGGCACGGTCTGCACCGCGGGAAACGACAGCGGGGCGAGCGGATCAAAACCATCGGTGGCTGTCCGGACGGCGGGAAGCAGCCATAACGGTCCAGCGAAGTCACACAGCTCGACGCCTTCCCGCAGCCGGCGAACGGTCAGTTCCGACGCGGAGCGCGCACTGTGTTCCGGCAGGTAGGGGCGCAGCTGCACGGCCACCGCCGGCTGCTGGTACTGGTAGATCTTGGTGTCCCGGCCGGTGACCAGCCAGGCCGCGCGCCGCCCGGTGCGTTGCAGCGCATGGAACAACCAGGTGTCCCGGCGGTGGCTGGCGCCCCGGTCGCGCGAGCGGACGAAGTGGTCGGTGGGGAAAACCGACAGCAGGTGCCCGGCGTGCGCCTCACCGAGGACCCAGCGGAGCGCACCGTCAGCCACGGCCCGCTCGTCGGTGGCGGCCACCAGCAGGTCGACCGAGCTGAACACCGGTCCGTGGATGGCGGTGGCGAGCGCCTCCAGCCGTTCGGCCGGCAGCCGGATCTCCGCGGTCGTCGCCTCGACCAGCCCGGCCACATAGATTTCGGCCGCCGTCGGAGTGCTCACCGGCGGCAGCGCGGCGGCAGCGGCGAGGTAGGCGGGCAGCGGCACCTCGTCGTGGCCCGGCCAGCTCCGGTCGAAGAGCTCGGCGGCCACCCTCTGGTGTTGCGCCCAGCGTTCACTGGCCGTCGCTGCCCAGTAGGTGAGCGCCGGCGCGAGCTGCCCGGCGAGGCCGTCCGCCAGTGCGCCGCCGAGGGCCAGCGAGATCCGGTTCTCCCGCTCCTCGAACACCACGCTACGGTCGGTGTACATCCGTCCGGCGCCCTGTCGTTGCCGTCCGCCAGTCAGCTCCGCGGCACGCCGTTCCAGCCCGGCGAGTGCCGCGCGCCGCCCGCGTCCGGTGGCCTCCGCGAAGGACCTGATGCCGGCGCGCAGCTCATCGACACGTCGCAGCCAGGTCTGGGTCGCGCAGACCGGCGGCAGCCGCAGCAGCCAGTCCTCTAGCGAATCCAGTGGTTCGGCCGACCACAGGTCGACCGGCACCTGCCGGGTCAGCGCTCCGAGCCGGATGAGCCGGTCCGGCACCGCTTTCCCCACTTCGCCGGGCGCGGCCGCTGCGCGCCACGCCGAGACCTCCGCAGGGCTCAGCCGCACCGAGCGGCCGGTGAGCTGGTGGGTCAGCCGATCGCCGGTCAGCTCGAGCATCGGCGAGCGGCGCAGCGGGACGTACCTGCCCAGCTTGGGATCGACCGCCAGCAGCGCAGCGATGCCCCTGGCCAGCCGGGGGCTGCTGAACACGACCGGCGGTCCGCAGCCGAATTCACCGAGGACGCGCAGCGCCGGCACCGCCGCGGCGTCGACACAGGCTGCGCCGACCGGGCCGAAGAAGCTGTTGGTCTCGTTCTTGGCCACCAGCCGTTGCAGGTATAGGACGATGCGGTGCTCCAGGCCACGGTCGCGGCTGGTGGCCTGCGCGGGCAGCGGATCGTCGGCGTACCGGTCAAGCGACTCGGCCACCGAGGGGCTGAGCAGGCCGACCGCTTCCCGCAGCGATTCGCGCCCGGCCACCTCGTGCAGCCGGCTTCGCAGCAGCAGCAGCTCCGCACCGAAGCTTTCCTGCAGTGCGTCGGTGGCCTCGGCCAGGGCCCGCATCCGGTCGTTCCAGGCCCGCAGCTCATCCCGGATGAGCTCCGGCGCCACCGCATCCGCCACCGGACGGAGCTTGCCGACCGCGGCCCGCGCCCTGCTCAGCGTGCGCAGCACCACCCGGTCCTCGGTCGCGCGGACCGCCGCCGGGAAGGCCGCCCGCAACAGGTGTGCTCGGTGCGCGTGCCCGGCCACCCAGGCGTCCTCCAGCGGCGACAGCCCAGCGAGCAACCCGGCCGGCAGCAGCGACTCCCACCAGGAGAACGGAAACCCAGCCATGCGCAGCGCCGCATCCGGATACAGCGTCCAGCCGCCGCCCTGACTCGGTCGCGGGCTCATCTCAGCCGCCCAACGTCGCATTCGGACAGCAGCAAGGCCGGCGCGGCCAACCCGCGGAACACCGCCGAGTGGTGCAGCGTCGGTCCGCACGCCACCACCGAGCGCAGCCACCCGAAAAGGCCGACCTCGATCGGCACCGGCCCCACCGGGCGGTGCCGCTGCCCGTCTCGTACCAGCCAGCCGAAGACCTCCAGCCGGAGGCGCTTGCCATCGACACAGCGCACCGCGGGTCTGCTCACCGCGACCGCCTCCAACCCGGTGTCCAGGCGTTCCCGGAGCCGTTGCTCGTCGCCGGGCAGCAATGCGAAACCGCGGACACCTGGGCCGACGTGCCCACCCGGTAGACTGCGCACCGCGCAGCCATTGGGCACCGTCCCGCATGCCGCGGCAGTGGCACGCGAGTGCAGGAAACCCCGGAGCACGCCGGACTCCAGCAGCACGTTCCGCGCGGTGGGGACACCCTCATCGTCCACGAGCGCGCCGTGGGGGCCGTCCAGGCCGCCGTCGTCAACGACCATCACCCCGGGCGCGGCTATCCGCCGGCCCACCCGATCGCGCAGCATCCGCATTCCCGCGAGCACGTTCCTGCCGTTGAGCATGCTGGCCAGTGGGTCGACTAGGTGCATCGCGACGCAGGGCCGGAGCAGCACCGGCATCCGGTCGTGCACGTGGCCACCGGCGCCACGAACGGCTAGCAGCTCGCCACGTTCGGCGCGCGGTACCGCCGGATCGGGCAGCTGATCACCCCAGGTAATCCCGCCCTCGAGGTGGTTGCCTCCGACGCCGCCGACCCAGTGCCACAGCCGGCGGTGGGTGTGGCACCACTCGGTGAGTTCGGTGCCCACCAGCGCGGTGACCGAGGTGCAGGTTTCCTTATACTCCGCACCCAGCACGTGGGGACAGATCCGTCCGGTCGCCGGAGCGAGCACGGTCGCCCGTACCCGTTCGGCCGAACGCGCACGTGTGGCAACCAGTGGGTCCGCCTGCGGTGGCGCGGCACCCTCGATCAGCTCGGTGGTCCAGCGCGCACCGAGCCGGGAGGTGACCGTTACCCGCCGGTGGGTGCCGGTCCGCTGGGTCACCGCGTCGTCGTGGCTGAGCCGGTACTCCGTCGAGCAGGAATCCTCCACCCAGATCCGCACCTCGTCCGCGTCGGCGGCGACTGCCTTGGCCGCCAGTTCCTCTGCGAGCAGCACCGCCGCCGGACGTGCCCTCATGCGGCACCTACACCCATGGTCCTGATCCGGATCGTCGGCTGGCCCACCGACACGGTCAACGGAAACTGGGATAGCTTGTTGCACTGGAAGCCGAAGGCGATGAAGTCGAGATCATCGCCGACGATGTCGATCTCCCTCAGCACGTCGGTGCCGATTCCATGCAGCGTCGCAGACCGGACTGGCGTGGTGATCCGGCCGTTCTCGATCAGGTAGCTCTCAGTCACGTCCGCGGTGAACTCGGCACCGCTCATATTCGTCTCACCGGCGACGATCGACTTGACGTACAGGCCTCGGCGCACACCCGCAAGCGCCAGTTCCGGAGGGGACTCGCCGGCGGCGAGGTAGGTGCAGCTCATCCGCGCCAACGCGGGATGCGTGTGGTCCAACCGGCGACCGTTCCCGGTCCGCGGGTGACCGGTGCGGCGTGCCCCGTCGCCATCGGTCAGGTAACCGGCCAACACGCCGTGGTCGATGAGCACCGTGCTGCGGGCCGGGCAGCCCTCGTCGTCCACCCGGTAGAGCGGTGCCCAGGCCGGCATTCCGGGGTCGTCGATCACGGTCACCAGCGGTGCGGCCACCCGCCTGCCGAGTGGCGGGTGATAGGCGCCGGCCGGGGCACACGCGACATCGACCTCCAAGCCGTGCCCGCACACCTCGTGCAGCAGGGCCGCCGGACTGCCCGGGGCGAGCACCACCGGCATGGCGCCTTCTGGTGGGTCGATCGCGTCCCGCCGGTCTGCCGCGGTCCGGGCCACCTCGTCGGCAGCGGCGAGGTGCCGGTCATCGCTGGACAACCGGTCCAAGGAGCCGGCAGACACCACCCGCAGCGACCGTGCACCTTCGTGGCCACCGGCGATCCTGGCCCCGATCCGCAGTTCCAGATGTAGTCGGTCATCCGCCACCACTGATCCGTCCGGCCGCAAGACGGCGACGCGGACCAGGTCCGCGGCGGCGTCGATGGTCGGGTGCAGGGCCCGGTGTTGTCCGGTGAGCATGCGATCGGCGAGTGCCTCGGCCAGCCGAGACAGTGCGGCGACGATGTCGTCCGGCAGCTCGCCGATCCGGTCCGCGGCCATGCGTCTCACGGCGGTCCCGCAGGTCGCTCCGGTGGTCTCGGCCAGCTGATGCAACGCGCTCGCCGAGCAGTCCGGGCTGAACAGATGGTGACGCGAGCCGGGCCCGACGATCTCCAGGGCGCAGCCTGCCGCGCTATGCCTGCGGACCGAGACGTCCTCGCCGCGAATCCCGATCAGCACCGAGTCGCTGCACCGCAGCAGGCCGAGGGTGTCGGGCCCGTGGTCGCCCAGCGCCGGCCTCAGTGCGGTCGCGTCGGCTTCGCTGAGCAGCGCGGGAGTCACTCGCTGCCCTCCAGCCGGTCCAGCACCACGGTGGTGCGCAGCTCGGCGCAGTGCCTGCCGTTCCTGCCGTGCAACCAGAGGCCCTCCGGACCGGGCAGCAGCTCGGTCAGCACCACCTCGGTCGCCCGCGCGGACAGTTGCCATCCCAGGTCGAGCAGCGCCGGGGCCCGCAGGTCGAACAACACCGGCTTGCGCTCACCCGGCACCGTCAGGAAGCACCGCCGGGGAATGCCGTTGATAGCGGCGGCCTTGCGGGCATGGCGCAGCAGCGGCAACGGCTCCGGGATCGTCTCACCCGGCAGGAACAGCTCGTCGCGGTCCAGTACCCAGCGGGCCCGCGCGACGACCGCGTTACCGAGGACCACCCGGGGGGTCCGCCGGCCCGAGCCGAAAGCCACTGGCCGGACCCGCGGCGGGGCGAGGACGTTATGCAGGTCGGAATCCAGTTCACCGTGATGCAGCAGGAAATTCGGGATACCTGGTGCGGTGGACACCAGCCGGTCGCCGCGCAGCTGCACCCCCACATCGGCGATGGGTACCCGAGGACGATCGCCGGCCGGTGTGGTGCTGCCGAGGTCGACCACCAGGCCGGGGAAATCGAACGGAACGATCTTCGCTCGGCGGGAGCCCAGCACCACGCCCATCGTGGTGTCAGCACACGCCCGGCGCAGCAGCTCCGTTCCGGCCAACGCAACCTGCTTCCGGCGCGGATGGAACTGCAGCGCCCAACCCCAGATCAGCATCGTGTCGTGGCATTCGGCCAACACGAGTTCGCCACCGCCGGCCAGCACCTCGGCCAGGCCGCTCGCGGCGAACATCAGATCTGGCGAGGCGATCAGCGGACCGGCACCGAGGTCGACATCGGGCAGCTCCGCCGGATCGATCCGAAGTGGACAGCCGGGATCCGCCGCGTCCACCAGTTCGGCCACTCGCCGTCCGGCGGCCGTCAGCGGGCCTGCCGGCAGCGGCAGTGGTTCCCGGTTGCCGCGCAACAACGTCAGCAACGGCACGGTATCGCCCGCAGCCAGCCGTGGGTACCGCTGCAGGAACCGTTCGGTCAGCGCACCGTGCCGGGCCACACCTTCCGCCGCGAGCAGATCCAATGCCGGGGACAGCCGCTCGCGCAGCCCGTCCCGCAGCGCCCGACCGAGCGCCAGTGGACTCAGGTTTCCCAGGGCCTCTTCATGCAGGACAAGGCGGTCGGCATACCACTGCCCGCCGCCGCGGCGCACTGGTTCGGCGGTGCGAGCTGCGATGCCCGACTCCAGTTCGGCCAGCAACTCCCGCCGTCGGCCCAGGTCGGCGGAGGCGAACTCCGCAAGCCCTCCGGAGATCCGGTCCAGTAAGTCGAGCCAGTTCTCGGCTGGCTCCCCGGGCTGGTTGCGCAGGCTGGCGACCAGCCCGCGCAACCAGCCGAGGGCGTCGGGCACGGTCACCGGCGGTCTACAGTCGAGTAACAACACCCGCCGGGTAAGCGCCTGCTCCGCCGTGGCGAGCACCTCGTCGACCGGCCAGCCGAGCCGATCGGCCAGATCCAGCACCGATTGGCGGCCATCGGCGGCCCGCACCAGCTCGAGCATGGACGCAGGCAGGTCCAGCGGCCTGCCGCCGAAGGTCGGCGGATCTGCTGTGCGCAGCAAGCCGCTGGGCCGCGGGCACAGGTGGGGGCGAACGGCGGGGTCTTCCGCGATGGCGTCGGCTAGCACCACGACGGCCCAGTAGGCCAGCGACGCCGACCGGAGCACGGCACCGGTGACGGCGGGTTCGCTGCCGTCCGGCTCGCTGTCGAACTCCGCGTAGTTGATCGGCCCGAAGAACGAGGTGGTCTCGTTCTTGGCCGCCAAGCGCTGCAGATAGCCGCCGAACTGGCGACGTAGCCGGCGGGCCCGGCCACGAAGCGGCGCAGCCGAGACCTCGGCCAGTTCGGCGAGTCCACGATCGTGCATCGCCGGACTCGATAGCCACAGCGCTTCGCGGACGGCCGGGTCCGCGGCGGCGTCGAGCATGGCCTTGTGACTGCCCGCCGTCTCGGCGCTCAACCGCTGCTGCGCCGTCCGGGTCGCGGCCTGCACGGCCGCCAGCCGCCGGTGGTACTCGTCCACCGCCGTGAGCATCGCCGGGTGATCGACGTCGGCGAGCAGGTCGGGTGGCAGCCCGGCGTGCCGGCTGAGGGCCTTGCGCAGCTTGCGGGACTGCCGGGGGGAGATCGCCGCGGGATTGGCCCGTACCGCCTGCACTACGGCGGTGACCGCAGTGCTCAGGTCCGACTCCGCACAGTCCAGCTCAGTCAGCGCCTCATCGGTGAGCGGATGGTCCAGCACGTCCAGTAGCTTCCAAGGGAAGCCGGTGCTGCGCAGAATCGCGTGGTCGTGCAGCAACCACCGCCGGCTCATCGGACGCGCCGAGCCAGGTCGAACGCGGCGAGTCCGGCGGGCTGTACGCCTGCCAGCAGGGCGGCCACCATCCGGCCGGTGTGTGCTCCGGTGAGGATGCCCTGGCCGCCGTGGCCGCCGGCTACGACGATGCGCGGCTCGCCGGGCAACCGCCCGATCAGCGGTCTGCCGTCGGGGGTGCTCGCTCGGAAGCCGTGCCAGATGGTGCAGATCCGCGCGGTGTGTAGGCCCCAGGTACGCGCGGCATGTGCGAGCAACAGCAACGCGCCCTCGACCGTCGGCCCCTGGGTGAACTCGACGTCCTCCTCGGTGGCTCCCACCAGCACCGTGTGCCCGTCCGGCGCGGGTGCCAGATACAGCGAGCCGGAGACGATGTGCCGGGGCCGACGGGCCGGATCGACCTCCAACCGGATCATCTGGCCACGCACCGGGCGCACCGGGAGTGGGTCGATATCCGGCAGGGCGCCGATCCAGGCACCGCAGGCCAGCACGAGCGACTCGGCTCGAACCGGGCCACCGGGCAACTGCACCGTCACGCCTCGCCCATCGGCAGCCACCCCGAGCAGGGCGCAGCCGGTGCGGATGCTGACACCGGCCGACCGCGCCTCGGTCACCAGGGCATCCACATAACCCGGCGCGTCGACGACCGCCGCCGTGGGGTCGAAGAACGCCCCGCATGAGTTGCCTCGCCAGCCGGGCTCCCGGGCGGCCAACTCCTCCGCACTCAGCCAGGTCCCCAGGAAATCGGGGTGGTCGGCGACCCGCGTGGCCAGCCGATCCGCGTCAGCCTGGTCGAGCATCGGCCGCAGCAGTCCGCAGCGCAGCACGAGGGGACGCTGCGCCGTCGAGAGCCGGTCCAGATCCTCGCCGAGCACCTGCCGGCCACGCCGGGCGAAGTCGAGCATGGGCGGGTCGTCGAGCAACCGCACCGAGGGCACGCCCACCCCGGCGGCGGCCCGCGAGCCGGCTCCCGGGTGTTCGTCCCGGTCGATCAGCAGTACCCGGGCGCCGCTCGAGGCCAGCTCCCGTGCTGTGGAAGCACCGACGACTCCGGCCCCGACGACGATCACATCGGGCTGCCGGGCCGCGTTCCCGTCAGACATGGGACCTCCGCATTAGACGTCGCGGCATCACGTGTCGAGGCCGGATGATCCAGCCCAGCCAAGGGTCAGCCGCCATTCGCAGCTGACCGGGTGCCCGGCGGGGCGCAGCCACCATTGCCGGGGCTCCGGCATCATCTCGGTCAGCTCGGCGGTCGAGGACTTGCGCAGGTAGTGCGCCAGGTGCTGCAGGCTGGTCGGGCATTCCAGGTCGGCGAAGACGGGCTTGCGGGCCGACTGTGCCCTGGCGAAGATCAGCCGGGGCAGGCCGAGCCGTGCCCGCAGGTCCGCCGCGGACCGAACGAGAACGCCGGGGTGCCGTGCGGCCAGTTCGCCCAACTGCTCGGAGTCCAGCCGCCACCTGGCCCGCCACGCCACCACGTCACCGATCAGCACGCGCGGTGCGTACTCGGCCGTCCGCAGCGGAACCGGTGCCACCACCGGGGGTGGCCCGAACAGCCAGTTGCTGGGGCTCCGGGGGTGCCGAGCGTGCAACCGGATCTCCGCTCCGTCGGGTGCGGTCAATCGAAGTGCGCCGTCCACGTCCTGCACGGAGAGGTTTTCAGCCGGCAGCACCGTCGGGTGGCGCTGCGCGGCGGCGGCACGGAACTGCACGACTGGCCCGGGTAACTCCCGCTCGAATGCCTTGCCCTGGGTGCGCCGGCACAGCAGGGCGGCCAGTTCTCCTCCTGCGGAGGACACCGCGGCCACCTCATCCCCGGTCGCGGCCTGATCCGGGTCGAAAAGGGACAAGTGTGACCACACCTGGGCTCCGTGATGAATCTCGCCGATGATCACCTCGGTGCGTTCGATGTCCACTTCGGATGGATCGGCGCCGAGGAAGATGTCCGGCGACACGACGAGCCCAGCGGGTGGCTCATTCAGCAGCGGAGCCAGCGCCGCCGAGCCGACCCGAGCGACGCCTGCGGGGTCCGTCGTGGCACAGGAGACGATCTGGTCGAAACGATTCAGCCAGCCAGTGACCGCAGGATCGGCCGTCGCATCCTCGATGGACATCGTGCGATCCAGCTCCGCGATAAACTGGAGATAGCCCACCGGTCCGCGGCGGGCGAGTTCGGCGTACCGGGCCAGCGCCCGGGTGAGCACCGCTCGCTGGACCAGCAGACTGTAGGACGCACACAGCCGCAGAGTCGGCGATAGCCGCCGGACCAGCGCGGTGGCCTGTTCGGCCGGGACCACACACTCGGCCACGCCACCGCGACAGTCCTCAGTGATCAAGAGTCGGTCGGCGTAGTGCTCGCCGGCGCCGCGGCGGGCGGGCTGCCCGCTGATTTCGGTGAACCTGGTCTCCAGCTGGGCGAGGCTGGCCAGGCGCTGCCTGTCGTCGTGCTTGGTGATCCCGACCAGTCCATCGATTAAGGTGCTTATCCGGTCATGCCAGGGCGCGGCGGCAGCGATCCCCTTCCGGCGCAGGTCCGCCAGCAGACCGAGCAACCAGCTCGCCGGATCGTCCAGGGCGGTGGGGACCAGCGGGCGGCAGGTGATCACCTGCCGGGACAGTAGATCCAGCGCAGCGCTGGGATCGGCGAGGCGGGACATCAGTTCGCCCGCGGTGACTCCGGCTGAGGTCACCAGGTCGAGCACCTCTGCCTGAGCCGGACGCAGCAGCACCCGCCGACCGGTGGTGGCGATGAGCAGTGTTCGCTGCGCGGTCAGCATGCACCCGTCGCGCACCCGCAGCGGCAGATGTCCGGCGATGTCGGGGCACTCCCCGATCCGGTCGGCCAGCAACTGCACCGCCCAATGCGAGAGCCGGATCCAGCAGTGCTGGACCGGCTGGCGGGCGTAGCGCAACCGAACGGTGTCTGCGCCGCCGAACGATCCATAGTCGACCGGGCCGAAGAAGCTGATCGTCTCGTTCTTGGTCGCGAAGCGCTGCGCGTAGGCATACACCACCCGCTCGTCCTGCCGGGTCGAAGACTGTAGCCCTGCAGGGTCGGACATCAGTGACCGGCGCAGCCGACCGGCGAGCTCAGGGTTGGACACCGTGAGCGCGGCGAAGAAGCGCCGGTCCGCCAGCAGTGTGCGTAGCCGGCCCCGGCCGTGGTCGGCCACGGTCCGCACCACCTCGTCCAGTTCCCGCTCGGCAGTGTCGAGGCTGCCCAGGCAACGCTTCCAGTCCTGCGCCCAGGCGGCATCGAGGTGCTCGGCCGCCGCCGGTGGGATCGGCCGATCCTGCGCGACCTCGCGTCGCGCCCGGTACAACGCCTTGAACTCACACCGATCGGCGCCAGCGCGCTCGAGCGCGCGTACTGCACCGTCGAAGCACGCCGGCCACTGCGCGCGCAGCGCCGCCGCCTCGGCGCGCAGTTCCGCTCGGCGCGCCAGCGCCCGGCTCACCTGGTCAACACCGAAATCCGTCGTCCCGAAAGGAAAACCCGCGCTACGGATGAGGAACCGGGAAACCGTGCGCCATGAGTCCCCAATTCCCGCGCACCCGGGCTGCTCCCACGCAGCCGACGCGGTGAGCCCAGTCATTCTGATCACCGACGTGTTCTTCTCAGCGTGAGGTCACGCACTGCGCCTGAATATGCCATCGTATGACGACCATACGGCAAGCTCTACAGCACGAGTTCGTGCCTGTCAAACCAATTAGTCAACCCATGAGATAATTGGCGTCGCGATCTCCACTCCAGGCGCGCACGGCGCCGGTTCGAGTTCCTTCGTCGACGATCACCGAGGGTACGTCTGCGCTAGCGCAGCCGTCGTGTTCATATACTGGACCATTCGACGACACTTGTTCTTCATCGCACGGATGGTCTAACCGTGGATATCATCGTCACACTTGCCGAAGCGCTCTTAAGGCTCTGACATGTGCATATGGCAGATCAAGACTCAGGCGACCACTCCCATAATCCGCCACTGAGAGTTCTCGCCGCGCGCGCACATTCACACGATCGAGGGTTGTGCGCAATGTACTTCCCGAGCGGGTGCTCGCCTCTTTACTGTGGTGGTCGTCCGGCGGACGAGACCACGGGGAGGCCCGACGACATACTGAGGAGAGACCGACCGAGATACCGGTGCCACGGACGACACGGCCCGGACGTAAAGAGCTCTTACCACCTCAGCCCAACGACGGCATGAGCACATTTTATCACACGTCAGGAGAGCCACCGCTATGTCCGACTCTATTTTCAACGTTGAGCACGTTCCGGCCGGGACCACCAACGAGAACGTGGTCGATAAGACCGAGGACACCCAGCCGGTCTCCGCCGGCACCGTCGAGGAGGACGACGACCTCGACGATCTCGACGGCATGGAATTCATGCTCGACGAGATCGAGAACCGTATCGCTCCACTGGCCTGAGTCGGTCACTATGCAAGGTCTCGGAACCCATCATGATGTCTAGGAACAGTCTCGCTGGGGCGGCTGTCTCGGCTCGCCTGCTGGCCGGTTCGCCCGAGACTCCGCCCACCGGAGTCGGCAACATCGTCGAGATCGACCTCGGTACCGCCCAGCCGGTCGGGTTAGACGGCCTTCGGAACCTTGTCGTCGCACTGGGTGAGCTCAATCCGGCCGCGATCCGCAGCGTGGCGCAACAGCGCCAGCCGGAATGGAATGTGCTGTTCCCGGGCACCTACCCGGACGCGGCACCTCTTTCGGTGCTGGCGGCCACCTGCTCGGAACGACGCCTGCACGCCGAGAGCGAGCAGATCTTCCGGGTGATCGTCACGGCGGGACAGGCGGTCCTCGCCGCGGCCGCCGAGGATGCACTCACCATCGTGTTCCGCCATACCGCCTGGCTGGACTCCTCCACCCTCCGGTCGATCCCGCATCTGATGGAGCGGATCGCGCTGGCCGGTGCGCCACTGCGGCTGGTGCTCGCCGAGCTTCGGCTCAGCGAACACCAGCCGATCGGCGACGGTGCTGAGCAGCGGCTCGCCATCCGGAGTCGGCTGCTCGACTCATTGATCCAGCGGGTGGGCGGTCGGCTGGAGCCCGGAACACCGACATCACGACCGGCCCGGCCGGCACCGGCGCCGCCACCGAGCCGGGAGCGTGACTGCCTCGACCGGCTGTCTGCGGCAAGCTCGTCCGAGGACGTCGTCGCGGCGTCGATGGGGCTGATGCGGAGCTCGTTTTTTAGCACCAATGAGGACGCGGGCGTATTCGCCGCCCATCGGATGCTGGCGGAGCTCGACCGCTGCCCCGACATCGATGTCGATCGGGTTCGCGGCGCGGTGCGGGACATGGAGCTCGGTGACGATCCGGGATCCATCGGTGTGGACGTCGGCGCCGTAATCGACACGGACTCGGTGTACAGCCTCGCGCACCGCTACCTCGGCATGGTGCACGTCTTCGTGCTCGACTACCGCACGGCGCTGGTGCATCTGGAGCAGGCGGCGAGGCGTGGACCGGGCATCGTCCGGGCTCGTGCCCGGTTGCTGCGCGCGCTGTTGCTGATCAAACGGACCGGTGCCGTTCCCGCCGGATTCACCGAGGTCACCGCCGGGTTGGCCGAGCTCGCCGGTGACACGTCCGAAGTCGCCACGGTGGAAGCTGCATGGTTGCACAATGTCAAGGCGCTAGGCCACGTCCAGGTTCGGGACCTGGACGGGGCGATGACCGAGGAACGGGCCGCGATCCGCCTCATCGGCAAGCTGGCCACCACCGACGCCACACACCTCAAGGTGAACCTGGTCTCCAACGTGAGTGTGCTCAAGGAGTACTCACGGCAGCCCGCCGCGGCGGTAGAGGTTTGGCGACGATTCTCTCGGCGCAGCACCGAGTGGGGCGACACGTTCTTCAAACACCATGCCTACCGCGAGGGCGGCTTGCTGGTCCGCGATGGCGCGGTCGCGGAGGCCCTGCCGGTGCTCGCCGACTCCTACCGGCTGGCTCACGCGTCAGGTGACGACTTCTACAGCACCCACATGGCGCTGGAGCACGGCCGGCTGCTCCTCGATCGGCAGCCTGGCGAAGCGGCCCGCCTGTTCGAGGAGGCCAAAGAGCACGCCGCCCGGCTCGGCGATCCCTTTCTGATGGCGCTGGCGACGGTCGGCGCCGGGCTGGCGTCCGGAGAACTCAGTGCGGCCACCCGCCGGGAAGCAGCTGCGCTGGCGGACATCTCCATCTCCTATCCGCAGCAGCGCGCGACACTCGCCGCCGCGCTGGCCACCGGTTCGGATGACCAGGTGCTGGCCTGTCTGCCCAGGCCCGGAACCAAGCTCAACCGGCCCTTCCGCACGATCCGGCTGGACCTGCCGGAGCAGATATGAGCTGGCTGCTCTGTGACACCTTCCTGTTGCGCCGGGCCGGCTTCAGCTTCGATCTGCTCGACGAGTTCGCCCACTCGGAGCCGGCCCGGACGGCCACTCGCTGGGCACACATCACCGATGAAGCCGAGCGGCTTCGCACGGTGATGCTCGGCGAGCCGTTCCGGGTGGCGGTGGCGGCAGCCCGTGAGCGCGGCGACCGCGCGGCCCTGCGAACGCTCTCCACGCTGCGTCGTCAGGTCGGGGCCCGCCGGGCCGGCCCCACACCGAAGAACATCGGTGACGACGAGTTGACCAAGGCGCACAGCGCCTGGCTGGACATGATGGCGCTGGCGGAGCGGTTGGCCGGTGAGGTGGAGGAATCCGTGGAGCCGGTCCGGCGGGATGCCGCGGGCCGGCTCCGCGCGCTCGCCACCCGGCCGGACGTTGCGGATGCGCTGCTTCAGCTCTCCCCCGATTTCCATGCGGCGACCATCCGACATCCTGATGCGGGGGATCGACCCGGCGGCGCGGCGGCCAGGGCCCACGATCGGCGGTTGTACTCCTACCTGCAGCGGTTGGCAGCCAAGAACGAGACCACCAGCGCGTTCGGACCGGTGACCTTCGGTCGTTTCGGTCCGGTCGGCGAGCCCGTCTTCGGGCCAGAACGGGCTGGCGGAGTGCAGTCCCGCGTCGCGTTCGTGTCATTCTGGGCGGCCGTGGCGATCGGCCGGGCGGCTACCCGCAGCAGCGCCATCAGGGACCTGGTGCCGGCACGGCGGCTGCCAGTCGTCCAGATATCCGAGGATCACGCCCTGCTCCCCGGGCAGCCACCGATCTGTCTGTCCAGCGACCAGCTTCTCGCGCTGCGGGCCTGCGACGGCACTCGGAACGCCGCGGCGCTGGCCGCGGCGACCGGACTGGACCTGACCACTATGACCGCAACGCTCCGGGTACTGGAGCGTTCCGCATTGATCGAGCGGCGGTGCGAGCCTTGCTCCACGACCTTCGACCCGGTGGGCGATGTGCTGCGTCAACTGCCGGATACCCCGGCACTGGCTGAGTTCACCGCCGCGGCCCGGAGGTTCGTCGGATTCGTCGCTGAGTTCGCCGCAAGCCCACCCGGCGAGCGCGACACGGCGCTGGTCCGCGCCGAGCAGGCGTTCGACGCATTGACCGGCGTATCGCCCCGACGCAAGGCGGGCGACACCTACGCGGATCGTCTGGTGTTGTTCGAGGACTGTACCGGCGACGGCCAGCCGCTGATCCTGCCGGCGGCCTGGCAGCAGCGCATCCAGCGCGAACTGGCCCCGGTGCTCGACTTCGGGCTCGCGGTCGGCCAGCAGGTGCGCCGTGCCCACCGCGAGCTGGCGACTGAGCTACTCACCGGCCACGGTGAGCTGACCTTACTGGATCTGGCCGACCGGATGGCCGACGCCGTCTCCGCGGGCCGCCTGGCCTCCCGCCTGGCCGGCGTCCACCATGTTCGGGCCGACTACCGCGACCTGGTCGCCACCGCGTGCGACGACCGGATCGCCACCCTGGACGCGCACCGGTTGGCCGAGCTCGCCCGGCCGTGCGGGACGGCCGCATTCGCCAGCCCCGACCTGCTGCTCAGCGCGACGGGTACCGGCCAGTTGGTACTGGGCGAGATTCACCCCTACGTCTTCGGCTGGGGCCTGCAAGGGGGTTTCGCATCGGATCCCGCGGCACTGGAAGCAGAACTGGCCGAGCTTCTACAGGTCTGGGGCGGCCCGCAGCGGCTGGCCACCGTGCTTCACCGCCGACGCCACAAGGGCCTGGTCAGCAACCGCTTCCCCGGGACCTTCCTGGAAGTCACCGGCTCCGCGCACAGCGCACGCCGGCGGGCCAGCATCGCCGACCTGCGCGTCGTGCTGGACGGCAGCGAGCCGACGCTGATCGGCCCGGACGGCCCGTTGGAGCTTTATGTCGGCGAGGACGATCACCCGCACCTGCGGGTCTTCGCCCCGGCGCAGATCGAAGTACCCCGAGTGGTGCTCGGCGACTACACCCCGCGGATCGTTGTCAACGACGTGGTCGTGCAACGGGCGCGGTGGGAGCTCACCGCAGATCAGCGCACCGAACTCGTCGCCGCACGACCGGAGCGGCTGCCGCTGGTGGTCGGAGCGCTGCGACACCAGCTGTACCTGCCGAGACACCTGTTCGCCTCAACCCCGTCGGAGACCAAGCCGCTCTACCTGGATCTGGACGCGGTGCTCAGCCAGCAGAGCCTGCGCCGTCTCGCCGAACTTGGCCCGGTGACCTTGGTGGAGATGCTGCCGACACCGCAACAGCTGTGGCTGCTCCGCTCGTCGGGCTGCTTCACCAGCGAGCTGCGGCTGTCCATGGCTCGGCTCCCGGGAGGGAACCGGTGATCACATTGGTGCCGCCGCACGGGGATTCTACCCTGCGGCTCGGCGATGACGAGGACCTCGACCTCAACGCGATGTTCCTCGCCGAGCTGATGACGCAGGCACGTGACAGCACACCGGCGCCGATGTCCGGTGACCGGGCAGCCGCACTGCTGCGCAACGCGGGCGCCGCGGCACTGCGAGACGAGCACGCCGACCGCGGTCATCGGCTGCGGGGTCTCGCGGCGATACTCACCGGTCTCGCGTCCCCGGAGCACGGTGTGCGGCTGCGGCTGGACGACCTGGAACTCACCGACGGCAGCACGCAGAGCAGCGCGGATGTGTTCCGGGCCGGAGCAGCACCGGCCCCTTACCACGCGGTGTTGGAGCGGGCGGCCGAGCTCGCGAATCGGCATCGCGACATCACGCTGGTCCTTGAGCGGGACCAGCAGCTGCCCGCCGCGGTGTGGTTGGCGGACCACCTCGGCACCGCGGGCCGCGCCCTGCGGGTGACCGGGCGGTTCGCCACCAGCTACTGGACCACCCTGCGCACTCTTCCCCCGTTCACCGGCGCCGCACTCGATCCGGCACCACGCGGTCTCGAGTGGCGGGTCGTCGACCCGTTCACCGCTGCTGCCCTGCCCACGCTGCGGTGGCGGGAACGCGCAGCTGACCCTGCCCCGCCCGGGCCATGGGCCGGGCGGGTGGCGCTGCGCGAGATCATGGCGGGCGCGGTGACGAATGCGCACACGGTGATCCTCGGCCTGTGCACCACTCCGGACTGCGCCGTGGGACGCGGCGGCACGACCGCCGGGTGGCAGGACCTAGCGGCGGCGCTCGACCCGTTGCGACGCGCAGGCGTGCAGGTGCTGGCCGAGCTGTGGATCGGTGCGCCGGGGATTGACCTGGAACTAGCTCCGGCGGCACTGCGGGCCGCGCAGCAGATCGTGGGCCGGGTCACCGGATTCCGCGTCTTCGACTGGCCGGTCGGCTGGACCGAGTCGCGGTGGGACGGGCAGCCGGTGCGGCTCGCGCCCACACGATACGACCTGGCCCGGCATCACATCCTGTCCGATCAGGCGCCGGCCGAGCAGCTCATCGCGATGGTGACCGCGCTGGCCCGGCCGCTGGCACGGGACGGTCTGCTGGTCCCCGGCAGGATCGCCGCCGCCTACCTGACCCCGCCGCCGCGCCTGGCGACTCAAGGGCCAGGCCTCGATCCCGATGTGGTGCTCGGCGCCCGGAGTACCCGCACCGGGAAGGGCGTTGCGGTCAACCTGCGCACCGGCGCGTGCACCACCGTGGACAGTTCGCTTAGCGGGCTGATCGACACCCGGCCGCCGGCGTCCACAGTGCGCGATGTGCTGGCCGGCCTCGCGCCCGAACTGCTGCCCGCGCTGCGCGACGGTGACGTCCTGGTTGGGATGTCATGACCGGTCCAGCCGCGCAATGGCGGATGTCCGACGTTTTCGTGCTCCGGCACGCGGGCATGCCCTTCGAGTGGCTCGCCGAGCTGGCCTGCTCAGCCGAGCTACTGGCGGCAGCCGACGCACTGGCAGCACCCGATGACCTGGCGGCAAACAAGGCACGTTTCGAACGGGACTTCGTCGCCGAACGTGCCGCGTTGCGCACCGCTCTGCACCGACGGGCCAGGCAACCGGAGCTTCGGGAGGCGGTGTTCCTGTCCAACCCAGGGATGTATCAGGGCATGCTGCGCGGGTACCTCGATCGCGACCAGATTCCCGACAACGCACGCTTCCGCCGGGTGGAACGCCAGGTCTACCGATATCTGCAGCGCTTCTGTGGGAAGAACGAGACCACCGGCACCTTCGGCCCGATGGGCTACGGCGAGATCGACGACGGCGACGGGCTGCGGATCGAGCGCCGGGAGCAGCGCCGCTCGGTACTGCTCGCCCGCTGGGCGCTTGAGGAATTGGCACGCGCCGTCGCCCGGAATCCCGGGCTGCGCAAGCACATCCCGCTGCACCGCGGCCTGCTCACCCCAAGCCGGGACCAGGCAGCCGAGCCGGTACAGCAACAGGCCGTAGCGGTGCTGGCCGATGGCCCGGTGTCCATCGCGACGCTCGCGGAGCGGCTCGGTGTCTCGGTCGGAGAACTCGGGCCGCAGATCCGACCGCTGCTTGCGTCCGGGGCTGTGCACCGAGGGCTCGTGTTCCCGGCCGAGGTAGTGGATGGGTTGGCGACACTGCGGCGCGCAGTCGCAGCGCTGCCAGCCGTGCCGCAACGCGAGCACTGGCTGGCTGTACTGGACGGCTTCGCCGTCGGGTGCCGCGTCTTCGCGGCCGCCACGGTGACCGAGCGGGAGCGGTTGCTCGCCGATCTGGAGGAGCGATTCACCGCGTTGACCGGTGTCGCAGCCCGCCGCGGTGCCGGGAACATCTACGCGGACCGGCTCATCCTCTTCGAGGAGGCGTCCTCACCATTCCATCTCAAGATCGGGCGCGGCCTGGCGCAGACGATCGAACGGCAGGTGGCTGCCGGGCTCGACCTCTGCGCCGCTGGTGGACAGCGGATCCAGGGCGAATACCAGGAGCAGGCAGCCGACCTGCTCCGCGAGGCAGGTGGCGCGCTGCGCTTCACCGACTACGCCGCCAGGGCCAAGCCCCGGGAAGACGTGCGCGCCAGCTTCGGTGGCCACCGGTATTCGGTGATCGTCGACGTTCCGGCGGGCGGCGAGGTCGACCTGGCGGCACCAGACTTCGTCGACCCACCGCAGCGATACGCACTGCCCGACATCTGCCTGCTGGCCCCGTTCGACGACCGGCCCCAAGCGTTGCTGTCCAGAGTGCACCACCATCTGCTGCTGGAAGGCTGGCTGACCACGTTCGTCGACAACCCCGATCGGGTCACCGCGCAGGTGCGGGCCTGGCTCACCGGGTCCGAGCCGGGGCGCCGGCTCGCGGGGCTGGCCACCACGCGGCGGAACAAGGGCTTCTACCGGTTCCCCGGGCGACGAGTGATCGTCACTCCGGTCGATCATGAAGGCGCCGACGATGTCGTCTGCGGAGACGAGTTGACGGTGAGCCTTCGCGACGGCAGGCCCTGGCTGACGGATCGGGACGGCCGGCCCGTGCTGCTGTACCCGATGCTCGCCGACCTGAGCACGTACCCGCCGATCGCCGCGCTCACCGACGTTCCCGTGCTGCACCTGCCGGTCCGGCAGGCCACGCCGACTCGGCCGCTCGGTCGGGTGCGGATCGGTGGGGCGGTCTACCAGCGTGCCTGCTGGGAGCTGGACCTGACCGAACTGCGTGGTCGCCGGGGCGCCGAGGCGTTCCTGGCGCTGCGCCGCATCGTCCGGCATCTGAGTATGCCCAGGTTCGTGTTCGTCCGCGCCGAGACGGAGCGCAAACCGCTGCTGATTGACACCTGGTCCCCGTTCGCCGTGGACATGCTGTGTCACCTGGCCCAGCAAGTAACCTGGTGCCGGGTCGAGGAGATGCTCCCCTCGCCCGAGGAACTCTGGCTCGTCGACGAGCATGGGCACTATACCTGCGAGCTGCGGATTCAGTTTCTCCGCGGCCTCGATGCGGCCGGCGGTCCAACATGAACTGGACAGCGTTCCCGCTCGCGATCGCCAGAACCGCGGGTTTCGACTATCGGACCCTGGCCCGGCTCGCCGATCCGGAGTTGCCGGACCTCGTCCTCACCGACGTCGACTGGACGCCGTGCTATCTGCGTGCCTGCGCAGCCGCCCGACAGGAACTCGTCGCTCTGCTCGCCGATCATCGAGTGCGGGAGGGCATTTCGGTCCTCGCGGCCGACGCAGTGCGGTGGACGGTGCCGAAGGTGCGTCCCAAGCGGACCGGCGGGCCGGACAAGTACGAACGCAAGCTCGCACTGTTCCTGCAGCGCCTAGTGGCCAAGTGTGACACCAACGCCATCGCGGGCACGATCGGTTACGTAGCGCTGGACGCGAAGCTGGAACCTCTGTTGCCGGCCGGGCCGCAGCGGCGCGGTTTCGTCGCGCACTGGGTGCTCAGCGAGTTTCTGCTCCACCGGGTAGCCGACCAGTTCGGCGAGCAGAAGCCGGAACTGGGACCTGCGGTCGCGTTGCTGGAGCCCGCCGCGGCGTCCAAGATCGCCGCGATGGTGAACGGCGCGGACCGGTGGGCCGACGTACTCCGTGGCGGTCGACCCATCGACCAGCGAACCGTGCTGAGCCTGCACCGCCGTGGGATCGTGCTGAGCGCCCCGGTGCTGCCCGTCGCCGAGCCGGACGCGCTGCGCGCCGCGCGCGCTGCCGGTGCGCAGGACCTCAACGAGCTGGCCGCCGCCGCGGACGAGTACGCCACCAGCGGTGCCGACGACAAGCTCGCGGTGCTGGAAAGAATCGAGCACTGGCTGACCACCCAGGGGATGCCCGAGGTCCGGCGCGGCGCGGGAGAGATCTACCGGGACCGCACCGTGCTCTACGCAGAGCACTACGAGCCGGACACCGCGGCCGGCTGGCCGGAGGACCGGGGCGCGGCGGTGCTGGCGGAGCTACAACCCGCCCTGGATCTGGCGGCGGCGGTCGGGGTGTGGGGCCGGGCACAGGCCCGGGAGCGGTCGCGGCCAGCTTTCGCCGCGCTGGCCGGTGACCGGCTGCGGGTGCCGTTTCCGGAGGTCCTACGCGCACTGCCCGCTGGCTATCCGATGCGGGTTGACCAGGCGGCACCGGTGGTCGCACTGCTGGAGCTGCTCGCGGACCGGGGCGCCGTCACCGGGGCTGAGATATGGTTGAGCGCCCAGGACATCGAGCGCGTCTGTGCCGGTTGGCTCCCCTTCGGTGAGCAGCCCATGCTGGCCTCACCCGACGTGTTCGTCTCCACCGACGACAGCACACTCGTCCTCGGTGAAGTGCACTCCAGGCTCACGGTGTTCGGCAACCTGCTGTGCTTTCTCGATGATCGAGACGAACTGGTGACCAAGGCGCGGACCTGGTTGGCGCGCCACGATCCTGGCACGATTCGGCTGGTCAACGTCGCAATGGGACAACGGTTCGGCAAGGTCTGCGACCTGGAGATCATGCCGCGCACGGTGGAGTTGACCGGCAGGGCGGCGCCAGGCAGACAACGACTGTCCGGGGCCGATCTCGAGGTGGACGGGAACCTGGACGTGTGGCACGGGGATGAGCGCATCGAACTGCAGCTCGCGTCCGGGGACGGAACGGTGTTCAGCCCGTTCGGGCCGCCCGCCGCGAGGCAGCCCACCATTCGGGCGGCGGGTGCGGTGCGGATGCCCCGGGTGCGCGTCGGCCGCTGTGTTCTGCAACGGGCGAGCTGGTGGTTCCCCACGAACGCGCTGGCCGAACTCGGCCGCGGCAGCCCCGCGAAGCGCTACCAGAACATGATCGCGTTCGCCGATCGGCACAGCCTGCCGAGGTGGATGTTCCTGCGAATCCCCGGTGAGCCGAAACCTGTCCACCTGGATCTGGCCAACCCGTTGCTGGCCGATGCGTGCATCCGGTTGCTGGCCGCGGCGGGCGGCGCCGACGAGGAGGTGCGGATCACCGAGATGTTGCCTCAGCCACCCGTGGACGGAAAACGGATCCAGGAGTTCCGGCTCTCCTGCGTGCGCAGCGTCTCGACTCAGGACCCAAGCGCGGGGAGGCTGTCATGAGCGGGCGCTACAAGCTCCTCTTCTCGCAGCCGGGTGCGCTCTTGTTGTCCTGCTTCGGTCTGCTGGGGCGATTGCCGAGCGGGATGCTAAGTCTCGTCTTCGTCCTGCTGACAGTGCGCAACACCGGTTCCTATGCCGCCGCCGGTCTCGCGGCGGCGCTGTACACCGCTGGTACCGCGCTGGGCAATCCTGTCTGGAGCCGCGGCGTCGACCGGTTCGGCCCCCGTCGCATCCTGATCATCACCGGCACCGCTGAAGGCGCACTGCTGCTCATCGTGGCCGGGTTGACCCTGGGGCAGAACCGCAGTGCGACGCTCCTGGTGCCGCTGGCCGCAGTGTCAGGAGCGTTGCTGCCACCGCTGGGCGCGATCATGCGAACCTTGTGGTCGCGCATGTTCAGTGGTTCCGATCTCAAGAAGGCTGCGTTCGCCTGCGAGTCCGTCTCCGTCGACGTCGTCTTCATTGTCGGTCCGTCCATCGTGGCCGGGTTGACGGCGGTGGCCAACGCCAGCGTCGCGCTGACCGTTGCGGCGGTGGCGACCACAGCCGGTTGCGTGCTGGTGGCGGCCAGCCCGCACACCCGACCGGTGCCGCGCGGTGAGCACCCCAGTCGGCACTGGCTCGGCCCGCTGCGCTTCGTCTCCGTGCTCGGGGTGTTGCCCGTCGGGTTTCTACTGATGGGCAGTATCTCGGTTATCGAGTTGTCGCTCGTGGCCTTCGCCGAGCGCAGCGGAGCACCGGCTCTTGCCGGTGTGTTGATCGCGGTGCTGTCGGTGGGTGGCGTAGTGGGCGGGCTCTACTGGGGTTCCAGGAGACAGCCCGGCACCAACGCCCAGCAGCTGATGTACACGCTCGGCGCGCTGGCAGTTGGATGGGGGCTGTTGGCCAGCACCGCCATCCCGTGGCTGCTCATCGTCCTGCTGCTGCTCGCCGGTCTGGCGCTCAACCCTGCGATCACCGCGCAATTCTCCACAATGGACGATGTGGCACCGGAAGAAGCCATCGCAGAGTCCTTCGGCTGGCTCAACGCCACCGCCTCGGCCGGCGCTGCTGCCGGCGCGTTGGTGGTCGGCCTTCTGGTGACCGAACGTTCGGAGCCCGGGTTCCTGCTGGCCGCAGGAATGTGCGGCACCGGTCTGATCATCGCCGCGACCCTCCAGAGCCGATGGCGCGTCACCGAGACGGTGCCGGTGACGGGACCAGTCGAACAAACTGAAATGAAGTGAGGACAGTGCGATGACGTCGGCCAACCCGCGAGTGGTGTGTCTCAGTGGATCGCTGCTTTCGGAATCCAGGACCGAGCGACTGGCGATATGGTGCACCTCGATACTGACCGAACTCGGCGCACAGGTGTCCTTGTACGCCGGCAGCGACCTTGATGTACCGCTCTATCGTCCGCTGCCCGCCGAACGGGTCGCCTCGGTGCGCCGGATGCTGGAGGCGTTCAAGTGGGCAGACGGCGTGCTCCTGGTGTCGCCCACCTATCACGGCACGGTGTCCGGTGTGCTGAAGAATGCCTTGGATTACATCAACGATCTCGACACGCCACCGCAACCGTTCCTGGATGGCCGTCCTGTGGGCTGCGTCGCCGTGGCGTCCGGTGATCAGGGTGCAGCTTCCACGCTGGCCACCCTGCGGACCATCGCGCACGCCCTGCGGGGCTGGCCGACCCCCATCGGGGTGGCGGCATGGGGCCACGCCGCCGAATTGGCCAACGGCTCGCCGATCGACGAACGGCTGGTCGGGCAGTTACGGATCATGCTCGGTCAGGTCCTGGCGATGTCGACGATGAACGCTCGTCGCCGTCGTCGTGCGGAGCAGGTGGCCACCGTCGGATGACCGCGCGAACTCAGCGGGATCGCCGAGGGCGAGAGTCGGGTATCGGAGTGGCCGAGCGGTTATCTGGGCTACCAAGAGCCCTCTCCACGACAAGAGTAGAGCCGACGCGGGGATTTGAACCCCGAACCTACCGCTTACAAGACTCCCCCTCCACGTTGACCATGGCTGCTACCAGCGACTTCACTGTCTACAGCGATCGCTTTGGTGGCTACAGCGGCGCCAGTGGACGTGAGTTCGTGTCACAAGTGGTGTCACGCCGGCACCGACGCCGTGATCTACGGATAGATCCGATCTGGCACTGCTCGCCCGGCACCACGCATATCAAGCATGAGCGGACGTTCCACTGCGGCTCGATCACACGAGGGCGGACCGAGCCCGGCTCGCCGTCGAGAATGTTGGGCCTTGCTACCGGGTGGGCTCATCGGGGAGCCGTCGGCGCAGCCGGCCCATACTCCGCTCATTTCACTCAGCACGATGCGCTCGTACACGCCCTGGGGTGATCTATCGGTGCTCTCGGGCCGCAGGCGACGACGTTACGCTATGGTCGAAACGATCTTGCCATGAGCATCGACAGCCTCTGGATGGTTCGGCCTTTGGCCGCTGCTCTACGGCGCTGATCGGAGAAGACGATCATGGTGCCGGCGCAGCAAGGAGGTGGCGATCGCAGGTTTGAATCACGATGGCGGGACGTTACCCGAGCCCAGGGTTCGCTCCGGGGCACGTGGCGGACCACCTCGGGGTTTCGGTACCCGCAGAAATCCGGTACCGATCGGCAGCGGTCGTCATCACCAGGCTCCCGATTCCAGCTCGTGTTCGTTGAGCTTGTCTCGCAGCTGCTGCAAGGCTCGTGCCCGAGTGGGGCCGATCGCGCCGGGCGGGATTCCGGTGGTGTGGGCGACCTCGGCGTAGGGGCGGGGATTGTCAGTGAACAGTTCCCCTAGCAGCGTCTTTCGACGAGGCGACAACTCGGCGACGAGTTTCCGCAATGTTCGCGCGGTGTCGGCGTCGATGACGCGCTGCTCGGGGCCCAGGGACGGGTCGGCGACAACTTCTGGTGTCATGCTGGTCCGGCATAGGGCGGGTTTGGGCTGGCGTAAGATGTGCAGGCATTCGCGGCGGGCGGTGGTCGCCAGCCACCCGCCCAGCCGCTCGGGGAACTTCACCCGGTGGGCGTTTTCGGCCAATCGCAGCCAGGTCGACTGCATCGCGTCGAGTGCGTCGGCCTCTTGCAGTCGAAACGACCGCACCCTCGTGGACACGAGTTTGCCGTGCTGGCGCATGATTTCTTCCCAGGCTGCTGGATCCCCGCCGTGGACCCGTAGCAACAGGTTAGCCTGGCTCTGCTCGGCTCGGGTCGGGGCGTAGTTGATGGTGGCGGTTGTTATCGAAATTTCAGCCCCTTATCAATCGTCGGAGTTGTTCGGTGTTGGCGATAGCACTTCACAGCCGGGGACAGGCTGCGAATGACATTCGGGCCGGCAGCTGAGGCGTTCCAGGTTCCCTGGCTTGCCAAGTCGCCTTTTGTCCGGTTGCTTGTGAGCCGGCTGTGGGCTGCGCGTTCTCGATGACGTAGTCCAGGGGAAGCTCGGTCCTGGGTCGGTGTGGGGTGCCGTCGTGAGCGCCGATCGGGTAGTCCCAATGCCACGGTCACGCCGGGTTGCGGTCGCGGCCCCCGCCGACCCAATGTCGTCGAGCATCTCCTTGTTCGACAGCTAAGTGCTGCGGGATCAGGCCGCAAATCCGGTGCAGTACAACTCCCAAACTACTCGCGCAGGAAGTGAACAGGATCAATGCTCGAAAAGTGAGTCATCGCGTCCTTTTCAGAAGCACCGTGGAAGGTCTCCAAAGAGTCACGCGATGACCACCCTCGAGCGTCTACGCTATGCCCCATCAGGGTCTCCGCTGGATGTAACTATAGATCTGTTACGAACCGAATTCGAGCCCTTAGGTCGCCTTCCCAGATGATCTCGGCATAAACCCATGTAACACCACCGTCAAGTGGTACGATGTTGTGAATTCGCATAGTGGCGTCCCCGGGGAACGGATTATTGTTGTCATCTACCTCGCAAATATTGGCCAGAACTACACTATTGCTATTTACAGGCAGTCCGTTGAACGGTTTTTTGAAAGCTCCATGACCGGTCACGAAAAAATCCTTGGTAGTGCTCATGATCTCGACTCCTCCTCGGTCCGCCATATGTCCGGCGGTTTGGGTGTGGTGAGTTAAATGTTGCGTCGTTGTCGGTCCGGGTTCATCGGATGCGGGTACGGAGGTTTTGGAGGGTTGTGCCGGATGTTTGTGGTCCTACACTTCCCGGTATGGCAGGGGGCTCGCGGCCGGTGGGGGTAGGACTGTTGGAGCGCGGCGGAGAGTTGGCGCGCATCGAGCAGGCGATCGCTGCCCTAGGGGACGGGCATGGGGGTGTGCTGGTCATCGAGGGTGCTGCCGGGATCGGCAAGAGCACGCTGTTACGGGCGGTGTGTGAGCACGCCGCTGGGCATGGGTTGCAGACGTTAACGACGCGAGGTAGCGAGCTGGAATGCGGCTTTGGGTTCGGTGTGGTCCGTCAACTGCTGGAGACGCGCCTGGTTCATACCGGTGAGTCTGAGCGGGCTGAGTTGTTGGCTGGCGCCGCGAGGTTGGCGGGTCCGGTGCTGGGGCTAGGCGGCGAGGGTGGAGGGGATTCGTTCGCTGCGTTGCACGGGTTGTATTGGTTGGTGGCCAATCTCGCGGCTGTGGGGCCGATGGTGTTGGCGTGTGATGATCTGCAGTGGGCGGATGAGCCGTCGTTGCGTTGGCTGGTCTATCTGTGTCACCGGTTAGAAGGGCTGCCTGTGTTGGTCGCGGCCACCACCCGTCCGCCGCGCCCCGGACATCCACAGCTGCTAGCAGAACTGCTCGCTGTTGGTGGTGTACAGGTTCTGTGTCCTGGTCCGCTCAGCGAGGCTGCGGTGGCTCAGCTGATCTGCGAAGGGTTGAGCGCCCAGCCCGACCCGGTCTTCGTCGCTGCGTGCGCGAGGGTCAGCGGGGGGAATCCGTTTGTACTGCGCGAGTTGATTTTCGATTTGGCCGCAGACGGGGTCGCGCCGGTTGCGGCTCAGGTGGCGGGCGTGGTTGAGCGTGTCCCGAGTCAGGTGGGGCGGGCGGTGCTGGCTCGTTTGGGACGGTTGGATACGGCGGCAGTGTGCCTGGCGCGGGCGGTGGCGGTGTTGGGTGAGGGCAGCGGGCTGCATCGGGCGGCGGCGTTGGCCGAACTGGACTTCGACGCTGCCAGCGCGGCGGCTGATGCGCTGTTGGCGGCTGAGCTGTTCGCCGAGGGCCCGCCATTGCGGTTCGTGCATCCGCTGGTGCGCTCGGCGGTGTATGAACAGCTCGCACTCGGCGCACGCGCGCAGGCGCACGCGCAGGCCGCACAGCTGCTCAGCCGTGAGGGTGTCGAGGCTGAGCAAGTGGCCGCGCAACTCCTCTTATGCGAGCCTGTGGGCAACTCGGATGCCGTCCGAGCGTTACAAGCGGCCGCAGCAACGGCATTGGGCCGTGGCGCGCCGGAGAATGCGGTTACCTATCTGCGTCGAGCGCTGGCCGAGCCGCCGTCTGAGTCTCACCGCGCTGCTGTGTTGGGGGAGTTGGGCGGTGTAGAAACACTCGCCCGCGACCTAGCCGCCGTGGTGCACCTTGAGCAGGCCTGGAAGGCCACCATCGAGCCGGTGACGCGCGCGCGGCTGGCCGCTCAGCTAGCCGACGTGCTCTGGTGGATTGGCGATATGAACCGCTGCTCCATGGTGTTGCAGGCCGCGCTGGACGACCTCGGTGATGCTGACCCAGACCTGCACGTGCGCCTCTACACGCAGAAAGTCGGCGCCGCGATCTACTCAGCGCCCCACCTGGATCGGTTGCGTGAACTGGCCGAGTGGGGCGTTCCCTCCAGCCGGTTGACGCAGCTCATGCTGGCTTCCTACCTTGCTATTCGCGGTGAGTGTTGTCATGAGGTGGTTGAGCTGGTCGAGCGTGGGCTGGATGATGGGCGGTTTCTGGCCGAGGAGACCTCCGACGCTCAGGTCACCATGCAGGCTGCCGTCGGCCTCGTCGTCGTCGATGAGCTGGAGCGCGCTCAAGCGCTGATCCAGGCGATGCTGGCCGACGCTCAAATGCGCGGGTCAGTGACTGGCTTCGCGGTCTTTGCCCTTATCCGTGGCATGATTGCGCTGCGACGCGGTGAGCTGGCCGAGGCCGAAGCCGACACCCGCGCAGCGCACGAACTGGCCGCCGAACACAACGTCACCGCTCTCGGTGCCATCAACGCCGCAAACTTCGGCGTGACGCTGCTCGAACGTGGCAACCTCGGGGAGGCGGCTGTTGTCGCCGACAGCGTGCCCCTCACGTTCTCTCTCATCGAGGGGGGCACGGGGATTTTCCTTTTGGAGGCGCGCGGCCGTATCTGTCTGGCCCGTGGCCAGCGCGTTCAGGCGATCGCCGATCTGCGCTGCTGCGGGCAACACGCCGACCACGCCGGGCTGCACAACCCCAACGGCTCAGCATGGCGCTCCGCACTGGCACTCGCGCTGGCACCCGAACACCTGCACGAAGCACGGGAGTTGGCGCAAGCAGAGCTTGAGCCGGCAGAACACGCCAACGTGGCCCGCGCGATCGGGATCGCGCTGCGGGTCTGCGGGCTGCTCGCCGACGCGCAGGACAGAATCGAGCTGCTCGAACAGTCCGTCACCGTCCTTGAACCCACCCTCATGCGGCTGGAACTCGCTCACTCGCTCACCGAGTTAGGTACCGCGCTGCGGCGTGCCGGTGCGCGCGTAGCTGCACGCGAACCATTGCGCCGTGCACTGGACCTGGCTCAACGCTGCGGCGCCACACCGCTGACCCAGCGTGCCCGTGATGAGGCGCTAGCCGCCGGCGCCCGCCCCCGCCGTCCCTGGGCCACCGGCGTGCAAGCCCTGACCCCCAGCGAGCTACGAGTCGCCCAGCTGGCCGCGCAACCCTTAAGCAACCGCGACATCGCCCAAGCACTGTTCATCACCACCAAGACCGTCGGCGACCACCTGTCCAGCGCCTACCGCAAACTCAACATTTCATCCCGAGACCAACTCGCCACCGCCATGACAGCTCATACCTCACCCGAACCGCCTTAACAGTCTGAACCGTACCCGATCTTGTACACGCGTGTAGACCGCCGCTGATTTGCCAGCGGAGGGAATCGCGTGGCGACACCCCTACGCTTCACCCAGGAATACAAGGATCAGGCCCTTAGCCGCGTCCCGCGATTCGGGCCGCCTATCGCCGAGGTGGCAAAGAGTATCGGCGTCCACGCGCCTGAAGTCCCTGCTGCGGCCGATGCTCCGACTGAAACAGCTTCGCTCGGCGCGCTACTACGAACTCGGGCTGGGTGCCGACCTGAGGCATCGGCTGCCGACAGCATTCACCGAACTTACGCTCACTACTGAACGACTCACCAACGGCTTTCAGGCATGCCGACATCTCACCATGCAACAGCACCTCCGGAGGAAACCAGGACCCGGCAAACGCGGACGGAGCGAACGTACTTAGCAAGAACGAAAACGTATCAGCTCACCCTGCCGAGCCCATCATCCCTCATCGCAACGCGCGCCAATAGTTCATTCGGCACGTGGTTGGCGCCGAAACCGCTTCGACTTGAGACGTCAGCCCGGCCAGTGCCAGATCTGGTTAGGCTTGCCGTTACAGCCCCACTGGTCCAACTGGGCGCCGTTGGTCGTGCTAGAGTTCGCCACTTCCAGGCACTTTTTGCTGTATCGATTCTCGATGAGGCCAGACTGGCCCATCCACCAGGTCTGGTTGGGATTGTCGTTGCAGTCCCACTGGTCCACCAGAGCGCCGTTGGCCGTGCCGGAGTCGCGCACCTCAAGGCACTTTTGGCTGTTGACATTCTCGATGAGCCCGGTGGTGTCGGTGTTGTATCCCCACAGCTGATTGTCGTTGCCGTTGCAGTCCCACTGGTCCGCTAGGGCGCCGTTGGCCGTGCTGGAGTTCTTCACCTCAAGGCACTTTTTGCTGTTGTCACTCCCGATGAGCACACCGGGGAAGAGCACATGCGTGGCGACAGCCTGACGCTGTGCGGCTTCGGCCGGCGCGATGGCCGCAGAAGCCGATGCGGTCAATCCGGCCAGGAGGAGTGCTCCGCCAGCCAATCCGGTAAATCCCGACCTCTTAATACGAGCAATCGCGGACATGAACGTTCTCCTGTTCTCGGGTCCCATGAGGTTCCCTACTGTGGGCTGATGCGGAAGCATTGTCGGCACCTCGACAGTTGGCCCAGCCTCAATGCCGGATCGAGTGGAAAGCATTTCCTTGTACTGACTGCGGCCGGTGTCTGCAGCGAACGATGATCAGGGGATCAACCTGGGCGTGTTGGGCTTCGGCTCGGCGTTCGACCACACCGGGTGCCACCGCAGGGCCGGTGCGGGCTTGTGGTGACGGTCACGCCGACCTCCTCAGCGGCCGGACATCATGCTGGGTAACGTGACCGCATCGGCCGCAGACGTCGTGGGCTTTGTGCTGCCAAGTAGCCCCGCCGCAGTGGGAGCAGCACCCGGCCGCGTCGGTTGGCCGTAAGTCCACTGATAGATGCCACTGTCCAACTACCGCAGCGGCGTCAGGCAACAACTCGAGCGCGTAAGGCGAGTGTCAGACACTGTGGCCTCCTTTCCGATCCCGCGGTCGATCCGTCGGCAGCGGCCTAACGCTTTGTCGAAGACAGCACAGAGCTTGCGCTGGCTTGGCCCGTTTCGCGATGACCTCGCTTGCCTTCTACTTGATGCTTCGTTACCGCTTCCTCTTGTGGCTACTCGTGACTCGAAGCCTGACCTTTTGATTGGTGCGACGAGTTCAGTGTTGCGTTGGTGACGCTTGGGGTCATCCGACGTTGGTGCGGAGATTTTGGGGCCCTATGCCGGATATTTGGGGCCCTATACTTTCGACACGGGGGGCTTGCGGCGGCCATTCGAGCGCGGAGGGAAGGCCGCGCGCACTAAACAACCCGTGGCTGGAGGTGTTGCGTTGGCCGAGTGCGAGGATCTTCAGCTCAGTGGTTACCGCGATCAGATCCCGAGGTCGGGGTCTGTTGACCAGTGAGGTCGCGCCTCGGACCACCGAGGCGGCAGTGCTCGGCAAGTGATCTGTTCGTTATGTGAGTATGGGAGGACGCGGTCGGGGTGGCGGCTGATGTGGCGACAGGCGGCGGCGATGGTGGCTGCGCCGGTGAGCCGGTGGAGGCGCATGACTCCAGCAGCGCTTCCCGCCGATCGAGGTCGAACCGGCGCCACGCCGAGTCAGGTCCGCGTCCCGGAGCGAGCTCGGACGCGCATGCTTCGAGCCAATGCCGCTGGTCCCAACCAAAAGGTGGAAGTCGTCCCCGGCGTTGGACTTCAGCGCGCCCGCGCTCCCTCTCCTCCCGCGGACTGCGGCGCAGGCCAGTGCCGCAGCCTGATGGTAGGGCTACCCGAGCACTGCGAAGACGGCAGTGCGGCGCGGATACGACACGGCAGTCGCTACCCGACCTTCTTTCCCCATACTCGATTGGCCGTTCGGCAATGACGGAATCAGGACGGGGTTCGTTCAAACGGACATCATCCGAGCCGAGTAGAGCCGGAGCACGGGGGCCAAGCATCCGAGCATCTGCAACGGTGTGGCGGTCCTCGGCTTCGTCTCACCAGACGCGACATGAGGGCTGCCGCCAGTGGGTCGGGTGAGGCGAAACCTCGACTGCATTGCCTTCGTCGAGACGCTGGTCCACCAGCACCACGCCCGTCCACCCGAGGGCCACCCAGACCCAGTGAAATACCTCAAATTCGGCATGAGCGTGTATCGGCGGCAGCACTTGTTGTGTCCGGTGAGTGATCCGCGTGCGGGAAGGTCTTGGCGCTTCCCGGACAGCGCTTCTTTACTGGATTCGCCACTGGAGCTGCCGCTCCTGCCCGGCGATCAACTGCAGGGGGATGGCCAGAGTAGAGCCGACGCGGGGATTTGAACCCCGAACCTACCGCTTACAAGACTCATTCTCCGCATTGACCATGACTGCTACTAGCGACGTCAATGTCTGCAGTGATCGTTCTTGTGATCACAGCGGCGCGGTTGGACGCGAATTCGTGTCACGCGTCGTGTCACGCCGGACTCTCGCGGACGCGGCGAGGGGGTCGAGGACGGGGCGCACCAAAGCGGATTCGCTCATACCCATTCACTGTTGCATCCCGTGGGTGTGGTCGTCACGGAAACTGCTGGCAAAGCCTGGGCAGCCGTTACCGGCTCCGCCGAGGGCGACCAGCAGGTCGTCAATGGTGCGGGGCTGTCTCCGGTATCGCGATACTTGGCGGGCGAGCGCCCGGCGGATGGCTGATCGGTCAAGGTCGAGCTGATCGAGTAGGAAGGAATCCTGGGTGGTCACCTCGACGTCGTACGGCGCCACCGCACCCATGGGGAAGTCACTGATGTTCTGGGTGACGATAAGGTCGGCGCGACCCCGGACCGCAGCGGCGAGCACATGCCGGTCCTTGGAGTGATTCGTCATGGCATTGATCAGGGAATGGTGCCCGGTGACCATCGCTCCGGGGAAGTGCTCGACCATCTGGCCGATGCGGTGGTCCACCCCGGATTTCGCGACGCCATACCGCAATAGGCTACGGCGCAGCTCATCGAGGATGTCTTCGGACCACAGGGGCTGGAACAGCTCCTCCTCGGCTATGCACAGCAGGGTGTCGCAGACGAGTGGTTTGAAGAGCACGCACGTGTCGAGCAGGGCGCGAAACATCAGTCGGCGTCGACCTCCGCGCGGTCAGCGACTCGTTTGGAAAACGCGTCGTCAGGCAGGTCGTAAATCCCTGCTTCCTCAGAGACGCGCACCATCTCGTCGAGTCCGGCAGCACGAGCGCGGCGGGCACGCTGCTGGTAGGCCAGGAGATCTCCGAGCCGGATGCGCCGGTGGCGGCCGGGCTTGTCGAACGGAATCTCCCCCGCTTCAAGCAGCCGGACCAGCGTTGGCCGGGAGACGCCCAGCAGGTCGGCCGCTTGCCCGGTGGTCAGCATCGTATGCTGCGGGGCGACCGTGATCGCCAGACCCTGGGACAGCGCCGCTACGACGTCCTTCAGTACCTCATAGAGCTCATCCGGAAGCTCGATGTGTGTTCCGTCCGCCGCAATGAGCGCGGGACGGCCGTGTCTCTTCAGCGCGATCAGCAGGTCGGCCATGCGCTGCGTGGGTTCCCCCGGCAGGACTGTTCGTTCGGTCAAGGCTGCGCTCATGAGCCGACGATACTGTCAAAACGAACGAAACGAAAGGACGCCTGGGCTCCGATTCAAGCTCGATGTTGTCATGACTGATCGAAGAAGGCCGCGCCGATGCCCGAAGGAGGATGTCCCGCTGATGATCGCGTGGACGCACGCCAGACGATTCGCCCAACATTTGGTGTCACGCAGACCAACCATGATCACTACAGAGATGTATTTTCCCTGCTAGAACCGGAGCCGACGCGGGGACTCGAACCCCGAACCTACCGCTTACAAGGCGGTTGCTCTGCCAGTTGAGCTACGCCGGCGGGTGCGAAGATGATGGTAGGCGCACCCGGTGTGCGACAAGGAGGTTAACCGGTGACCGACACCACGAGCACCGCGACCACCGAGGCGGATTTCGTGGTGGTAGCCAACCGGCTGCCGGTGGACCTGGAACGGCTGCCCGACGGCACGCAGCGGTGGAAGTCCAGCCCGGGCGGCCTGGTCACCGCGCTGGATCCACTGCTGCGGGCACGCCGGGCAGCCTGGGTCGGCTGGCCCGGCGTGCCCGACGTCGAGGTCGAGCCGATCGTCGATCAGGACCTCACCTTGCATCCTGTCACGCTGTCCCGAGCCGAGCTCACCGATTACTACGAGGGCTTCTCCAACTCGACGCTATGGCCGCTCTACCATGACGTGGTAGCTCCCCCGGCGTTTCATCGGCACTGGTGGAACGCCTACGTTGAGGTTAACGAGCGATTCGCTGCCGCCACCGCCAAGATCGCCGGCGAGGGGGCCACGGTATGGGTGCAGGACTACCAGCTGCAGCTGGTGCCCCGGATGCTCCGGGAAATTCGGTCGGACCTGCGGATCGGGTTCTTCCTGCACATTCCGTTCCCGCCGGTGGAGCTGTTCATGCAGCTGCCCTGGCGCACCGAGCTGGTGCGCGGCCTGCTCGGCGCTGACCTCGTCGGTTTCCAGCTGCCCGGGGGCGCGGAGAACTTCCTGTTCCTGGCGCGCCGGCTAGCCGGGATGTCGGCGACCAAGAGCGCAGTCGGGATGGGCACCAGGCCCGGCCAGGTCGTCGTCGGCGACCGGACCGTCCGGGTTGGGGCCTTCCCGATCTCCATCGACTCCACCGCGCTGGACAAGCTGTCCCGGAGCCGACCGATCCGCCGGCGCGCCGCAGAGATCCGCGAGGAACTGGGCAACCCGACGACCATCGTGCTCGGGGTGGACCGACTGGACTACACCAAGGGCATCGACGTGCGGCTGCGCGCGCTGGGTGAGCTGTACGCCGAGAACCGGATCTCAGTAGACGACGTCGTCATGGTGCAGCTGGCCACCCCGTCGCGCGACCGGGTGGAGCACTACCAGCGCATGCGCAACGACATCGAGCAAGCCGTCAGCTGGATCAACGGCGAATTCGGCCGGGTGGGCCACCCTGCGGTGCACTACCTGCACAAGTCGATCCCGCGCGACGAGCTGACCGCATTCTTTGTGGCTGCCGATGTCATGCTGGTCACCCCGGTGCGTGACGGCATGAACCTGGTGGCCAAGGAGTACGTCGCCTGCCGGCACGAGCTGACCGGAACCCTGGTGCTGTCCGAGTTCACCGGCGCGGCGGCTGAGCTGACCAGCGCGTTCCTGGTCAACCCGCATGACCTCGACGGCATCAAGAACGCCATCGAGGCGGCCATCACCGTCGAGCCCGACGAGGGGCGCAGGCGGATGCGGGTATTGCGCCGGCAGGTAATGAGCCATGACGTGCAACGGTGGGCTAAGGGTTTTCTGGCCGCCCTCGGCGGCCAGAAAACCTCGTGAGTGCGTAACAGTGTTCTAACACTGTTACGCACTCACGAGGCCGCAGGCCCACTCGTTGCGCGTACCACCAGCTCGGTGGGGAGCATGATGGTGCGGCTGGTGGGCTGGAAGCGGTCCAGCAGTAGCTGCCCGGCCACCCGGCCTTTCTCCAGTACCGGTTGCGACACCGTGGTCAACCCGGCCCGCTCGGCCTCGAGCACCCCGTCGAAACCCGTGACGGTGAGATCTTCTGGGATCCGTCGCCCCCGCCGCCGGATCTCGCGCAGCGCCCCGAGCGCGAGAATGTCGGAGGTGCACACGACCGCGGTCAACGTCGAGTCGTGGTCCAGCAACTCACTGGTGGCCGAGGCGCCCGAGCGGATCGTGTGGTCCAACCTCTCCGCCACCGGCACGACACTCCAGTCCATCAGCGCCGCCGCGAACGCGTCAGACAGCCCGGCCAGGCGCGCCCGCTGCACGTGGAAGCGCGCGGTTTGCTGCCGCCGCAGATCGGCGAACCCGTCATGGCGGTCCCGCCCCAGACGCATGCACACCACGCCGATCCGACGGTGGCCCAGCCCGATCAGGTAGGCACCAAGGCTGCGCATCGCCGCCCGATCGTCGATCCCGACGTGATCGACCCCGTCGATGTGGGGTTGGTCACAGACCACGACCGGCAGTGGCCGCTGCAACACCGCGGCCAGGTTGGGATCGTCGTCAGGTACCGAGTACACGACGAAGCCGTCCACCGCGGCCCGGTGCACGGTCGCCACCGGCTTCCGGTCGTCGGCGTCCGGGCTGGCTGGCTGGCTGGCTGGGACCAGCAGTAGCCCCCGGCCGGCATCCCCGCAGGCCATCGCCAATCCCTCGAGGAACCTGATCGCAGCGGGATCCCGGAAGGCGTAGGCCAACGCCTCGGTGAGCAGTAGGCCCACCGCCCCGGCCTGGCGGGTGCGCAACGACCGGGCCACCGGATCCGGCCCGGGATAACCCAGCCGCCGTGCCGCCTCCAGAACACGTTCGCGCAGCTCAGAGGACAGTTGATCGGGCCGATTGTAGGCGTTGGACACCGTCGTGCGGGACACGCCGAGCTCCGCCGCGAGCGCGGCCATAGTCGCGGTCCGGCGGCCCTGCACCGATCGCGCCATGAGCCGACGGTAGCGCCCACGTACCCACCCGGCACCCCTCGCGCGCCACCGTAAACCGGGTTCTGCCTCCAGACTGCGGCCCCAGATGGCGCTTTACCGCGTTCCGTCTCCAGACGACGCGGGGGTGCGGCCGGTGATGTTGTGGTGGAGGCGGTCGAGGAGTTGTTCTAGGGCGGCTATCTCGTCGGCGCTGAGGTCGGCGCGCAGCCGCTGGTCAAAGGTCACGGCGGCGGCGCGCAGGCGGTGGAACATCGCCTCACCCGCCTCGGTGGGTTCGACGATGTGGATGCGACGGTTGTCGGGATGGCGTCGACGGGTCAGCAGGCCGGCTGCCTCCATGGCGTTGAGATGGTGAGTCAACGTCGCGCCCTGGATTCCCACCGCCTCGGCCAGTTCGCGCTGGTTGCCCAGCCGCTGGGTCTTCAGCGAGATGAGGATCAGCCAGAGGGGCAGCGATCCGCCGGCCGTGGCCAGCGCATGGTCGAAAGCTCCGCTGACGGCCTTCGCGGTACGGGCGAGCTTCAGACCGATCGGCGGGCGGGTGGGCGGCGGCATAGATCAACAGTAACACAACACGTAGATATCTAACCAATTGACATCTAATCATTCGATACCTACCTTGAAGCGCGTGGTCGAGCACAGCGCCGGGTGCGAGCTCGGTGATCCTCGTGACCGGCGCCACCGGGCACTCGGCGGACCGCAGCCCCACCTGAGATCGTCGCGGACTCGGAAGGAGGCCTGTCATGGCAGTAGCACAGGGGAGGATCCGGCCCGCTACCGTTGTGCGCATCCCCGCGGGATGGCCCAGGGTCTTGTGGGTGACCGGTGCGATTCTTTTCGTCACCTTGGTGGTGCACATCGCAGCTCTAGTGATCACCGGCGGTCCCGTTTCGGGGCCAGTATCGCTGCGCAAGCCTGCGACCTTCGCCGAGACGGGCTGGCTGATCGCGTGGTCGGTCGCACTCGTGCTGCCGACACTTCGCACCCGCGCGTGGCAGCGGCACGTCATCGGTACAGCCGTGATCCTGTTCAGCGTCGGTGAGACCGCGATCATCGGATTCCAGGCCTGGCGTGGAGTACCCAGCCACTACAACTTCAGCACTCCCCTGGACGCGGCACTGATGCGCGGCGGCGCCGGAGGCACTGCCGGGATCTTCCTCATCGGTGTCATCGTGTTGCTCGTCGCAGCCTTGAGATCCCGCGACACCACCGCCAGCCTCCGGCTCGGGGTCTGCGCCGGAATCATCGTCCTGCTGGTGGGGTGCGTCATCGGGTTCGTGATGATCTCCAACATCTCCCGGGAGACCAATTAGGCTTCCTGATCACAGCCCCGACAACGGCTCCAGCCAGCGGAAATACCCTTCGTTGCTTGGTGTCACCTCTCGTTGTTGCGCGTCGTTTCGTCCGCTGAGACGGCCCACAGACGGCCCCGATGCGGACCTGTCCATGGTCATCGGCGCGTGCGGCTCGGCGGTGACGGGTGCGCGGAAGGGACTTTTGAATGCCGCGTGGCTTACCGAGGCGGCGATGGCTCGTTATCAGACAAGCCGTGGTGCGAGTGGCGCAGCGGTCGGGCCGGGACGCGAGTTGAGATAGTCGTGGACAAGAAAACCTGAGGTGATCCGATGCCGGTGAGTCCTGCTGAGGTTCGTGAGGTCGTTTTCAGCCAGCCGCCGGTGGGCAAGCTGGGGTATCACGAGGATGAAGTGGACGAGTTCCTTGATCTTGTTCACGCTGAGTTGACCCGTTGGTTCAGGACAACGATGCTCTGCGCGACCAGGTTGAGCAGCTCGATCAGCAGCTGCGCGCAGCACCCGGCGGCACCGGACGTTCCTTCCCCGGACCGCGGCGGTCTGTGGGGTCGTCGGTGATGACGCGGATTCGGTCACTGATCGGTCACCAAAGCCCGCGGGATGTCGATGACGATCTTCAGGCCAGCACGGTCGCTTGTGCCGAGGACATGGCCGACCAGGTGACCACCCAAGCCCACGCCGAAGCGGACAGGACACTCGGCCAAGCGCACGCTCACTGTGCGTACTTGATCTCCGAGGCGCAACACAAAGCCGAGGACATGGTCAACAAGGCCGGCACCTGGGTCGAGACCATGCTCCAGGAAGCCCGGAGCACCGCCGAGACCCTGCACCGCCAAT
>DATAWX010000028.1:0-11913 GCA_036266995.1 Pseudonocardiaceae bacterium | reverse complement strand
CCGACTCCGGCGCCGGTGACGGCCACCACGACCACGCTGAGCGTGATCCAGGTGCCCTTGCCCTTCGGGTTGGGGGGGATCGCGATCCCCACCGCGCACGTGGCGCCGCCTAACGCACCGGGAACCGTCCAGTTCAAAGACGGCACCACCAACCTGGGCGGCCCCGTACCCGTTACCGGCGGCCTTGCCATCGGGCCCATCAGAATCCTCGGTACAGGTACGCACTCGCTGACCGCAGTGTTCACCCCGACCACCCCGACCACATTCAAGCCCTCGACATCGAACACCGTGACCGTCAAGTTCTAAACACCATGAGGTGGCCCCGACGCACTACACGCCTGACTGCGCCGGGGCCACCGGTTACACAACGGGTATCGATACGGGGTCACTTGGAGTGAGATGTAACAGCCGCCTCCGAGGGTGGCTCCCATGCCCCACCGTTCGTAGCGAACATGCTCTGCACGAGGAACTGTTCCAGTCTTATTGGTCAAAGCTATCGACTGATCGCTTTAGCTAGCTGTCCCTTGTGGGGTTTGCCGCAATCATTTCGTCGAATGCTGGACTTCTCGTGTTCACCTTCGGGAAGCAGTGTCCTCCCTGTGCATATGGTGGTTGCGGCAGACGACGTGGCTGTTGTTCGGTTCTGGGTGGATTCCGCAGCGTGCTACGTGTATCTGCCGATGTGTTGTGCGAACCGGATGCGGACTCCCGCGCCGGATTGGGGGCCGAACCGCAGTCACACAGCGTGCACCCCACATACGAAGACCCGGATAAGACCCGTGAACTGCCCCGGGCTCCAGGCGTGATCGTCGACATCGGGCTCACCGCCATCGTCTTCGGCTCGCCGTCCGATCCCCGCACTCCCGACAACGTCCACGGCCGGTTCGGCTGACTCGCAGGCAGGATCGAAAGGACGAGGGCATGACTCACCGGGACTGGCAGGATCACTGGCGCGGGCTGCGGCTGCCGGTGCCCGGGCGCCGCACCCGCGTCGTTGTGGCCCTGATCGGCTTCCTGCTCAGCCTAGGGGTGCCGATCGTGGTACTGAGCACGCCCGGGCTCACCGTTGACGGCCGCCTGGCCGCGCGCCCTCTTCATAATCTGACCGGGGTCGGAGTCACCGGCGCACTGCCCGGTGACCCGTTGCCCAGCAACACCGTGCTTAGCGGCGTACCGGGTGGTTCCGTCGGTGCCGGGCCGTCCGAGACTGCTGTTCCGCGCGCGGTGCCTGCCGGGGTGTCTGCTGATCCCGTCGCCGCCGGACCGCCCGGGACTCCAGTTCCGCGCGCGGTGTCTGCTGATTCTGTCGGTGCTGGGCCACTCCGGGTTGCTGTTCGGCAGAATCTGCCGGAGGGGCCGTTGGGGATCCCAGGTGTCATGCTCGACGCGTATCAGCGTGCCGCACGGACACTAGCGGCCACCCAGCCGGGCTGCCACCTGTCGTGGTCGGTACTGGCCGGGATCGGGCGCATCGAGTCCGGCCACGCCAGCGACGGGCGGATCGACGCCGCCGGCAACACCCTCGGACCGATCCTGGGCCCGAGGTTGGACGGATCGGCGGGCATGGCCGCCATCCCGGACACCGATCACGGACTGCTGGACGGGGACCCGGTCTGGGACCGTGCGGTCGGTCCGATGCAGTTCATCCCCTCCAGTTGGCGCAGTTGGGGCGTCGGGAGCCCGAATAACATCTATGACTCCACCCTCGCGGCCGGCCGCTACCTGTGCGCTGGGGGCGCTGACCTGTCCGACCCGGCGCAACTGCAAATGGCCGTATACCGATACAACCACTCGGCCACCTACGTTGACGTTGTACTGCGATGGGCGGCGGCCTACCTGACCGGTGTCATTCCCACACCCTCGGCGCCGGGACCAGTACCGCCGGGTACCAACGGCAACGGCGGCCGACCCATCGTGACTGATCCCGCCCCGCCCGTATCGGTCGCCCTGGCGGGCGTTGCGCAACCTGCACCGCGAGCAGCGACGCCCCCCATGACCACGACAAGTTCGTCACCACCAGCGACCCCAATGACACCGCCCCCCACGACCACTACGAGCCCGTCACCACCACCGTCGGTGACCACGACGACGCCCGTCGAGCCGCCATCGCCATCGCCATCGGCGACCGCTCCGCCGCCAACGAGTCCGCCGCCGGCGCGACCGTGACGTAGAACGGCTGTCCGGTGCCGACCGGGGGTAAACAGTCCCAGCGACATCGGCGAGCGTTATGAGCCAACGGTATTGCCAGGGGTTCGTGGGGCCAGTGTGTTGGTGAGTTCGGTGGAGCTGCGCACTTGGTGGTGGGTGTCGATGGCGAAGACGAGGCAGTTCGGTTGGGCGTTTGCCCACGCGATGCCATCGGTACCCATCGCGAAGGCTGCTGTGGAGGTTGCGTCCGCGGTGGTGAGATCGGGCGCGATCACGGTCAGGCTCACCAGGTCCCGTGTGGGGCGCCCGGTGCGGCCGTCGATGATGTGCGCGCCGCGCTCGTAGGTCCCCGAGGTTGCTACGGCACCGTCGCGGATGCTGAACACCGCGCATATCTGGTGGGTGCGCGCGGCGTGGCGGATACCCACCCGCCACGCGCGGCCGCGCTCCGGCTCGCCGGCGGTGAGCACGTCTCCTCCTGCGTTGAGGCAGAATCGCCGGGCGCCCGCGTCGCGCAGTATCTGTCCGGCGCGCTGCACGGCCCAGCCCTTGACCACGCCGCTGGGATCGAAGACCGGGCCTGGTAGCCAGGCCCGGAACGCACCGCCGCTGGCTTGTTCGTATTGTGCGCACAGTGCGAGGACTTCGACCAGTTCCGGGCTGGCCTGCGCGGGTGTGAGTTCACCGCGGCCCAGGCGGCGGACTTCGCTGCCGGCCTGGAACGGGCTGAACCGGCGGTCTACCTCGCGCAGCCAGTCGAAGGCCTGCCGGGCTGCCTCGCGCAGCGGCGGTGAGGGATCTCGGAGGTCCAGCGAGATCGGCAGACCCATGATGTGTTCCACTCGCCGCAGCGGAGTGGCGGCAAGAGGAAATCGGTCGTCAGCTGCCATTGCTGTCGATCGCGGCTTGCAGCGATTGCGCGTAGGCCTGACTGGTGATGGTGGCGCCGGCGACGGTGTCTATCTTCGCGTTCTGTGACTGCAGTGCCTCCTCGCGCAAGGTGGGTGCGGCGTTGGTGGCGATCCGCTGGCTGTGTCGATCGCTGGGCTCGGTGATGAGCTGTACGTCAGTGATCTTGTTGCCGGTGAACAGGACCTCTACCCGGTAGGGGCCGAAGTCGGTCTGCACTGTCGCGCCGTCAACGGCTTTCTGGCGGCTTGATGCCGGGATGCCCGACGGTGCGGGCGCAACAGTGTCGGCCTGTGGCGGCACCGAGGCGTGCACCGCTGTGCTGGTCGGGGCGGAGGGACTGGGGTGGTATCGCACCAGCATGATCAGTCCGGCGATGGTGAGTAGTACGACTGCGCAGACTCGTCGCATCTCGCTGTCTGTTCCTTAGGTCGCGAACGCGAAGCGTTCGGTGTGGCATTGGGTGGCCGGCACACCCAGCGCGTCGAGGGAGCGCAGGACGGCGTCGGTCATGCCGGGTGGTCCGCACAGGTAGACGTCGCGGTGCTGGATGCCGGGCACCATGGCGGCGAGGTGTCGGGGTCCCATGATCGACCCGTATCGGTCGGTGGCGGTGGAAGGTCCGATCACGACGTGCAACGGTGCGCCGCACTGGCGGGCCAGCCGTTGCATCTCCGCTACGAGGACCGCGTCGCGCCGGTCACTCACCCGATAGATCACCACGACGTCCTCCCGGGCTCTGGTCAGCTCCTCGAGCAGGGCGCGGATGGGAGTCACCCCGACACCGCCGCCGATCAGCAGCACGCTGCGCCGGGTGCGCGCTTGGCGGGTGAACGTGCCGTAGGGGCCTTCGGCGAGCACCCGCGTGCCGGGGCGAAGCCGCCGCAGCGCCGCGCTACCGTCGCCGAGTGCCTTGACCGTGATCCGCAATGTTTGCCCGTCCGGCATCGCCGACAGCGAGTAGGGATGTGCCTGCCACCATCGGTCCCGGGTGAGGAACCGCCACAGGAAGAACTGCCCTGCCCGGGCGGGCAGTTCATCCAGGCGCCGGCCGTCGATGTAGACCGACACCACATCCGTGCCTTCCGGTACCACCGAGCGCACCCGCAAGCCGTGGCGCAGTCCGCGCCACAGGGGCACCACAACCCGGAGCACCAGCACCGCACCCAGCGCCGTCCCGTACAGCCACCACCAGTACAGCCTGCCCAGCGGGGCATCGACGAAGTCGCGGCCGACGGTGACCTGGTGGAGGAAACTGAGCACCACCGCGAGATAGGCGTACAGATGCACGAAATGCCAAGTCTCGTACTGCACCCGTCGCCGAGCCACCCGCGCCGAGGTCACCGCGACCACGACGAGCAGCACCATCGCGACTGCGGCCTTCAGCACGTCCTGGGTATCAAATAGTAGGGTTCCCACCTCGGAGAGCACCGGGCTGCGATCCTGACCGGCGTAGCCGAGCGTGATCAACACGACATGTGCGAGCAGCAGCCACAACACCCCAAACCCGCTCCAGCGATGCCACAGCGTCAACCGGTCCATCCCCAGCCGCCGCTCCAGCCACGGCACCCTGGCAATCAGGACCAGCTGCAACACCAGCCCCAGCGCCCCGTACAGCCCAGCCAACCGACCCAACGCGGTCATCACGCCACCAGGAGCACCGAGACTCCCCGGTCCGCCACCGACAATGAACAGGCCGGTCGCCCCCATCGCGTTGAGCGTGAGCACCGCGATTAGCCACCAGCCCACACCCAACACCCGCTGCGGGGGCTTCTGATGCGCAGACCGGCGCCCAGACCGGTCGTGAACCCTCATCATTGCGCCGCCTTTCTCACCTCCTGACACACTTGCCAGTCTCTCCGGCGTTTCTTGGAAAAACCTGTACATGCGTGTGAATCAGCGATGAAGATCGGTGTATCGACCCGGCGGCATCCGGGAAGCGCATGAAGACGTACAGAAAGTCCTCATCCGACAACGCGTAGTGCGCATTAGCGGACACACGCGTTCAACAATTCACAAAGGATGCACAAAAGATGCACTGGGGATGTACAAAGCGCACACTCTCGCCTGATCTGGCTGCACCCGGCTGACCTGGTCCAATTGGGTAGCGCCAAGGGTGATCGCTCTGGTCGTGACCAGGCTCCACCGGACCGGCCGGGCCACGCGGTGGACGCGACCGGCGCGACGGAGCGTGTGCTGGGGGCTGGGCACGTCGCGAACTGGGGCGACCCGAAGCCGGAAAAAGTCCTCGCGTCGTGCGCCGAATGAGTGGTCCGTTCCGTACTCGGGCCGCTCAGAAACCGGAAAATTGTGTCTGCCGAGAGCATCAGCCGTAATGCCTGACCTGGGGAAACACCGGTGCTTATTGCGTTGAGTGACGGCGCCGCAACCGTACCTCTAACTCGAAGACTCAGCCAGATCGGAGGCGGGGGCCTGGAGTTGTCCGTTATGGTTCTGCGGCTTGTGGTGTTCATCCGGATGAGAGTGGTCGATCCGAGACCGTAGCGGCCCCCGGACCAAGGCGCCAGGTGAGGAGTGCGTGAGGTGATCCGATGCCGTTGACCCCCGCCGACGTTCACAACGTCGCGTTCAGTAAGGCGCCGATCGGCAAGCGGGGCTACCACGAGGACGAGGTGGATGCTTTCCTCGACCTTGTGGAGGCCGAGCTGGCTCGGTTGATCGAGGAGAACAATGGTCTCCGTGACCAGGTTGAACAGCTCGATCACCAGCTTCGGGCCGCGCCGGTCGACTCTGGATCTCACCTTCGCTCGCTGGAGCCGCCTCGGCCGGTGATGGCCCCGATACGGACGCCGGTGAAGGAACAGACCTCACCAGGGGATGATCACAATGTCCAAGCGGCCAAGGTGCTGGGTCTGGCCCAGGAGATGGCTGAGCGGTTGACCGGCGAGGCCAAGACCGAAGCGGACGGGATGTTGCGCGAGGCTCGCGCCACCTCCGAGCAGCTGCTCTCCGATGCGAGGGCGAAGGCCGAGGGCATGGTCACTGAGGCCAGGACCCGGGCCGAGACCTTGCTCAATGACGCCCGCGCCAGAGCTGAGACCCGGGATCGACAGTCTCGGGATAAGGCTGCGTCGCTGGAGCGCGATGCGGCGCGCAAGCACACCGAGATCATCGCTGCGCTCAGCCAGGAGAAGAGCACCCTGGAGAAGAAGATCGACGAACTGCGCACGTTCGAACGCGAGTACCGCACCCACTTGAAGACCTACCTGGCCTCACAGCTCCGAGAGCTGGCCGGCCGCGGATCCATCGCACCAGCAGAGCCGGTGCGCAGCCGGCAGGGCTCTGTCACCTCTGGGTTCGGCGCGCATGCCGAAGCGGGATCTCGGTAACAACCGGCCATAGCACCGCCACGGTGTCCAGTTCGCTGAACATCGGTGGGGCGGGTGCGCTGACCTACAGCTGTTCGCTAGTGGACGCTGCATCGAGCTTGTCTCGAAGCTGTCGCAAGGCCCGCGCCCGAGTGGGCCCGATCCCGCCGAGCGGGATACCGGCTATGCGGGAGATCTCGCCGTAGGAGCAGGGTTCCTCAGTGAACAGCATCCGTATCAGGGTTCGCCGGAGCGGCGACAACTCGTCGACGAGCTTCCGTAACGCCAATGTGGTGTTAGCGTCGATGGCACGCTGCTCGGGACCCGCCGAGGGGTCGGAGGCAATTTCTGGCACGATCTCAGTACGATTCGGCCCGAGCTTGAGCCTGCGCACGATGTACAGGCATTCGTGGCGGGCAGTGGTCGCCAACCAGGCACCCAGCCGCTCGGGGAACTGCACCCGGCCGGCGTTCTCGGCAAGCCGCAGCCAGGTCATCTGTATCGCGTCGAGTGCGTCGGCCTCCTGCAGCCGAAAGGACCGCACCGTCGAATAAACTGCCTTGCCATACCGGTGGAGGATTTCGTCCCAGGCTGCCGGAGCCCCGTTACTGATCCCCAGCAACAGGTCAGCCGTGCTGTTCGTGGCGTCGGTGGGAACGTAACTGATGGTGGCGGTCGTCATCGGATCGCTATCCCTTCGTCATGATTCCCTTCTAGTGCTCGCTCACCTGGCCGAGTGTGGTCGCGGTTCAGCGCGATGACGTGAGTAGTGGGTTACTCACCTCGAGGAGGGGTAGGTACTCAGCTGCGTTAGCGACCGCGGAGCAGAGCGCCGAGTTCGGCGCGGTCGGAGGTGCCGAGTTTGGTGCAGGCGCGATAGAGGTGGTTTTCGACGGTACGGACCGAGACGAGCAGCCGCTCGGCGATCTGGCGGTTGGACAACCCGCTGGCGGCGAGGGTGACGATTTCCCGTTCTCGGTGCGTGAGTGGCAGCGGTGCTGCGATAGCGGCCAGCGCGGGGGTGCGGACATCTTCGCAGGCCTGGGCCAGTCGGTGAGCGCGGGTGGTGGCGGCCTGGGCGGAGCCGCGCCGGTCCTGGCGGGTATGCGCGGCGGCGGCCTGGGCGGCGGCATCAGCGGCCAGCAGCAGTGCGCCGATCTGTTCGAGTTGGACCGACGCGGCGTGCAACGCCGCGCCGTCATCGGTGGCGAGGGCGGCGGCGTGCGCGGCCGCTGCGGGGGCGCGCGGCCCGTCGACCTGGGTGGCCAGCCCGGCGAGCCGGTCGGCGACTGTGCGGTCACCGAAGCAGACCGCGGTATGCAGCGCGACCACCTCCATGGCGGGTTGGGTTTGCGACGCGGCGACCTCGGCCGCCTGCCGGGTGAGCGCGACGGCCTCGCTGGCACCCCCTTCCGCAGCGGCCACCCACGCCTGGGCTAGTTGCACCTCCGGTTCCAGGCAGACGGAGGTTGGATGCCGCGCAGCCAACATCTCCCTGAGGGCTTGGGACGCCTGGGTAGCCTCACCGGCCATCCCGAGCGCGCCGGTGAGGCTGACCAGCCCGCGAAACGGCAAGCCGCCAGGGTCCGCATCGTGGAAGGCGGCGATAGCTTGGCGGTACGAGCGCGCCGCCGTGCGGACCTGTCCGCGCGACATTGCCACCGCTGCGCACATCAAGCCGGTGATCGCCTCCCCATATCCCGGGGTGTCCTGGCAGCGTTCGCGGTAATGCCGCGCGGCCTGATCGGCCCGGTCCAGCAGACCGGCCAGGAGCAGCCCCCGCACCCACCAGAACGCGACGACGGCCAACTGGTGCAGGCCGATCTCGAAGGACTCGGCGCGGGCATCGATCCGCTGCAAGGCCTCCTCAACCCCCTCGAGGCGGCCCAGCCCCCCGCGCGCCGTAGCGAGACCCCATCCGGCCAGCTGCGTTGCGGCCGGGGAGCATTGCGGATGGGCGAGCACCCTGGCGGCCGCTTCGGCGGCGTGGACAGTCCGGCCGAGGTAGGCGTCGAGAACCGAGCGCATCCCGGCCACCTCCAGCGCGGCGGCGTCATCGGAGATGGTGCTTGCCGCGGCGTCGAGCACAGCCTCGGCCTCGGTGGCACGCCCGAAGAACCAGGCCAAGGTGATCACACGGGGGATCGCCGCTTGGGCTCGCTGGGCATCGGTGCGGGCCAGAGCACCTAGTGCGGCCTGCTCGGTCTCGGCCTCAGCCCCGCGGCCAGACCAGCTCAGCGCGTGGCTCAGCAGCAGTCGCGGCTCGAAACCACCACCGGCGGCCACCGCGGCCCGCGCGACCCGCCTGGCCAGTGCGAGGTCCCCAAGCTCGGTGGCCCGGCGGGCGGCGGCGGTGAGCAACGCCGAGTCCGGTGGGAGATCGGAGTCCAGCATCAGCACCGCCCGGCGCAGGGTGTCGCCGGCCCGTCGCCCCCCGGTGGCACCCAGCGCAGTGGCGATTCGGCCGCGCAGCCGCCGAGCATGCAACAGGCCGATCTGCGCCCGCTGCACTTCGCCATACAGGGGGTGGGCCAGCCGGGCCTGCAACCGCCGCCCGTCGAGGTACACATCTACCAGGCCTCGGGCTTCGACTTGTTCCACTGCCGACGCATCGGTCAGTTCCACCAGCAGTGGTATGCCCAGCGGCTCGCCGAAAGCCAGCACCTCCAGGACAGCTCGCTGTGCATCGGGCAGCTGACCAATCCGGGCCGACACCAGCTCGACGAGCCCCGGTGACAGGGCAAGATCACCGGACCACCGCCATACCCCGGCGACCTGGTGCAACCGACCCGATTCCAGCTCACCGTCGACCAACTGCCGCAGATACAGCGCATTGCCCTGGGTGATAGACCACAGCCGGCGCGCAGCGGCGCTGTCCACCGGTCCACCCAGGGTCGCCTCGACCAACGTCGACGTCTCGTCGTGGGACAGTGGCTGCAGTTCCAGCCGCTGCAGGTGCCCGTCCTTCCACAACGCCGTCACCGCATCCGGCGCCTTCTCCCCGGTGCGCAGCGTGAGCACCACACTCGCCGCCCGCCGCAGCACCAACTGGTGGACCAGCACCGCGGACAGCTCATCGAGCAGGTGGGCGTCGTCTACACCGACGATCACGCCGTGCCGTCCCGCACCGGCTAGCAACGCCTTACTCGCCTGGCGTACCAACCTGGCTGGATCGGGGCCGACAACCCCTAGCGTTGCGGCGAACGCGCCCAGCGGCAGCACCCGCGCCGAGGCCGTCGCTACCGCCCACCGGGTCAGCGCGCCGCGTTGCTCGGCCACGGCCAGCGTCTCCCGGGCCAGCCGGGTTTTGCCCACCCCGGCAGGCCCAGCCAGCACGACCCCCGCCGGCCCGTCCCGGCTAAGGGTCAGCTCGCTGAGCCGATTCAGCTCCTCAGCCCGCCCGGTCAGCGGCCACCCGTGAGGCACACCCAAAGGGTAGGGGGCGCGCTGGGGTCTGGGGCGCGGCGGCGGAAAGACAGGTGCCGTCGAGGTCGACGCCGTTCATCTACAACGTGCTCGCCTGGGTGGAGTCAAGCGTCTCGATCGCATTGGCGAATGTCAGAATCTGGCCGTACATCAGGTTCTTGTCCAGCTTGTCCAGATCCAGCTGCTCGGGGTGCTGTGCATCGCCGGCCTGGAGCAGGTAGGTGGGCATGGGGATGAGTGACACCGTCCCGAGGCCCGCGGCGTAGAGGGGTGCCCCCTCGCCGACATACAGGGCAGTGGCGGCTGGGAGCACGGTGGCGGTCGGGAAGTTGGGCCAACCGCCTTGGTTCACCTCAGCGACGGCAGACAGATAGGCGTTCTGTTCAGCGTTGACGGCATTGACGACGTTGCCCCTTTGCGTCGTGTAGGTGGTGCCCCACTCGTAGCCGCCGGTTGCCGCGTACGTTCCCGTCACCGGATCGTTCATCCACATCGTGCAACCAAGGTGTTCGACCGTGATACCCGTTACCGCACGTTGGTAGATGTCAGGATGGTCGAGCATCCAGACGCTGGTGGCGTCATTGCCCACCGTGGGCCTTGGGTTGGGGATGGTACGGGTGAACTGGGGCAGTTGAAAGTGTCCGGTGACGAGGACGAAGTAGAGATCGCGGTTGCGAGTGGGTAACCCGACGAGGTGCTTCGCTAGTGCAAGGAGCCCCAGTCCTCCGTTTTCCTCGGTGGCGTTGGGGCCGTCGGTGTGCGTGTTAACGATCAGGTTTTCACCGGTCGATCCGGAGCCCTTCAGCATTCCCCAGAGGGTCTCGGTCGCCGCGCCAACGGTGATGTCCGCGGTGAGTACGAGGGTGGCTGTCGCCTCTCCGGTGGCGGCTGACTGTGCCAACTCGGATCCGGTGGAGTCCCCGACCCACAGCGCCGGGCATCCGTCATCGTCGAGGGTCGCTAAGCCGGAAGCCGATGGGTAGGGAGTGGTGAACGGGTTGTACTGGTTGACGACCTCGTCATCGGGCATACCCGTCCAGGCGCATACCACCCCGAGCACTCCGGCGTTCTTGGCGTCGAGCAGGGGAATGGCGTTGAAGATTCCCTGCCACGCCGGATTGGTCAGGGTGGCGGCATACGTCTCGTAGTCGGCGGCGGCCTGGGCTGAGGACCTGCCCGGTCCGTAGCCACCGGTCGCGATCTGGTCGGCGCCGAGCGAGAACGTGGACAGGGTCGTCCGCACCAGAGCGATGGCCCCCCTCGCCGGTGCCCAGAACTCGGGTGTGGAGCCGGTTTCAGACAAGCACTGGGCGGGCGGTGGATAGGTGCCAAGGTCGACAAGCCTGCCGGTGACACCTACGTCTGGGGTCTTGCCCGAGTAGGGATAGTAGTAGGTCACCGGAACGGAGCGTGGGTCGGCGACGGTGGGCGTAGTAATCGACAGAGAGTAGTCGCGAGCCAGCCAACGATTGAAGGTGAGGCGATCTCTTTTCAGCGTAAACCCCGGGATGGCGGTGAAGTGTTCAGAAAGCCAGTCAACGTATCTGGTCTGTCCGACACTGCCGGTGTACCTCGTCCCGAAATGAACAAGCTGGTTTTGCCATTTCCATATCTCGTCCGCGCTCGGAATTTTCGCGGTCGGACGAGAGATTCCTAATGGCCGGCGTGCGCGGCCTTCACCACGGGCTGACGTAGGCATCGCGCCCCTCCTGAGTGTCAAAATCTATGTTGGGCCGCCGCCACCAAGGCGTGGATTCCGATCAAAGCCGACCGGAAATTACGGCAAATGTGAGGCCACGCCGTGGCGCTTGGCGTCGTCGTAACCGGCTTCGATACGAGCCTCGATCGAGGCCCGGGAGAAGTCGCCGGCGTTGGCCAGGTCGTGGTCGAGTTTGGCCTCTATGAACTTGAAGCTGTCGATCCTTCGGTGGCCCAACATGTTCTGGAAGTCCTTGTTCCGTCGTAGCTATTCAGCCGCCCCCGAGGTCGGTGTCAGGCTTGATGTGGCCGGTAGGTCGTTCGGCCGGTGTGTCGGCTTGATCTTGCGGGTGTTGTTGTGATCATGGGCTGGTGTCCGAGCCGGTGCCGTCCTCTGTGGAGG
>DATAWX010000027.1:0-29869 GCA_036266995.1 Pseudonocardiaceae bacterium | reverse complement strand
CAGGCGGTTTCCACTACCGGCATCCCGACCGTCGCCGAGCGCACCGCGGCGAGCACCGCGGTGCTGCGGACCTCGCGAGCCAGCGCGGGGAACGTCAGGTCGGTCCAGATCGGCATCGCCCGCCGGTACCGGATCGGCGTGGTGACGCCGTCTGGATACCAGCCTGCGCCGAAGCCGTCGGCGTTGATGGTGCCGCCGGCGCGCATGTCGGCGGGCGCGTAGCTCTGCTGCAGCAGCGAGTGCGGCGGGTCGAGCAGCAGCGTCGCGAGGTCGCGCGGCGGACCGAGGTAGGCCAGGTGTCGGCACACGGTCAGGTCAGGTCCCCCGGATCGGCGTCCCGGGCACAGCGGAACCCGGTGAAGATCTGCCGGCGCACGGGGTGGTCCCAATTGCGGAAGGTCCCCCGGCAGGCAGCCGCATCGGTGCCGAAGGAGCCGCCGCGCAGCATCCGGTAGTCCCCGCCGAAGAACACCTCCGAGTACTCCCGGTACGGGAATGGGGCAAAACCCGGGTAACCGGACAATTCCGAAGATGTCCACTCCCACACGTCGCCGATCAGCTGGTGCACGCCCAGCGGGGACGCGCCGGCCGGGTAGCTGCCCGCAACAGCGGGCTGCAGGTGCCGTTGTCCCAGGTTGGCGTGCGCCGGGGTGGGATCCTCATCACCCCAGGGAAACCGGCGGGAGCGGCCGGTGGCGGGGTCAAACCGGGCGGCCTTCTCCCACTCCACTTCGGTGGGCAGGCGCTTGCCGGCCCACGCCGCATAGGCCTGCGCCTCGAAGAAACTGACGTGCATGACGGGCTCGTCGGGCGCAACCGGCTCGATGACGCCGAATCGGGTGCGCCACCACGACCCGCTGTCGAGGTACCAGAACTGCGGGGCGACCAGGCCTGCCGCACACCGGTGCTCCCAGCCCCGCTCGCTCCACCACCGTGGGTCGTCGTAGCCACCGTCGGCCAGGAATCGCTGATACTCCTGGTTGGTCACCGGGGCGGTGTCCAACCAGTACGCGCTGGTGCAGGCGAGATGCGCGGGGCGTTCATTGTCCAGGGCCCACGCCTCGGTGGAGGTGCCCATGGTGAACTCGCCCGCGGGCACCAACACCTCGCCGGGCAGGTGCGGGGAGCGCGGCGGCTGGGGCGGGGGGGCGTGCAGCGCTGCCGGGCCGGCCCGAAGCTGGTGGGTGGCCAGCATCGTCTCGTCGTGCTGCTGTTCGTGCTGCACGATCATCCCGAAGGCGAATCCGTGCTCTACCAGTCTGCGACCCTCCAGCGGGACGCGGTCCAGGACGTCGAGTACCTTGCCGCGGACCTCGGTCAGATACCGACGAGTCTCGGTGGGGTCGAGCAACGGCAGCGCCGGCCGGTTGGGCCGGGGATGCTGGAACGCGTCATAGAGCTGGTCGATGTCGGCCCGGACCGGGTCGCGGCCGCCCACGTCACGAACCAGCCAGAGTTCCTCCTGATTGCCGATGTGAGCGAAGTCCCAGACCAACGGGGACATCAGCCGAGAGTGTTGGCAGACCAGCTCGCCGTCATCGATCACGTCGGTCAGTGCGGCGCTGCGGGCGCGGGTGCGGGCGAGCTCAGCGCCAAGATGGTCGCGCAGCGCGGCGGTGCCCCGCTCGGTGATCTGCATGGTCACAGCGGATGTCCTCCGTTGAGTCCGTTCGAGCCGGCCATGGTACTGGCGAGATCGTCTGCTGGGCAGCGACCCCGCCGGACCCGGTGCTCGGTGATCTCCTCCACGAGCAGCTGCACTTCGGCCGGGGCATCAAGAGCGGGCAGGGCTTGGCAGGCCAACTCGAACACCGCGACCGCAGCCGTGGCGAGAGTCTCATCACGCAGGCCACGTTGAGCTGCCGGTAACCACCGCCCGACGGTGGGGGCGCAGGCCTCCCGGGCGGCCGCGGTCACCGCGGGATCGGCAAGGAGGGCGGCGATAACTGCCACCGGCACCAGCCACTGCCCCACTGGCTGGGTGTCCAGATAGCGGACCTCGAGGTAACCCTGTGGCCGGACCGGGGGGAACAACGTGGTCAGGTGGTAGTCGAGGTCAGCCGTGCTGGGGCGCCCCGGTAGGGCCCCGGACAGCCAGTCGGCGAAGGTGACCCCGTTCGGCACGTACCAGGTACCCCAGGCGCGGCGCTGGCAGAGCAACGGGGTGTCCAGCGCCCGGTGGGCCCAGTCTTGTGCTGGGTTCCAGTCCGCGGCCGGCACGCGGTGCACCCGGCTGGGCATGGTGCGGGCTGGGTCCAGACCGAACCAGGCCTGCATCCGGGACGACGCCCACCCGGTCCGCAGACCGCCCAACCAGGGAGAATTGGCGAAGGCAGCGATCAGCACGGGCCCGAGATCATGTAGCGCGGTCCACCGCTGCGCCACCTCGGCGGGGGTGCCGGCGTCCAGGCATACCTGCACGGCAGCGGTGGAGCACATCATCGCCCGGCCCATCGGACCAATCCGGTCGAAGGCGGTCTCCATTGCGGCGTAGCGAGGGATGTCGACCAACCGGCGAGACGGCCGATGCGGGTCGGAACCCGAACCGGTGAGGGCCAGGCCAGCGGGATCGAGCAGATCGGTCAGTGCGGCGGTATCGCCTTCGACGGTGGCGATGAGCTCGGTCAGCGAGGCCCGAGGCGGGCTGGAGATTTCAAGCTGACCGCCGGGTTCGACCGTGACGGTGGAGCCGTAGGGAAGAGGGATCTGGGGACTGTCGGGGACAAGGGAGCTGGGCACGTGCACGCCGAGCGCGTCGGCGAGGTGGCGGGCTTGCAACAGTCGATGAGGGTTCCCGGAATGTTGCACCACCCACTCGAGCTCGGCGCCGAGCAGCTTGGGCGGCCCATGTTTGAAGCAGACCGACGCGACGTACACCTCGGCCTCTGTCCGGCTGCGCAGCACCGTCGGCGGAGCCACCGCCGGTGCTGCCCAGGGCAGCGTTGCCTCTGGAGTCACATCCACCTCCTGCGAATCGGCGAGCCGAGCCAACGCTACCCAGTTGTTCCGAAGCCTGCAGTGTTACGCGATGTTTAAATAAGTACCGGCGTGGTCACACGATCGCGAACTGGGTCTGGTGCAGTTGGGTGTACCGCCCGCTGGTAGCCAGCAGTTCCTCGTGTGTTCCACGCTCGACAACCAGGCCGTCCTCGATCACCAGGATCAGGTCCGCGGCGCGGATGGTGGACAGCCGGTGGGCGATGACCAGTGCGGTGCGGCCGTGCAGCGCCTCCGCAAGCGCGGCCTGCACCGCAGCCTCGGACTCCGAGTCCAGATGCGCGGTGGCCTCGTCGAGGATCATCACTCGCGGTCGGGTCAACAGCAGCCGGGCGATGGCCAGCCGCTGGCGCTCACCGCCGGACAGCCGGTACCCACGATCACCCACAACGGTGTCCAGCCCGTCGGGCAGCGACCGCACCAGTTGCTCCAGCCGGGCTCTCCGCAGCGCGTCCCACAGCTGCTCGTCCCGCGCCTCCGGCGCTGCGAAGCGCAGGTTGTCCGCGATGCTCTCGTGGAAGAGATGTCCGTCCTGGGTCACCACACCCACGGTGTCCCTTAGCGCGGCGAACGACAGGTCGCGGACGTCCACCCCGTTGAGCCGGATCGCGCCGGTCTCGACGTCGTAGAGCCGCGGCACCAGCGACGCGATGGTGGACTTGCCCGCCCCCGAGGAGCCGACCAAGGCCACCAGCTGTCCCGCTTCGGCGCGGAAATCAACCCCGTGGAGCACCTCGGCGCCACCCCGGGTATCCAATATCGCGACCTCCTCCAGCGAGGCCAGCGATACTTGATCGGCCGACGGGTAGGAGAAGTGCACGTCGTCGAATTCCACGGACACCTCACCGGGCGGCACCGTCCGGGCCCCCGGCCGCTCGGTGATCATCGGACGGACATCGAGTACCTCGAAGACCCGTTCGAAGGCGACCAGCGCGGTCATCACGTCGACCCTGGCGTTGGCCAGCGCGGTCAGTGGCGAGTAGAGCCGGGTGAGTAGTAACGCGAGGCTCACCACGGTCCCCGCGGCGAGGTCGCCGCGCAGAGCCAACCAGCCACCCAGCCCGTACACCAGGGCTTGCGCCAGCCCGGACACTGTGGTCAGGGCGGTGAGAAACACCCGAGCCGACATCGCGCTGCGCACGCCGATGTCGCGAACCCTGGCTGCCCGGTAGCCGAACTCGGCGGCCTCGGCCTCGGGTCGTCCGAAGAGCTTGACCAGTGTGGCGCCCGGCGCGGAGAACCGCTCGGTCATCTGAGTGGTCATCGCCGCGTTGTGCGTGGACGCCTCACGCCGCAGCTCGGCCATCCGCGCGCCCATGCTCCGCGCCGGTATGACGAAGATCGGCAGCAACACCAGGGCCAGCACGGTGACCTGCCACGACAGCGTCAACATCACCGCCAGCGTGAGCACCAGCTGGATCGCGTTGGTGACCACTCCGGACAGCGTGGAGGTCAGCGCGGTCTGCGCGCCGATCACGTCGTTGTTGAGCCTGCTGACCAGCGCCCCGGTGCGGGTGCGGGTGAAGAACGCCACCGGCATCCGCTGCACATGCTCGAACACCGCGCGGCGCAGGTCCAGGATCAGCCCCTCACCGATCCTTGAGGACTGCCAGCGCGACGCCAGACCGATCCCCGAGTCGATCACTGTCAAGATCGCGATGAGTACGGCCAATCCGATGACCAGCGCAGCACTCTTGTGCCCGACGATGGCGTCGACGACCCGTCCGGCCAGTACCGGAGTGGCAACTGTGAGCACTGCGGAGACCGTGCTCAACATGAGGAAGATCAGCAACGACGTTCGGTGCGGTTGGGCGAACGCGACAATCCGGCGCAAGGTACCCGGTGCGAGGGCGCGGGGTGTGCTGCCCTGGCGCATCGAGCTGTTCAGCAAACTCCACGAGTTGTCCATCAACCATCCTTCGCTACCGGGCGAACCAGTGATCGCCTATGCTGAAACGTTGTAATCGAACCGTTGTTCCGGTTGCTTATCTCATTACCGGTTGCCCGAGACGGTTCTTCAGGCGCGAAGAGGGTCCGGCAGCAAGAGGGTGGAGTCCCCGAACTCGTGCCACAGGTACCTGCGTTCGACCGCGGCGGCGTAGGCGGCGCCGACGAGCTCGGCTCCGGCGACGGCTTCCAGAAGCAGCAGGTGACTCGCCTCTGGGGCATGTAGTCCGGTAACCAGCCCGGTGACGATCCGGGCCGCGCGGTCCGGACCGAGCACCAGGTCGGTCCAACCGCTCGCTGGCCGGATGTCGCCGGTTGGCCGCGCGGCGGTCTCCAGCGCGCGCACAACGGTGGTGCCCACCGCGACGACCCGTTGCCCGGCCTTACGGGCGCTGGCGACCAGCCGGGCGGTGGGCTCGGGTACCTCGAAGCGCTCTGGAGCCGGAGGTTCGTGCAGCTCAGGGCTGGAGACCCCGGCGTGCAGCACGACCGGCGCGATGGTGATCCCCAGGGCCATCAGCCGCACCAGCAGCGAAGCACTGAACGGGCGTCCCGCGCTGGCCATCTCGGCGCTGCCCGGTACAAGGGCGTACACGGTCTGGTGATCCGCCAGTGGGTACTGCTGCGTCAGGTAGCGGTAGCCGATCGGGTGGCCGTGCTGTGCGAGGTACTCCGCTAGTGGTGTTGGCGGAGTCACCTGCGCCCGCCACAACCGAGATGTGCCGTCGTTGGGCTTCGGGTCCGGATAGGCGGTGGTCAGCCGGAGGTGAATGCCGCCGGGCAGGTGCAGTCGCTGCCTATGGTGAGTCCGGAGGTCCGGTCCGCGGCCGTCGATCCGGCGGACTTCGACCACCCACTCCCCGTCGGCCAGCGAAGTGGAGACATGCACCGGCGCGGGCCGGCCGTCGTCGCGGTGCCCGGGCACCGCGGCCGGCAGGGTAGCGGAGGTGTTGACCACGATCAGGTCGCCGGGCGCGAGCAACGTGGGCAGGTCGACGAAGTGCCGATGCTCGATCTGGCCGGGCCGGGCCACCAGCAGCCGCACACCGTCGCGCGGCACTCCCCGACGCTCCGGCGGGCCGATCGCTTCGCTTCCCGGGGGCAGTGTGAACCGCGTAGCGGGGGTGGCGGCTGTAAGACGGTCGGCGGCGATCGTCACCGCGCCACCCCCGCCGTGAGGTCGGTAGCGCGGTAGCGTCCGCTCGGCAGGTCGGCCTCGGCCAGGGCAAGCAGAGCCGGCACGACACTGCCTGGTGCCGGCCGGTCACTGATGTCCTCGTCGGGGAACGCCTGCTGGTGCAGGTCGGTGGCCATATCGCCCGGGTCGAAGGAATAGATTCGCAGCCGCGGATGCTCCACCGCCAGCACCGCGGTGAGCTGGTCCAACGCGGCCTTGGCCGAGCCGTACCCGCCCCACCCGGCGTAGGCCTGCACCGCCGCGTCGGACGAGACATTGACCACCCGGCCGCCGCGGCGCGCGAGTTGCGGCAGCACCGCCTGGAACAAGGCCAGCGGTGCGAAGGCATTGACGGCGTAGACCTGCTTGAGCACCTCGAGTGAGTATTCAGCGAGGCCGGGTTGCGGGCTTGGACCGAGCACGCTGGCGTTGTTCACCAACAGGTCGAGGCCACCCGCCTCGGCCAGCAGCGTGCGATGGCTGGGATCGGCCACATCGCCGGGTATCGCCGTGACCCCCTGCGGTATCGCCAGGTCGGCGACCATCTCGCTGAGCCGGATGTGGTCGCGGGCATCGATCACCACGTGCCAGTCATGCCGCACCAGGCGGTTGGTGAACGCCCGACCCAGCCCACGGGAGGCGCCGGTCACCAACGCCACTCGAGGCGTCTGAGCTCCGTTCTTCTCTGTCATGCCCCGAGCATGTAACTTCAACCTCACTTCAAGTCAAGGAGATGCTCCGGGTGCGATGGACGACACAGACCTGCTGACGATCGGCGAGGTCGCCCACCGCGCCGGCCTGGCGACCTCGGCGCTGCGGCACTACGAGCGGCAGGGACTTGGTCAGCGCCACCCGTACCTCGGGAGGACAGCGCCGCTATCGACGTAACATGCTGCGACGGCTGGCCTTCATCCGCGCGGCACAGAACGTCGGGCTCTCGCTCGGAGAGATTCGGACGGCGCTGGAGACTTTGCCGGCCCAACGGACACCCACCACGGCGGACTGGGCCCGGCTCTCTCACTCCTGGCGTAGCCGGCTCGACGAGCAGATCGTTGGGCTCACCGCCCTGCGGGACGGGCTGACCTCGTGCATCGGCTGTGGCTGCCTGTCGCTGGGCCGCTGCAAGCTGTCGAATCCCAACGACGGTGCCGCCGCCTATGGTGCTGGCGCCCGCTACCTGCCGCCTGCGCTTCGCCGGCTACCTGACCGCCACCCAACCTCGGGCTAGGCCTTCCCTCTAGGTGGCAGGCCAGAGATAATAATGTTAGTTTATAACTTATGGTATCCACTAACACACCCTGCGAGGTACTCATCGCCGGTGCCGGACCCACCGGCCTCACGCTGGCATGCAACCTGCTGGCCAGCGGTGTGAGCGTCCGGGTGGTCGACAAAGCGCGCGGCCCGGCAATCACCTCCAGGGCACTGGGGCTGATGCCCCGAGGTGTTGAGGTGCTCGACCGAGCCGGCGCGCTCGGCGACCTCGAGCAGCGGGCGAACCCGCTTCGCCAGGTCGTCGTCGATCTCGGCAGCCGTGAGACTGCCTACCTCCGGATGAGCCAGACAACCAAGCTCGTCACGCGCCCCGGTCTGCTGATCTCCCAGGCAGAGATCGAGGCCAGCCTGCGCCGTCGTCTCGCTGAGCTCGGAGGTGCAGTCGAGTGGGGCGCTGAGGTGCTGCATGCCGGCCAGGACGCCGAAGGGGTGCGAGTGCAGTTCAGCGACGGGCGCACCGCGCCGTGTCACTGGATTGTGGGGTGCGATGGCGCGCACAGCCGAGTTCGCAACCTCGCGGGAATCGGCTTCCCCGGCGTGCGGATCATCGAGCGCTTCCTGCTCGCTGACGTCCACGCCGACTTGCCGGTGCCGCGTGACTCAGCCGCGGTGTGGCTGCACGGCGCGGGGATGTTGGGAGCCTTTCCGCTACCTGGTAAAGACCTGTGGCGGCTGATGGCGCCAGCACCCGACAATGCGAGCGAGGATGGGAGCAACCAGGACGTACAGAAGCTGCTCACGCACATTCTTCACGAACGCAGCGGTTGTCCCCTCTCGGCCGTGCGCGCGACGGTGTGGACCTCCACTTTCCGGATCCACCGGCGGCTGGCGAATCGATTCCGTCAGGGCAGGATGCTGGTGGCCGGTGACGCGGCCCACATCCACAGCCCCACTGGCGGCCAGGGCATGAACACCGGCGTCGGCGACGCGGAGAACCTCGCATGGAAGCTCTCCCTCGTCGTCCACGGCGATGCCGATACGGCACTACTGGACAGCTACGAAGCCGAACGACGCCCCATCGCCACCGAGGTGCTCCGGTCCACCAGCGCGCTGACCGAGATGGTCCTCGGCGACACGCGGCTGGCGCGGGTGCTCCGCGATCACGTCTTCGTGCGCTCCCTGGACCTCCCGCTGGTGCAGCGGCTGATCTGGGAGTCCGCGTCTCAACTCAAGATCAGTTACCGGCGGGGGCCACTGGCCGGGACCTCGGGCTGGCCGTTTCGCACCGGTCCACTACCGGGTGACCGCGTCGCCGACCTACCCTGCCTGCGCCTCGACGGGACACCTACTCGGCTGTACGCCGAACTGGGTGGACGTTGGGCGCTGCTGACACCATCCAGCACCCCGACTCAGGTGGCGCAGGCGTGTGTGGACCGGGCCCGCGACCGGCTGGGGACCGACACCGTGACTGTTCTTACCCCAGCCGCTGCACGGCCAACGCAGGTTGTGCTGGTTCGCCCCGATGGCCATGCTGGTTGGTGCGGGCAACCATCGCCCACCGCACTCGACGCTTGGCTTACCGGCATCCTGCGTCACGGCTGCCACCACGGCCAGACCTACGCGGCCGTAGGGTTCTGACCGTGTCTCGTACCGGCGGCCTGCGGCAACGCAAGAAGGTCGAGACCCGTCGTACCATCCAGGAGCACGCCCTGCGGCTGTTCCTGAGCAAAGGGTACGAGGCCACCACGGTCCAGGAAATCTCCTCCGCCGCCGGGGTGTCCCACATGACGTTCTTCCGATACTTCCCGACCAAGGAAGCCGTGGTCGAAAGCGACGACTACGACCCGCTCATCGCCGAACTGATCCGCCGTCGACCGCCCGACGAGGGACCGCTGACCGCCCTGCACCGCGCACTGTCAGAGGGCCTTGCCAGGATCTACGACGCCGACCAGGATGTCCTGCTCAACCGCACCAGGCTGGTCCTCACCACACCGGCATTGCGGGCGCGGATGGCCGACAACCAATACGCCACCGAACGCCTGTTCACCGAGGCCCTCGCCGCCCGGGGCACCACTTCCCGGGGACACAACGAAGTCACCCTCGAACTTCGAGTCCAGGCGGCGGCCGCACTAGCCGCACTGACCGTCGCGCTCAGCGCCTGGGTGCAGTCCGACGGTACCGAACAGCTACCCGCGCTGGTCGACAGCGCCTTTCACACCCTGCGCCAACAATGTCCGGATCGATGACGGGTCGGGTCTACTTCTTCTTGGTGCGGGTTGCGCCGCCGCGACCACGCAGCGTCACACCGGACTCCGAAAGCACCCGGTGGACGAAGCCGTAGGACCGTCCGGTCGACTCCGCGAGTGCCCGAATGCTGGCGCCCTTCTCGTACTTCTTCTTCAGATCTGATGCGAGCTTGTCCCGAGCCACGCCGGTGATCCGGCTGCCCTTTTTCAGGTCGGCCACCTCGAAACGCCTTCCTTTCGACACTAGATGGGCCGGTCACGGCCCTTGCGGCAATGATCGACCACGTTAGCGATCTCCGCTAGACGATCTCCGGATGGATCTGTGAGCGGTCGCTGCAGCGGGCCCAAATGCGCAATAGGCACTTTCCGGCAAGGTCATCAAGCGGTTGCCAACTAACCACTCTGCGTAAGCAGGGGTGTGCTCGTCAGGCAAGCTGCACCAAATCGAGGTAGTCCTCGCTCCAGTGATCCTCGGTGCCGTCCGGCAGCAGGATCACCCGCTCCGGGTGCAGCGCCTGCACTGCTCCGGGGTCGTGGGTCACCAGCACCACTGCACCGGCGTAGTTGTGCAGCGCGTCGAGCACCCGCTCCCGGGACACCGGGTCGAGGTTGTTGGTCGGCTCGTCGAGCAGCAGCACATTGGCAGCGGAGGACACCATGGCAGCCAGCGCCAGCCGGGTCTTCTCACCCCCGGACAGAGTGCCGGCCAGCTGGTCCAGTTGCTCGCCCCGGAACAGGAAGGCGCCGAGCAGGGTGCGCAGCTGCTGATCGGGGGCCTCCGGCGCGGCATGCCGGATGTTCTGCCAGACGGTGGCACCGAGATCCAGGGTGTCGTGTTCCTGGGCGAAGTACCCCACCCGCACGCCGTGGCCGGCTTCCACCTGCCCGGCATCGGGGTTCTCCATCCCGCCGAGTAACCGCAGGAGGGTGGTTTTTCCGGCTCCGTTGAGACCGAGGATCACCACTCGGGCCCCCCGGTCGACCGCGAGGTCCACCCCGCTGAAGACCTCCAGCGAGCCATAGGACTTGGCCAGCCCGCTGGCGGTCAGCGGAGTCCGTCCGCAGGCGGCGGGCTGCGGGAAGCGGATCTTCGCCACCCGCTCCCCCCGCTGTTCGGTCTCGGCGCCGGCCAGCAACCTGGCGGCCCGCCGTTGCATGTTCTGCGCCGCGACGGCCTTGGTGGCCTTGGCGCGCATCCGGTCGGCCTGCGCCATGAGCGCACCGGCCTTCTTCTCCGCATTGGCGCGCTCCCGGCGTCGCCGCTTCTCGTCTGCGGCCCGGGCATCGAGGTATCGCTGCCAGCCCAGGTTGTAGACATCGGCTTCGCCGCGGATCGCGTCGAGCAACCAGACCTTGTTGACCACGGCGGCGAGCAGATCGGTGTCGTGGCTGATGACGATCAGGCCGCCGTCATGCGCCGTGAGGAAATCGCGCAGCCAGGTGATCGAATCGGCATCGAGATGGTTCGTCGGCTCGTCGAGCAACAGGGTGGTGTTCGAGCGTCCGCCGGAACCGTCCGAGGCGCCGAACAGGATCCGGGCCAGCTCGACCCTGCGGCGCTGGCCGCCGGACAGCGTGTGCAGTGGCTGGGCCAGCACGCGGTCGGGCAAGCCCAGGCTGGCGCAGATCCGCGCGGCCTCACTTTCGGCGGCGTATCCCCCTAGCGCGGAGAACCGGTCCTCGAGGTGGCTGTATCGGCGCACTGCCCGGCCTTGCTCGTCGCCATCGACCAGCTCCGCCATCTCGGACTGCGACTTCTCCATCTCGTGCAGCAGCTGGTCGAGCCCGCGAGCGGATAGCACTCGGTCCCTGGCCGATACCGAGAGGTCACCCTCGCGGGGATCCTGCGGCAGGTAGCCCAGCTCCCCGGTGCGACGAACCTGGCCTCCGTACGGGACGCACTGGCCGGCCAGCGCCCGCAGCGTGGTGGTCTTGCCGGCGCCGTTGCGCCCGACGAGACCGATCCGGTCGCCGGGCTGCACTCGCAGGGTGGCTCCGGACAGCAAGATCCGCGAGCCGGCGCGCAGCTCAAGATCGGTGGCGGTGATCACGATGCGGGGACTCTCCAAAGGTGGTCGCTGGCAGGGACAGGTCCCCCACGCGCCGTAGCGCGCAGGGCCGGCAGCTGATCAGCTTGTCGCGACCACGACCCCATCCTACCGACCGCTGCACTCGGAATACCGTGCCGCCACAACACCGCCGCTCTGCGTGCTCTCAACCCCCCCGAACTCCACAGCAGCGCTGCTCGGCCAACGTGGGACAGCACTGCTGTGGAGTTCGAGAAGCGTTGGTGGGCGACTCGAGGGCTCGGCGGGGCTGGGCCTAATCCGGTGGCTGGTTCAGCTGGACCTCGACGCAACGGGCTCTCCTCGCGGCCTCGTCGAGCACCGCGCGGCGGGGTTCGGGGATGTCCAGCACCCGAGGTTCGGCCCGCGCAAGCAGCACGGTCAATCGCGGGTCGGCGGCCAGGGTGCGCAGTGCCGCGGTATCCCCACCGAGGACGACGGCGTCGAGCTCCCCCGCTCGGGGCAGCAGTACCCGCGCGGCTGTGTCAGCCGCGGCACGCAGCGCCACTCGCGCCTGACCCTCCCGCCGCCGGGCGAAACGCTGCTGGGATTGCCCACCCGCCGCGGAGCGGCCGTGCACCAGCCGGCTGCCGGTGCTGGAGGTGAGTACCACCCCGGCGCGAGCTATTCCGACGCTGTATCCACCCAGGCGAACCAGGAGCAGCCCGATCGTGCGCGCCGCTATGAGGTGGTCGAGCAGATCGTCCAAGGCGAGGCCGGCCCGTTGCTCTGGAGTTGCTACCAGCGGACCGAAAGGCACCAGGATCGCTGCCGTCGCGCCATCACCAGCCGCTACATCGACCCGCTGCCGCGCGACGGTGGTGGACAGCGCCCCACCGTGCCCGGCGGCGAACCGCTCCAGGAACCCGGCCAGTCGCTCGGGCTCCACTTCCACCGCGCGCCCACCGCCGGCTAGCTCCCGGGTCCGGCTCATCCGGGCACGCTAGCGCGTGCCCGGATGAGCTCGTGAGTGCGTAACAGTGTTAGAACACTGTTACGCACTCACGAGCTGTGTCACCAACGGGTCGCCGTAGGCTGCATCGGGTGATCGATGTGCTGGTGGCAGGCGGTGGCCCGGCGGGGTGGGCGGTGGCGGCGGCCTGCGCGCGGCTAGGGCTGGACACCGAACTGGTGGACCCCGCGCCGGACCGGCCGTGGCGGGCCACCTACGGCTCCTGGCGGGGAGAGCTTCCCGCTGACGCCGGCGCAGCTGTGGCGGGCAGCGGCTCCGGTGAGGCCATCGGCACGACGGAGCACCGGCTAGGCTGGGACTACGTGGTGCTGGACAACACAGTGCTCCGGGACGGGTTCGCGGCCGCTCCGGTCACAGTGGTGAAGGGCCGGGTGCGGGATGGCCGCCCGGACCCGAGCGGGGTCACGGTGGACGTCGACGGCAGCCAACGACGGGCCGCTGTCCTGCTTGACGCAACCGGTGCGCCGCGCACGGTGCTCGGCGCTTCGCCCCGCCGGATCGCCGCTGAGCAGACCGCGGTGGGAGTGGTGGTCGACGCCGCCGCCGCGCGGGATCTGGTGACGCCGGGCAGCGCCTTGTTCATGGACTGGCGGCCAGATCACGGCGAGACGGGATGGCCCACGTTCCTTTACGCGGTGCCGGTGACGTCGGATCGAGTACTGCTTGAGGAGACCTCGCTGGCCTGCCGTCCAGGGTTCGGCCTAGGGGTGCTGCGTCGCCGGCTGCACGCCAGGTTGGCCCATCACCGCATCGCGGTGCCACCGGGTGCCGAGGAGCGGGTGCGCTTCCCGGTGGATCGACCACTGCCATCACCCGAGAACTGGCGTGGGCCGGTCGTCCCTTTCGGGGCGGCGAGCCCGCTGGTGCATCCGGCTACCGGCTACAGCGTGGCCACATCCCTGCGGTTGGCCCCCCGGGTGGCCACCGCCGTGCGGGATGCGCTGCAGCATGGTGGTTCGGCAGCAGCCGGCGCGGCTGCCTGGCAGACGGTGTGGAGCCCGTCCGCGCTGGCGGTGCACACCCTTCGGCGGCGGAGCCTGGAGTCGCTGCTGCGCTTCCCGCCTCGCCTGGTTCCTGAGTTCTTCGACGTATTCTTCGCGCTGCCGCAGCGACACCGCTGGGCCTACCTCACCGGCCGCGAGGACGTCGCAGGCAGCGCCGCCGCGATGGGTGCCCTGTTCGCGGCGTCCCCGTGGTGGCTTCGCAAACGGCTGGTGCTCGGGGCACTCGATCCGCGCACATCACCACAGTCGGTGACGGAGTAAGGGCAGGATGCCTCCGGTGGGCTACCTTGCGCTCAGGGGGTGCAGAGGACTTCACCGTGGACGACGGTGAACCAGCCGTCGGCCGCGGCCACCCACCGGCGCCAAGACCGTGCGATCTCCTGGAGGTCGGCTCTCGACGCCAGCCCTCGCCGCACCGCTTGGTCGGCGAGCGTCGAGCCGACCACTCGGTCGGCCCACATCCCTCCCCAGAAGTCGCGCTGGTCCGGGGTCGCGAAACACCACACCGAGGCCGACGGGATCACTTCCGAGAATCCCGCGCGATGCGCCCAACCGAGCAGGCGGCGTCCAGCCCGGGGATCACCGCCGTTGTCCTGGATCACCTGCAGCTGCAGGTCGAGCCAGCGGTCGAGGGCAGGATCCTCCGGGTACCACGCTGCGGTCGCGTAGTCGCTGTCCCGGGCGGCAACGACCCCGGTCGGCCGGCAGACCCGTCGCATCTCCACCAGCGCGGCGACCGGGTCGCCGAGGTGCTGTAGCAACTGATGCGCGTGGACAACGTCGAAAGCGGCGTCGGCGGTGGGCAACCGGTAGACGTCACCGACTTGAAACTCGACGTTGGCGACGCCCTCAGCCTCGCCACGTGCCGCCTCGACCAGCTCGGTTTCGCGGTCGACGCCAATCACTCGCCCGGGCGCCACGATGCGGGCGAGGTCGAGTGTGATCGTCCCCGGGCCGCAGCCTACGTCGAGCACATCCGTCCCCGCTGCCAGCCGGTCAACGAGGTAGGCGGCGGAGTTGGCGACCGTTCGCCACCGGTGAGAACGCAACACGCTCTCGTGATAGCCATGGGCGTAGGTCTCGCGAGCTTCGGACATACCCCCAGCCCCGTCGCTGCCGCCCAGCTGTCAGGGGTGTGGGACGCTGATGTTCACTTCCACTTCGGGTTTGACCTTCAGCGCGCCGAGCATGGCCGAAAACGGCTTGATACCGAACTCGCGCTGATCCAGGGTGATCTTCGCGTTCCAGTGCCGGCCGTCATCGCGTGCCTCGACCGAGATCGGTTTCGTGACGCCGTGCAGTGTGAGGTCTCCCTCGATGCGCGCCCGGTCACCGTCACGCACCACCGACACCGAGTGAAACTGGATCTTTGGGTGTTTCCGCACCTCGAGTGTCTTCTCGGTGTTCTTCTCGATGTCCTTACGATCCGATTCCTTGACCGCTTGGGTCGTGACGCGCAGCGAGCCCGCGTCGAGGTCGACGGTGATCCCGTCGTCGTCCCCGACATCCAGGGACAAGTTGGTCACCTGGAATGTCACGTCATGGCCCATTGAGGTCAGCAGGCCCTCGCGAAAGACCGATACCTGGCAATTGACCGCTGCGGCGTCGAAAGTTGGCACCCGGTCAGGGTAGCTGGATACAAAGAGTCACCTGCATTCACCCGGAGTGCCACCACCTACGCGATTGGCTCACTCAACGAAAGCGTTGAGGGCAACCACCCCGGGCTGCATCGCCTCGGCGAGTTGGCGCACGTCAGGCAGGGCCCCCCGGTCGGCGTGCAGGGCGATGTATGCGGTGTCCTGGTACCAGGAAAGCCCGACAACCAGCGCCTGGCCGGCCGCCAGCGGCGCTATCGGGAAAACCTCCTCCAGCTCAGCGCCATCCAGGGTGAACGGGATGCTCGGCACCGGGATGCTGGTCACCATCAGGTCGAACAGCAAGGAGGCCGCCTGACCGGCGACCGGGGCGACCACCCGGTGCACCGCGGATGGCAACTGATCGGCCAACACCGGTATCGCACCCGGGCCGCTGTCGGCCCCGGTTGCCTTGTTCTGCTCCATCGCCCGCCGGATTGCGAGTAGCCGCTTGCCGGGATCGGGCTCGCCGACCGGCAGCTCGCAGAGGTAGCCCGACAGCCGGTTTCCCCCGGTACGGTTGCTCGACTTGGCCCGCCGGCTCACCGGGATGAACGCTCGAAGGAACAGGCCCCCGATGGGATCGCCGCGGGCGACGAGCCATTCCCGCAATCCCCCGGTCACCACCGCCAGCAGCACATCGTTCACCGTGCCGCCGTAGTGCGCCCGGATTCGGCGCACCGGGAGCAGATCCAGCTGGGCCATCGCCAAGATCCGCCGTCCCGAAGACATGGTCACCAGCGGGGAGGCCGGGGAGGGCAACCGGACGGACCGCAGCACCGAGGTGACGATCCTGGTGGCCTGGCTCATCTGCACCGCCACACTCCCGCGCGCGTCCTCCACGTCGCCGGGCACCCGCCACATCCGCGACTGCACGCTCGGTTGCGTCGACAGTGGAGCGCGGTCGTCGGTGGTGCTGCTACTCCTGGCCCCATCGCCTCGCGGCGCGACCTCGTCGAGCACCTGGAGCCCGATCTCCAGGGCGTTGAGCCCGTCGCCGAGTGCGTGATGCATCTTCAACAGCACCGCGAAACGGCCTCCGTCGAGGCCCGAAATCACATGGAACTCCCACAGCGGGCGGTGTCGCTGCAGTGGCCGGATCATCAACTCGGCGGCCAAGTCAGCCGCCCCATCGCGACAGTCGAGGCCGTCGAGACGGTCGAGCTGATGCAGTTCGACGTGGTCCTTGGCGCAGAATCCCGGGTCATCGACCCACTGCGCGGCGGCCAGTGGAAACTCGGCTGGTTGCACCCGCTGGCGTAGCTGTGGGAGAGACTGGGCCCGATCTACCAGCAGAGCGGCCAGCCGTGTCGGATCACCGGGATGGACCGGTCGAAAGATCGCCAACGCGCCGAGGTGCATCGGGGACACATCACGATCCAGGCACAGGAAGGCCGTGTCCAGTCCGGTGAGTCGCACCTGAGGAGCTTCGCATGACTGATCGACTGTGGCCTGGGAACCTGGTCAACCCGGCAGGTGCATGATCACACCGTGCAGGTACTGATCGACGCGGACAACCTCGATGTGCCGCGGCTGCGTCTGCTCGTCGCAGCGCTGGAGGCGGCACCATCCGGCGACGTCGTGATAGCCGGAGCACCGGCAGCGCTGGAAGCGGTCGACTGGCCGCCGCAGGCTCAGGTTCTGCCGGCCAGCGGCTGGCAGGGCGCGGATATCCTGCTGGCCCGCGCGTACCGCACCGATGACCGGCCGCTGCTGTTGGCCACCGGTGACGGGGACTTCGCTCAACTGGCACGACGCCACCCCGGCCCGGTACTGGTCGTGGGCGGGGCGTTTAGCCGGTCCCGGACATTTGCCGGTCCGCGCATCGCCACCAACGATCCCGCCGCCGACGGTGGCGCACAGCTGCGTGCGTGGCTGGACCGGCACGCCGTGCTGTGATTGCTCTGATACCGATGGAGGAGAATCGTGCCGACGCTGTTCAGCCGTATCATTCAGGGTGAGATTCCGGGACGGTTCGTCTGGCGTGACGAACGCTGTGTCGCATTCCTCACCATCGCTCCGTTGCGGCCTGGGCACACCCTGGTCGTCCCCCGGGGTGAGGTCGATGAGTGGACCGACGCGGACGACGACCTGCTAGCCCATCTCGTGGCGGTGGCCAGGCACATCGGCACCGCGCAGAAGGCCGCGTTCGACGCACCCCGGGCCGGCCTGATCATTGCCGGGTTCGAGGTGCCGCACCTGCATGTGCACGTGTTCCCCGCCTGGGGCATCGACGACTTCGACTTCGGCAACGCCAACCCCGATCCAGACCCGGCCGAGCTCGACGCCGCCGCAGACACCCTGCGCCACGCCCTGCGGGAGACCGAACAGAGATCGCCATTCGGAGCCGAATAGCGATCGTCCGCACTCAGGCTGAGGGGGTCAGCGGGCGGAAACTGCGCAGTCGGAGGCTGTTGGACACCACGAAGACTGAGGAGAATGCCATCGCCGCTCCGGCGATCATGGGGTTGAGCAGGCCTGCCGCCGCCAACGGGAGGGCGGCGACGTTGTAGCCGAAAGCCCAGAACAGGTTGCCCTTGATGGTGCGCAGGGTGCGCCGGGACAGCCGGATCGCGTCGGCGACCACCCGAAGGTCGCCGCGGACAAGGGTCAGGTCGCTGGCCTCGATGGCGGCATCGGTGCCGGTGCCCATGGCCAACCCCAGATCGGCCTGGGCCAGCGCCGCGGCGTCGTTGATGCCGTCGCCGACCATCGCCACAACCCGGCCTGCCTGCTGCAACCGCCGCACCTGCTCGACCTTGCCTTCAGGTAGGACCCCGGAGATCACCGTGTCGATACCGACCTCGGCGGCCACTGCGCGGGCGACGGTCTCGTTGTCGCCGGTGACCAGCACCGGGTTCAACCCCAGGCTGCGCAGCAGGCGCACCGCCTCGGCGCTGCTCGCCTTGACCGTGTCGGCCACCGAGAGCAGGCCGCGAGCGCGGCCGTCCCAGGCGACCGCGACGACGGTGCGGCCGTGGGCCTCTTGCTCCGACGCGGCCGAAACCAGCGCGTAAGGCAGCGACACCGACCACTGCTCGGCTAACCAGACCGGCCGGCCGACCTGTACCACGGCACCGTCGATCTCACCCTGCACGCCCAGTCCCCGAGCCGAGCGGAAACCGACCACTGGGGGCAGCTGTCCGAGCCGCTGCCGGCCGCCCGCAGCGATTGCGGTGGCGATGGGATGCTCCGAAGCGTCTTCCACGGCCGCGGCACGCCGCAACACCTCGTCGGCGTTCTCACCGGCGGCGGGCAGCACCTCCACCAGGGTCATCGCGCCGGTGGTGACCGTGCCGGTCTTGTCCAGCAGCACCGTGTCCACCCGCCGAGTGGACTCCAGCACCTCGGGCCCCTTGATGAGGATGCCCAACTGTGCACCGCGACCGGTGCCGACCAGCAGCGCGGTGGGGGTGGCCAGCCCGAGGGCGCAAGGACAGGCGATGATCAGCACGGCGACCGCTGCGGCGAACGCGGTCCCGACCGGAGAACCGATCACCAGCCAGACAGCGAGGGTGACCACCGCGAGCGCGATCACGATCGGTACGAAGACGGCCGAGACCCGGTCGGCCAGCCGCTGCACCTTGGCCTTGCCGCTCTGCGCGTCCGATACCAACCGCGCCATCTGCGTGAGACGGGTCTGCGCACCAACCCGGGAGGCGCGCACCCGCAGCCGACCGGAGGCGTTCATCGTCCCTCCGGTGACCGCCGAGCCCGGGTCGACCTCGATCGGTACCGACTCGCCGGTCAGCATGCTCTCGTCGACGACCGAGGCCCCTTCCACCACCTCCCCGTCGGTGGCGATCTTCTCCCCTGGGCGGACGATGAACTCGTCGCCGACCAGGAGCCGGTCAATGGGGATGCGCATCTCCTGGCCGCCGCGCAGCACCGCGACGTCTGCGGCGCCGAGATCCAGCAACGCTCGTAGCGCCGCACCGGCACGCCGCTTGGAACGCGCCTCGAAATAGCGACCGGCCAGCAGGAAGACCGTCACACCAGCGGCAACCTCGAAGTAGACCTGGCTATGCGCGTGGCGCCCAGGGGCAAGAACGTCGTGCTGCTGGATGAGGCCGCCGCTACTGACGAACCACGCGTAGCAGCTCCACAGGAACGCCGTCAGCACACCCATCGAGATCAGCGTGTCCATCGTGGCAGCGCCGTGGCGCAGGTTCTGCCACGCGGCCCGATGGAAGGGCCACGCTCCCCAGGTCACGATCGGAGCGGTAAGGAACAGTGACAGCGCCTCGAACTCGTGCGGCACTTTCAGGCCCGGCACCATCGCGGCCATCGACATCGCGATCACCTGGACGGCGAGCACAGCGCTGCCCAACAGCCGTTCCCGCAACGCCTTGAGGTCGGTGCCGGCTGGGCTGGTGTTGGGCTTGGTGTCCGGGTCAGCATCGGCGTCGGCGGGCAACTCAGCGGTGTAGCCGGTGCGCGTCACGGTGGCCACGAGATCCTCGGGTGTGACACCGTCTGCGTGGTCGACTCGCGCTTTCTCGGTCGCGTAGTTGACGGTGGCGCGCACTCCCTCGAGCTTGTTCAGCTTCTTCTCTATGCGCGCCGCACAGGACGCACAGGTCATGCCACCGATGGTGAGCTCTAGTCGACGGTTGAGCTCGCTGGGTCCGCTCACGGCGCTGCGGTCATCGACGGTGGCCACGGGTCACCTCGCCAGCGCGGTGAACTCGACAGTCCGCAGCTGGCCGTGATGCTGGAATTCCAGGAACATCCGGTAGTAACCGGCAGTCGGCACGTCGGCATCGAAGTCAATGGCCGTGTCCTGACGGGGACCCGCGACCGGGCGTACGTTCAGGTGTGCTAGGTCTCCCTCGCGCAGGATGACCAAATGCCCGGCGCCCCCAAGAACAGGATCCAGGTCGGTGACCGGCAGATCGTCGCGCATAACGTGCATCCCTATTCGGGATACCGTTCCAGCGACGAGATCCCCGGTCCACACCACCGTATAACCATCGAGCTCGGCGATCGTCGAGACCTTCGATATCGGTCCGTCCTCGACGAGCCCGGGGGCTTCGAGATCAACTCCGAGTGTGACCAGTGTCGTGGCGGTCCCGGGAAGGAACTCGGCGAAAGCTCGGTAGCTGCCCGGCTCGTCGAGGTCCAGCGGTACTGTCCAGGTGCCATCGGGGTCCATGACGGGGTAAAGATGCTGGTAGCCGGTCATGTCCCGGCGAACGACGAAGAAATTCATCCGCCGGTCGCCGCGCTGGGCGAAGTCGGTCACCGGCTGGCCATTACTCGCGTAGACCGTGAAACGGAAATTCTCGAACTCTCCGGCCGTGAATCGCGTGGTCCGAGGGCGCAGCACGTAACCCTGGCTAGCGATGGCCAGTCCACCGGGCGCCCTGCCGTGATCGTCGTTCTCACCGAGGCCGTTTCGACCGTGGTCATGGGGCACTGGCGAGGCGCGGCCGACGACCGCCTCGCCGAAATTGATCCCGAAGCCGAACAGCGCAACCAAGCCGACGACTAACGCCAGCAACGGCATCGGGGCTCGCATCCGTTCAGCCCGGAACTTTCGAGTGTCAAGCATGTCTAGGTCGAGATCTCGTGGTTCGAGATTTCAGCTTGAGATCGCATAGCCGGCCTCGTCGACCGCAGCGCGGACTACGGCGTCATCCAACGGCCCACTGCTGGTGACGCGAACCCGGCCGGTGGCCAGATCGACCTGCACGTCCGTGACGCCATCGATGGCACCGACCTCCTGTGTCACCGCCGAGACACAGTGTTGGCAAACCATCCCCGTGATGATGTACTCGCCGACTGTGGCGGTGTCCCCCATGTCATAACCTCCTCATCCCGTTGCGCTACACCGCGCGGTTTGTCAGGAGCGAACCAGGCGAGCGATCGCGTCGGCCGCTTCCTTGACCTTGACGCCGGCGTCGGACCCGTCGGCCGCGGCGTCGACCATGCAGGTGGCCATATGTTCTTCGAGCAGAGCCAGTGCGAAGGATTGCAGTGCTTTGGTAGCGGCCGAGACTTGGGTCAGTACATCGATGCAATACTGGTCCTGCTCCACCATCCGATGAAGCCCGCGGATCTGACCCTCGATCCGGCGTAGCCGGTTGAGGTACGCGACCCGGTCCTTGGTGTAGCTCGCCACCGCGCTGTCCCCTCTCGACCCCTGTGCGGCTCAACGTACCCCCGGCAGGTATGTCCCCTGCACCTGGCAGCGCCTAGCTTGGAACCAGTACCACCCATACTGGGCCGGGCGCGAAGGTCAGCGGCGATCCATCCGGCATGGTGAAGGTGGTGACCGCGTCGGGGTTCGGACGCGACCAGCTCCCGGTGAACGCCTGGCCGTCACGGAGCACGACCGCCTCACCGGAGCCCACTGTCGCCGCGAACGGCGACGCTGATCCGGCCACGTCGTGGACCGAAGTAGCGTGCACTGGCACCCGCTGCAGCACCACAGTCGCCGCACCGGGCCGCGGTCCCGACGCGGAGGTGAGCGGCGCGCTATCCATGGACATCACCCACCTGGATTCCGCGGGCACCCACTGCACGCCGATGGTGGTCGCCGGGTACCTGACCTCGGTTGTCCCCTGCACTGGTTGACCGCCGGATGGAAGAGGTCCGAAGCGGAACCCGATATCTCGCGGTGGCGCGCCGCCTTGGCGTAGCTGGTTGGCGTCGCCGTAGAGATTGTGCGGCATCGGTCTTCGCCGGTCGCGGTGATAGTCACCCGCCCGCGCTATCGCCGAGACGTCAAGTATCGGAGCCTGGTCGACCAACGCGCCGACTTCGGGTGCCGCGCCGGAAAACGCCAGTGCCGGCCGGCCGAAATTGGCCAGCAACTCCACATCGGAGGCTCGCGAGCTGCGTACCGGCCCCACCACTGGCGGGACTCGGGACTGGTACACGCCCAGGAGCCGGCTCAGGCCGCCCTCGACGGGTTCGACGTAGACGAGATCGGCCAGCTCGAGTCCGCTTTGCGGGCGGGCCACCGCCGCATTGTCGATCTTCACGCAGAGCACGGGGGCGTTGAGGTCGGTGGGCAGGCCGGTGAACGGCGAGACCGGTGGCGGGCTGGGCGCGATGCTGGGTGACAGGCTGGGCGCCGGGGCGGCCGGGACCAATCTCGGCGCACTCGTGCCGGACCCCACCGAGCCGGACGGAAGCTGCGAGCCGGGTACGGCGACCGTCGCGGATGGCGTCACCGATGCCCAGGTGGAGCTGGACAGCAAGCTGGCCGGCAGCGCGTACACCACCAGCAGCAGGACCAGCACTCGCAGCGCTTGTCCCCATCTGCTCATTACCACCACCCCCTCGCGGAGCGCGGGATGCGACTCTGGGTGACACTTCATACCAGCGGTGATCGGTGCACGGGAAATCCTGGCCCACCACGAAGGCTCAGACCTCAGCCATTTGGCGGTACCATATGGCTGAGGGTGACGAAAAATCCGCTGGATGTGGCACTCCGCTCGGAGGATGACAAAGAGTCGCATGCCGATTACCCTGGGGAAAGATCGCTCAACGTCACTACCGGGGGAACCTAGTGAGTATGAGCCACGGGCTGCAAGGCGTCGAATCGAGGCGCGGCCTGGCCCTGCACCCACGGCAGTGGACGTTGTGGTGCGAGCGGAGAGTTGTCATCGCCTACGTCCTCACTGTGGACTTCGTGGCGCTGGCGCTGGTTGCTGGGATCATCGTGGCGGTCCCGATCCGCTCTGGTGATCTGGTGCGCTTCGGGCTGCTGAGCGCTGGGGCGGTCGTCCACCGGGAGGCGGTTCGCCGGATCGAGAGCCTGCGGGAGCGGACGGCAGGCACTGGTCTGCTGACGAATCTCACCTCGTTATGGATTTTCGCGGCGGTGTTGTCCGTTCCGCTGCCGCTTGTCTTCGGTCTGACCGGGTTGGTTCATCTGCACTCCTGGTATCGAGGATGTTCCGGCAGGTTGTATCGAAAGCTGTTCTCGGCCGCGACGATGGTGCTGGCGCCCGCGGCCGCCGTCGCAGTCCTGCAGCTGGTCCAGCCCGATGGGTATCCGATCGTCCCGCACGGACCGCCGGGGCTTATCGTCCTGATCGGTGCCGGGACGGTGTTCTGGTTGGTCAATTACGGCTTGGTGGTCGGCGCCGTGATCATGTCCGACCCACTGCAGCCGGCCCCTCAGGTCCTGGGCAACCCGGGTGACCAGATCGTTGTGGCGGCCGCGCTGGGGCTCGGAGTCGGATTCGCCGTGACGCTGGCCTTCGCTCCATGGCTTCTTGCCGTCCTCATGATCACCGTGTTCGCACTGCACCGTGCACTGCTGCTCCCGCACTTCCAGCAGGCCGCGCGCACCGACAGCAAAACTGGTCTGCTCACCGCGGGCTTCTGGCGTGAGGCCGCCGGCAGGGAGCTTGAACGCGCCCGCCGGCTCGCCGACCCGCTTGGAGTGCTGATGCTGGACCTGGATCATTTCAAGCTGTTCAACGACCGGATGGGTCATCTCGTCGGTGACCAGGTGCTACGCGCCGTCGCTGATGAGCTCCGCTCCCAGACCAGGCCCTACGACCTGGTCGGGCGGTTCGGGGGTGAAGAGTTCGTGATCCTGCTCTCCGGGGTGGGCACCGACCAGGTTGAGCACATCGCGGACCGGATCCGGGAGCGAATCAGCCAGCTGCGCGTCCTGGTCGACAGTCCGCACGATCGGCCGGTCACCGTGGATGGGATATCGGTGTCGATAGGTGCGGCGGTCCGACCCAATGACGGCGACGAGATCGACCAGCTGCTCCTTGCCGCCGACGGCGCCCTGCTGGCCGCCAAAGCCGCCGGTCGCGACCGCGTACGCCTCGCAACGCGCTGATCCACGCTCTCACTGCCAGGCTGGGAGCATGGTGAACGACGGGGGCGAGCTCGTTCGGTTGGGCACTGGGGAGTTGGCACGACGAGCTCGTGCGGCGCGTGACGCGGTGTACGGAACGCGGGTGACCTACTCGCCCAAGGTGTTCCTGCCGTTGACCATGCTGTGCCGGGATCGCTGCGGCTATTGCACCTTCGCCCATGCTCCCCGGGAGCTTCCGTCACCCTACCTGGAGCTCGACGAGGTGTTGGCGATCGCCAGGCGGGGCGCCGAGCTCGGCTGTCATGAGGCGCTGTTCACCCTCGGTGAGCGCGCAGAGCGCCGGTACCCGTCAGCCCGGAGCTGGCTGGTCGATCACGGCTACGACTCCACGGTGGGCTACCTGGTCGCGGCGTGCCGAGCGGTGCTCGAGCAGACCGGGCTACTCCCGCATGCCAACGCCGGCGCCTTGTACCGCGACGAGCTGGCTGCGCTGCGCATGGTGACCGCCAGCCAGGGCATGATGATCGAATCGTTGCGGCCGGACCTGGCCGCGCACCGGGGCGCCCCGGACAAGCACCCGGACCGGCGACTGGCCACCCTGCATACGGCGGGTGAGCTGGCGATCCCGTTCACCACCGGGATCCTGGTCGGTATCGGCGAGACCGAGACCGACCGCATCGTAGCCCTAGAGGCGATCGCCGACGCGCACCGGCGGTTCGGGCATGTCCAAGAAGTGATCGTGCAGAACTTCCGGCCCAAGGCGGGCACCGCGATGCGTCATGTACCACCCTGCCCACCGCGGGAGCACCTACGGGCCATCGCGCTGGCTCGGCTGCTGCTGCCGCCGCAGGTGCATGTGCAGGCCCCGCCCAACCTCACCGACGACCCGGCGAGTGTCCTTGCCGCCGGCATCGACGACTGGGGTGGGGTCTCCCCCATCAGCGCCGATCACGTCAATCCCGAGCGACCCTGGCCGGCGCTGGACGAGCTGCGCAGTGCGACCGAGGTGCACGGCCACACGCTGGCCCCGCGCCTGACCATCTACCCGGAGTTCGCCCTGCAGCCTGACCGGTGGCTGCATGAGACCGTCCGTTTCGGTGTGCTGGACCGCTCCGACGCCGAAGGGCTCGGGCGCGACGATCCGGGCGCTGTCTTTCCCGAACATGCGGCGCGGGCCACCGACGTCGCCGACGGCGCCGAAGTGACCTTGGCGGGGCGTCGCTCCACCGCTTGGTACTCCGGCGCCGGTGTCGCGCCGCCAGTGTTGCTGCCGGCGCCGGGGCGGGCGACCGGCGCTGTGCGTGCGGTGCTCGACGGGGTTCGCGCCGGCCAGCGCCCCGGACTCGAGGAGCTGGTCACGCTGTTTCGAGCCCGCGGCCCCGAGGTCGGCGCCGTCGCCAGGCTGGCCGACGAGCTGCGGGTGGCAGCCGTCGGCGACACCGTCACCTATGTGGTCAATCGCAACATCAACTACACCAACGTATGCACGTTCCGGTGCCGGTTCTGCGGGTTCTCCAAGGGCAAGCTGTCACTGAATCTGCGTGGCGCGCCGTACCTGCTGGAGCTCCCCGAGATCGTGGCGCGGGTGCTCGAGGCGCAGCGCCGCGGCGCCACCGAGGTCTGCCTGCAGGGCGGGATCCATCCCAGCTTCGATGGTGACTACTACGTCACGGTGTGTCGGACAATCCACGAGGCGGCCCCCGGAATCCACATCCACGGCTTCACCGCACTGGAGGTCACCGAAGGGGCCCGACGGTTGGGCGAGCCGCTCGTCGACTACCTGACCCGGCTGCGCGAAGCGGGCCTGCGATCGCTGCCCGGTACCGCCGCGGAGATCCTCGACGATGAGGTCCGCGCGGTGCTGTGCCCGGACAAGATCACTACTGCGGAGTGGCTGGAGGCGCACCGGGTGGCGCACTCGGTAGGGCTGCGGTCCAACGTCACGATGATGTTCGGGGCCATCGAGCAACCGGTGCACTGGGCCCGTCACCTGCTGAGAGCTCGGGAACTGCAGGCACAGACCGGCGGGTTCACCGAGTTCGTCGGGCTGCCCTTCGTGCACATGGCGACCCCGATGTATCTCAAGCGGGCAGCTCGGCGTGGACCGACCTGGCGAGAGGTGCTGCTGGTGCACGCGGTAGCTCGGATCGCGATGCACGGGTTGATCGACCACGTGCAGGCGTCCTGGGTCAAGCTCGGCGAGTCCGGTGCCCGCCAGCTGCTGCAGGCCGGCGTCGACGACCTGGGTGGCACGCTGATGGACGAGAACATCAGCCGGGCGGCCGGCGCCAGCCACGGGCAGGGCCTGGATGCGGCAGGGTTCCGCGCGATCGTCGAGCCGCTCGGTCGACCGCTGGCCCAGCGCAGCACCCTCTACAAGCCGGTGGGGCTCACCCGCCGCTAGCTCCGACCAACATCCGGAGCTGGGCAAACAGCTCGTCGCGGCTGGTCACATCCAATCGCTGACGCATCCGGGCCACGTGGTGCTCGACGGTCTTGGCCGAGATGAACAGCCGTTCGCCGATCTGACGGTAGGTCAGTCCGGTCAGGATGAGCTCGGCGACCTCATGTTCCCGGCTGCTCAGCAGGGGTGCGGCGGATGATGCAGCGGCCGGTGGTCGGGAGGCAACCACCGGCTCGGGTGAGGCCTCCGGTGCACTTTCCGGCACCGCGCTGGCCGCGCCGGGGCCGGTGGCTTGCAGCGCTCGAGCACATCCGAGCAGCGCGACCATGGCCTTGCGGTCGGTGGTGCGAATCGCGGCCTGCCCAACGAGCCGGGAACCATCGTTGGCCTGCCCGATCGTCTGCAGTCCCCGCGCCGCGGCCTCCACCTCAGTGGGGTCGAACTGCCCGGCCAGCACCTGCATCCAGGCGCGTCCGGCGGCAGCGAGCACCCTGGCGAAGTGGTTGTTCTTCGCGGCCTGAGCCAACGCCGCCGCGTGCGGCTCGGCCATGTTGGGCTGCCCTTGCAGCATCGCGGCATGCATCGCGTACCAGTGCAGCGGTGCGGTCCACAGCGGCGGGTCACCCAGCCGCTCAAGCAGGGTCCAGGCCTGCTCCAGGTGCGGCGCCACCCGGTCGAAGTCCCGTAGTCTGGCCGCGGCCACCGCCAGCTCACCCAGCGGCAACAGGGCGAACAGGTCGGCCGGGTGCCGGACGATGGCCTCCCGGGCCGCCGCCCATGCTGTCTGCAACGTGGGGATGTCGCTCTCGCGCCGGGCTAGACCGACCGCCAGCGCAGCGGCGAACAACGCCTCCCGTGGTTCGAAGTTGCCTGAGTCGGGGACTGTGCGGGCCAGCCATCGCCGGGCGAGCGCGATGTCGCCACGGGTCATCGCGGTCCAGGCCAGCAGTAGCTGGTGGCGGGCTCGCGCAAACAACCCGCCGGCGCCGCTGGCCAGCGCCCGCTCCAGGACCGAGACGGCGACGTCGAGCTCGCCACAGTGCAGCGCCACGATCGCCGCCAAAGCCGCCGGGGTGTCTGGGAGCAGCGCGGCGCGTCCGCCCGGTTCGAGCAGCGCTGCGGCTCTGGTCAGCGTCGACAGTGCCATTGTCGGGGCGGTCGTGGGCGCGCCCACGGGTGAGCTCAGTACCGACTCGAGTACACCGGCGGCCATCAGCGACTCCGCGCCGGCTACCAGCGTCGGCGGTCGGTCACCGTGAGAGGTCGCCAGCACCTCCCGGGCCTCGGCCAGCGACCCGGTCCCCAGCAGCGCCAGCGCCGCCAGTGGCGCCGCCGATCCCATCCGGGCGGGGCCGACCCAGCGGTAGACCTCGGCGCTGCGAGCCAGCAGACCACGTTGGGCCAAGACTGCGGCCGCGACGTTGCCAGCCTTGCCGAGGTCGGGACATAAGGGGTCGGACAATGCCTGGTCGGCAAGGCGCAGTGCTTTGTCCAGGTCACCGGCGAGAGCCGATGCCTCGGCACGCCGGGGCGCCAACGAGGCAGGGTCGGCACCGGCGGCAACGGCCTGGGTGTAGAGCTGCGCCGCGTGCGCCGCGGCGCCTGACCCGGACGGTTCGGACATGGCGGCGTCGCCGGCCGCTTCGAAAACGGCGGCGAGGTCGCTACCGCGGGCACCCGCGTCGATCAGCTGGCGGGCCAGGCCGAGCACCGGCCGGCCACGTTCGAGGTGGGCAGCGAGCGCCAGCCGCTGAACCACCCGCCTGGTGCCCGGCGCGGCACCGGCCACTACCGCCCGCTGCACCAGCGGGATCACCCGCCCGTCGCTGAGCAGCAGGCCGGCTGCCTGCGCCATCGACAACAGGTCGACAACGATCGCCTGATCCACCACCAGCACCTCGGCGAGGATGTCCGGGTCCGGGGCCGCGCCGAGCCCCACTGCCAGCAGTAATGCCCGGAGCTGGGGGGCCAGCCGGTCCAGGCCGTAGCGGGCCCGGTCGACGAGACCGGGCGGCAGATCCGGACGGTCGCCGTCGAGCCTGATCCCGGCCTGTATCGAGTCCAGCACCCAGTCGATCAGCATGGGAACCCCGCCGGTCTGCTCGCAGAGCAGGTCGATCACCGACGCGGGCAACGCCCCGCCGAGCCGCGCCGCGCAGCGCATCTGGATGCTGCGGCGATCCAGCCGATCCAGTAACACCGGTTGATGGTGACTGCCCACAGCGTCTTCGAGTTCGTCGAGTTCCGGCTTCCTCGGCCAGGGCCGGTAGGCGACGACGAGCCGCACGTCGCCGGTCAACGCCAGATGGCGAAGCCGGTCGAGTCCGGGGCCGTCCAGTTGGTGGGCATCGTCGACCAGCACGGCCACGTCCGAGGACGGCGTGAGCTCGATGGGCACCGCGCCCGTCGCGACCACGCTCACCCCCGCCGCCAGGTAGGCCTGCCGCAGCCCTGCCAGCAGCGCGCTCTTTCCGCATCCACCGGGCCCGACGACGCACACCGCGAGTGGAGCCGACGGGTCGGCGCAGACCGCGTTGTAAAACGCCTGCGCCGGACCCAACCCAGCCAACGAGACCTCTGCGCCGTCGTGCCTCGGATGGTGGCGAGCCGTTGCCTGGTTCATCCAGGCTGCCCGTGCTGGCGGTGTGCTGTGGTGGTCGGGACAGCCGTGGTGGTCGTGGGCGGCGGGGGCGCCTTCGTTGTCTTAGTAGGTGGCGGGGGCGGCGGCACCGTGGTGGTCGTGGTCGGAGGGGGGCTGGACCAGGTGCTCGTCCAGGTGTACGTGGTGACCCAGCTCGGCGGCGGCGCGCTGGGGGCACCCGCCGGGGGATCATGCCTGGCGACGGCACCGGCCGGCTTATTCGGTGCGGCCCGGGGTGTGGTACGGACCGGTCCGCCGGATCCCTCGCTATTCGAGCTGTTGTCGCTGCTCGTCTCGGCATTCGGTGCTGAGCTGGCGGCGGGTGCTGGGGCACCGGGCGCCGGGGCACCCGGCGCCGCCGGGGTGCTGGGCGTCGAGGTTCCGGCGTCCGCCGGGGGAAGAGGACCGGTGCGAGAGGTCAGGAACGGCACTGATGCCGCGCCAGCGACGGTGAATAGCGCGAGGGCTCCGGCGAGAGCGACGTGTTTGGCCCGTCGGGACCTGGCTTTGCGCCACTGGAGCGTCGCGGGTTCGACATCCAGCGGCAGTGCCGTCAGGGATGGCCGCTGGGGAACCTCCGCTGGAGTGAACGACGGAAGTTCGGATCCGGCCGCTGGTGCCGAGGTCTCGGGGACTGCGATGTCGACCTTGATCGGCGCCTCGGGTGCGGTGTCGGTGGTGGGGGTGGGTAGTGCGCAGAGGGCGGCGCCGAGGGCGATGGCGGCTTTGGGGTCGGTGTCGATGGCGACGGGGCGGCCGAGTTCGGCGGAGATGAGT
>DATAWX010000026.1:0-3142 GCA_036266995.1 Pseudonocardiaceae bacterium | reverse complement strand
TCCCCCGAGCAATGTCATCGCCCCATTCATCGACCACGAAACCTACGCCAGCGCCAATGACAGCGCCGGCCACGACACCAACCGGCCCTCCCGCCATCGCTCCGACTGCAGCACCTGCCGCAAGACTACTGACGCCCGATACCGCAGACTGCACCGGGTTCTTTCCCTGGGCGATATCGGTTCCAATACCGATTGCTGTTATTCCGGCACCGATCACTGGAACCCGTCGAAGCAGTGGGACCTTATCCAGAAATTTCCCCGCGCGCGCCAGACCGCCCAGCTCTTGGGGTATTAATCGGCTCTTCACAATCTAGGGTGTAGTTGGGGTCTGAAGCCGCCGGTCTCGAGTAGGGATCTGGCGATGTAGTTGGTGAGGTTGCGGAAGCCGAGGGCGGAGCCGCGGAGGTGTTCGAGCCGTCCGTTGATGGCCTCGGTGGGGCCGTTGGAGGTGCCGGGCCGGTCGAAGTAGGCGAGCACGTCGGTGGCTCGCTGTTTCAGGGTTCGGCCGAGGGTGATGATTTCGCTCAGCGCGGTCGGGACGCCGTGGTTGACGGCCTCGATCAGGGCCTGCATGGCCTTCTTGGCGGCGGGTCGGTCGGGGTCGCGGTAGGCGGCGATCATGCGCTGGTAGATGCTCCAGGTGGCTTCGACCGCGACGTGCTCGTCGTCGGCGAACAGGGCCTCGAGCCGGGCGGTTTGTTTGTCGGTGAGCAGGTCCGCGCCGGTATGCAGGCTGCGTCTGGCGGCATAGAGCGGGTCGCTCTTGCGGCCGCGGTGCCCGCGGGTCGCGAGCTGGATGCGGCGTCGGCATCGGTCCAGGGCGTCGCCGGCCAGGCGCACGACGTGGAAGGGGTCCATGACCGCGACGGCGTCCGGGAGTTCCTCGACCGTCGCGGTCTTGAAACCGGTGAAGCCGTCCATCGCTACGACCTCCACCGCGTCGCGCCACGCCTGCTCCCGGTCGGCGAGCCAGGCCTTGAACGCCTGTTTCGAGTGGCCCTGCACCATGTCCAGCAGGCGAGCCGGCCCGGTCCCTGCGCGCACCGCTGTGAGATCGATGATCACGGTGACGTAGTTGTCTCCGCGACGGGTGTGCCGCCAGACGTGCTCATCGACCCCGATCACCGCCACGTTCTCGAAGCGGTGCGGGTCCTCGATCAGCACGCGCTTGCCCTCGGCCAGGACCGCATCATTGGCAGTGTTCCAGGCGACGCCGAGCCCTTCAGCGACACGGGCCACGCTCAGGTGCTGGCAGACGATGCCCTCCAACGCCCACCGCAGCCCGCGACGCGACAGCTTGGCCCGCGGCTCGGCCGCCTTGGACATGTCCTGGCGCCACACGTGAGCGCATCCGGCGCACCGGTAACGGCGCACCGTGACCAGCAGCGTCGTCGGCCGCCAGCCCAGCGGTTCATGCGCCAGCCGCCGTGTAACCGTGTCACGCGGCGTTCCTTGACAACCGCAACGACGACACCAGTCATCGGGCTCGGCAACCCGGCACGCCAACACCGCACTCTCAGGCTCCAGTCGCTGCCCGAGCACCACCAGACCGAGCTCATCGACACGGCAGAACGTCGTCAGATCAGGGCACACAAAGGTAACGTCACGCACGTCGAGGTCTTCCAGATGGGCAGTGTGAGAACTTCCATCATCGGAAGACCTCGACGCCTATCCCGGCATCAACACGCCGACCGCTACCGCTACACCCTCAACTGGGATGAGCCGGTTATCGACTCCCAGACCGTGCGCGGCGCCGACACCGTGGGCGCCAGCAGCGCCGGGTATGACGCGGGTAAGAAAACCAAAGGACGCAAGCGACACATCGCCACTGACACGCTCGGGCTGCTGTTGGTGGTCACCGTCACCGCGGCCAGCGTGCAAGACCGCGACGGCGCGCACCGGCTGCTTGCGCTGCTGCGCGAGCGGTTCTCCACCGTCAGCCTGGTGTGGGCCGACGGTGGCTACGCCGGCCGGTTGGTCATCTGGGCGACGGCGGCGCTGCGCCTGAGGGTGACCATCATCAAACGCACTGACAACGTCGCCGGGTTCGTCGTGCTGCCTCGCCGCTGGGTGGTAGAGCGCACGTTCGGCTGGCTGATCCGCCACCGGCGCCTGGTCCGAGACTACGAACGGCGACCAGACCACCACGAAGCCATGGTGTGGTGGGCCAGCGTGTCCATCATGACCCGCCGCCTGGCCCGCGAACTCGCCGGCCAGCCACCTCAACCACGCTGGGGCCAACCCAGACAGGCCCAGCCGATCGCCGCATGATCAGTTCACCAACAGGCTCTTAGCTTGATCTTTAACCTGTGCGCTGTCGTCGTGCGGTGATGGTTTGGTCGCGTTTGACGGTCTTTCCGACGTCGTGGCTGATCGCGGGGCGCCGGTTGCGGGATCCGGGTGGCCGTCCAGGGCCGGGCCGGCCGGGTTTGGGTGCCCTGGCGAGAAGCGGGGTCATCGGGCGGATGTTCCGAAAGCCGCGGCGGACCCGGGCCGGGGTGAGCCGGGTTGGGGCGGCCGGCTGTTCCCAGGGCCGGCGCAGGTCGGCCACAAGGGGTCGGGCGAGGTGTAGTTGGGTGTGCGCGGCGATGATCAGCCAGGTCCAGCGGTCGGCCGCGGCCGGGGTGCGGATGCGCGGGCGGGTCCAGCCGAGGGTCTGTTTGAACAGTCGGAAGGTGTGTTCGAGGTCGAAGCGGCGCAAGAACGAATGCCACCAGCGGTCCACATCGACCGCGCTCGCATCGGTCACCGAGGTCCACAGCCACACGGGCTTAGGGTCGCGGTCGCCGGGCAGATGCTCGACCTGCAGCCTGACGAGGGTGCCCTCGATGATGGGCAACTCGCCGGTGTGGTCGATCCAGCACGCGCGTCGGGTGAGCCGGGGGTGGACCCGGTCCCAGCTGGTCGCGACCGCGGTGCCATAGCGGGTGGTCTCGGCGCTGGTGGTGTGCCGCGGTGTGGGCCAGGTGGCCGGCTTGTCCAGGGCGATCTCCGGGCCGTGTTTGGGCGGCCGCCCGGTCGTGCCGGTCGGCCGCGGTGGCTTCGGCAGTCGCAGAACCCGATCCGAGCGAAGTCGCCCGACCAGCTCAACGGGCAGATCGGCCAGAACGTGGGCGAGGCGGGTGATGTCGTAGCCGGCGTC
>DATAWX010000025.1:0-11248 GCA_036266995.1 Pseudonocardiaceae bacterium | reverse complement strand
CCCAACCTCTACCCCACTAAAATCAAACTCACCGATCACCAAAAGGAATCGATACCCCTCACCCGACACGAGTTCCATGGAGACTGGAATTACGCCATCGAGCCACGGCATGAATAAGTTAATTCATTCCGGCTCCTAAGTCCCGGGGTTGGCGCATCAACCGATCTGGGTGATACACAACCACATGCCGCACCCGCCCCGCGCGGATCACCTCCAGCAACGCATCCCACCCCGGACGCTTCCGCCTCCGCTGCCACGCCGACCGGTTGTTGTCCACCAACACCGCACCCGAGGCGATCACCAACCCCCACCGCTGCGCCACCTCACAGCACAACCGCTCCTGACGATCCACCCCGGTCTGATCCTCATCCCGAGCATTCGAGATCCGGCAATAGATCGCCGCCGGTTCCCCCGCCCACCCCGAGGACCCCTGCTCCTGACTACGGGTCCGGGTCCGGGTCCGGCCCCGCTGCTGACGCTGTGTGCCGGTCATGCTGCGCAGTGTATGAACACGGCATGACGCAGGCAGTGCAGATGCGGCGGCGCGACGCCGTCGGGCACCGGGAAGGCCAACTCGACGACAAGCCGATGGAAAGTCTGGCTCGCGCTGCCTGGGTTCACGCTGCGCCGAGCGTCGAAACTGAACAGCGGCGCGGCAGGTTCTGTTGCGCCATCGAGCCGCCGGCGCTCGAGCTGGCGGGCAAGGAGCTCACCGATGCGCGGCCCGTGGGGCACCAGGCGGCTCTTGCCGAACTTGCCGCCCCGCACGATGAGCAGTTGCCGGTCGGTGTCGATGTCGCCCAGACGCAGCCCACACGCCTCCCCGGATCTGAGCCCGAGGCCGTAACAGAGAACGTAGATGCCGTGGTAGATCGCCCCGCGACCCGGGGCCCTCGGGTTGTCGGGCAGCGCCATGGCCGACGTGAGCAGCTCACGGGCCTGGGTGAGATCGAAGAGGAAGGGAAGGCGCTGGGCCGTCTCCCGTCGCCGGGTGGTGTGCAACGGCGCCGCCTGCATGCGCTGCTGGGTAACCGCCCAGTCGAGGAAGCAGCCGAGGATCCCGATCAGGTGGTTGAAGCTGCGGGCTCGTTGTCTCGGTCTGGAGGCGGCGAACTCGTCGAGCAGACCGGGTGTGAGCTGGCGCAGGTCGTGCACCCCGTGCTGGGTGGCGAAGGCGACGAGCAGACGCAGCGTGGCCTCCTCGGTGTGATACTTCCGGCCCAGGGCACGCTTGTGGGCCAAGAAGTCCGCGACGGCGGTGGCGAGGTCGTCGTTCATGTCAGGACCGCCTCGCCGTCGCCCAGCGCGACCTCGCGCAGCGCCGCGACCGCGACCTTGGCGTAGACCTCGGTGGAGCGCGGCGAGCGGTGCCCGACGAAGTCGCCGATCCTCTTCAAGTCGAAGTTGGCATCGACGAGGCGCTGCACCGCCGAGTGGCGCAGGGTGTGCGCCCCCGGACGGGGAACATCGACACCCGCCTTGAGCAGGTAGTGGCGGGCCCGTGAGGACACCGCGGCCGCCCCGATCGGCCGGCGCGGAGCGACGGCCCGGAAGAACACGTGACGATCGGGTGTCGCGGGACGCCCGTGTTGGAGATAGTCCACGAGGGCCTCGCCGACCACGACAGAAAGGGGAAACGCCGTGGAGTGACCGGCCTTGCGCTCGGGGATCGCCAAGCGCTCGCGTTTCCAGTCGATGTCATCGAGACTGAGCGCGGCGACCTCCCGCCCGCGCAACCCATACGTGACCAGCAAGAGCAAGATCGCGTAGTCGCGCCTGCCCGCCGCCGTTCTGCGCTCGACACCGGCCAGGACCCGGTTGACATCGTCCCAGGAGATGGAACGGGGGATGTTCGAGAGCCGGTAGACCTGCGGCCAACCGACGGCGGCGCTGAGGTCGCTGGCCAGGACACCTTCTCGGTGGGCGTAGCGCAGGAACACCCGCAGCACCCCAGCACTATCGCGCACCGTGCTCTTGGCCAGCCCGGCGGCGGCGCGTTCGACAACGAACGCGCTCAGGACCGTCGGCGAGAGTTCCTGGATCGACTCGACGCTGATCCTCTGGAGGTAGGCCTCGAAGCGGTCGAGATGATGGCGATAGCCACGCACCGAGGCAGGGCGAAGACCACGCTCCTCAACCAGGTAGCCGAAGAAGCCAGGCACGACATCGGCGAACGGCCGGGCCTGCTGGGGCCGCCCGCTCGGCTCGAAGCCGGGCAGCACAACCGAGAGCATCTGTTCGACAGGGCCCCGAACCTCCTTCGCCATCGGCCGCGTCGACCCTGTGCGCGCCTCGTGGCGTGCGACGCGGTCGGCCACGAACGCCTCGACGTGCGTAGGCAACTCGCCGATGCCGCTCGTCCCTCGCGCACGAGCGAACTCCCCGAACGCGAACACGAGCGGGACCCGGCGCCAGATGCTCTTGGTGCTGTAGTCGTGTTCGACCAGCCAGCCCACATAGTTCCCGATCTGCGCTGCAATCCACGAACCCCGGATCCGATCGACCGTGTCCGGCTTGGCGAAGTACTGCTCCAACATGACAACTTCCTCTCGACGTGACAGCTGGAGGAAGAACCATGTCTCGGCAGGCCACCGTTATGTGCCCCTCCCGAGCGGGGCACACACCTGCGCCGATGCTCCGAACACGATGGCGCGATCCCGGCCACATAACGTTGCCGGGCACAGAAACCGGACAACCTCAAGGCGGTGGTCACCGACCCGGACGCGGTCAACCCGCGGTTGAGCAGCGGCTGGTTGGACTACACCCAGCACGCCGGGTTCGGTACCGACCCGGCCCGGGTGCGCCGCCCGCAGGACAAGCCCCGGGTGGAGCGGGCTGTCCAGTACGTGCGGGGCAACTTCTTTGCCGGCGAGGAGTTCGTTGACCTGGCCGATGCCCAAGTCCGGGCGGAGAAGTGGTGCCGCGAGACCGCCGGGGGGCGTATCCACGGCACCACCGCGGCCCGCCCCGCCCAGATGTTCGCCGAGCTCGAAGCCCCGTGCCTGCTCCCGGTCCCGCAGGCCTACGACATGCCGGTGTTCTCCCGGGTGAAGGTGCACCGCGACTTCCACGTCGAGATCGCCCGATCGTTGTACTCGGTGCCCGAGCACCTGCTGGGCCACTACCTGCAGGCCCGCGCTGACAGCCAACTGGTGAAGCTGTTCGCTGGCGGGGCGCTGGTCAAGACCCACCCGCGCCAGCCACCCGGCGGACGCAGCACCGACCCCGGCGACCTGCCCGCCGACAAGGCCGGGTATGCGATGCGGGACCTGACCAAGCTGATCGCCCTGTGCACCAGCCACGGCCACAACATCGGGATCTACGCCCAGCGGCTGCTGGACGACCCGCTGCCCTGGACTCGGATGCGCAGTGTCTACCGGCTGCTCGGCCTGGTCCGCCGCTACGGGCCGACCCCGGTCGAGACCGCCTGCTCACGCTCGCTGGACCTCGACGTCGTCTCGGTCACCAAGATCACTTCGATGCTCGAGAAAGCCACCGAGAACAACCCCTCGACGCTGCCCGCCGCGGCCGGCGCACCGAGTGGCCGCTTCGCCCGCGACCCCAGCGAGTTCACCGTGCGCGGCGCCACCCAGCTCACCCTCATCCGCGGCGGCGCCAACGTCGCCAGCACCCCACCGGAGACCATCTCATGACCACCACCACACCCACGACCACGACCACTGCCAGCGGCCCGACCGGGCCGGTCGACCCAGTCGGCGCAGACCTGACCCGGATCCTGCGGACGCTGAAACTGTCCGGGCTCACCACCACCCTGCCCGAGCGCCTCGCGCTGGCCCGGGCCCGCACCATGGGCCACGCCGCGTTCCTCGAACTGTTGCTCTCCGACGAGGTGAGCAGGCGCGAGTCCCGCTCGGCGATGCTCCGGGCACGGGCCGCCGGGCTGGACCCCACCATGCGACTGGACACCTGGAACGAGCCCGAAGACCTACGCTACGACCGGATGCAGTGGTCAGACCTGACCAGCCTGCGCTTCACCGAGGCCCACCACAGCGTCCTGGTCCTCGGCCCGGTCGGAGTCGGCAAAACCCACCTCGCCTCGGCCCTGGGACACATCGCCATCCGCCGCCGGAAAAGCGTGCACTTCTCCCGCGCCGACAAGCTGTTCACCCGGCTACGCGCCGCACGGCTCGACAACACCCTCGACGCCGAGATGCGCCGGCTGGCCCGGGTCGACCTACTGATCCTCGACGACTTCGCACTCCGACCCTTAGACACCACCGAGACCAACGACTTCTACGAGATCGTCGTCGAACGCCACCGCAAAGCCACCACCATCTGCACCTCCAACCGGGAACCCTCCGAGTGGCTGACCATGATGAGCGACGCGCTCCTCGCCCAGTCCGCCGTCGACCGGCTCACCTCAAACGCGCACACCCTGATCATCGAAGGCCCCTCCTACCGGCAACGAAACCGACCCACCCGGCGTGTCGGCGTTGACCCCGCCAACGAGGCCCACAATGCTCACTAACACCTCCAGGTGGTCCCATGCTCGTGGCAACCAGGTGGTCCCATCACGCTGGCAAGCGACAAGCAGGACACTCTGAGGAAGACGATCGCCGATGCTGCGGGACGCCATCACATGACCCGGCCCGGCGACCAAGCCGACGCGATCGGTCCTCGATCGTCGGGAGATGATCCTGAGGCTTACCGGATGTAGCCGTCCGACGTTCGTTCGTCGAGGTCGATGTGAGACGATAACCTTATGACTGATGCGTCAGTGGATATCGTTGCGCATCTCCCGGAAACCCTCATTTTGTGGGATATCGATCATACGCTCATTGAGAACGGCGGCGTCAGCAAGGATACATACGCCCTGGCTTTTGAGCTACTAACTGGATGCGCTCCTTCGGTACGTCCCGCCACCGACGGACGCACTGACTTCCAGATAATGCATGAACTTCTGTCTGCTAACTCTATTGACACTGACAGCTACGTCGAAATTGCACAGTTTGAAAGTGTTCTTATCGAGGCTATGGAACGGAACGCGCCACAGCTTCCGCAACGCGGCTATGTCCTTCCGGGCGTGATCGAGGCGCTCACGTGTTTGTCGGCCATGCCGACTGTGATTCAATCCGTCCTCACCGGTAACATTGTCTCTAACGCGTGCGCAAAATTACATGCCTTTAACCTAAATTCGTGGCTCGATCTGGACGTCGGCGGTTTTGGCACGGACGACAAGATCCGCTCGAATCTGGTCAGCGCTGCCCGACGAAGAGTGGCGAAGAAGTACGGGAAGACATTCGATCGATCGTCGACAATTTTAATTGGTGACACATTATTGGATATTAAGGCAGCGCATGACGGAGGTGCCCGGATACTGGCGGTAGCCAGTGGCGTATATAGCGCCCCGCAACTGCTTGAAGCCGGCGCCGATCTGGTCCTACCCGGCCTCGCTAGCCTCGATCATTTCGTGACCGCATTGGTCCGCTTGCGAAGTGACGAACCCTCACTCAGTTTGTAGGCGCTGCCTCTTCGGCATGAATACTGTATGACTCGTCACTCCAGATCAGTTCGAAGCTTCTCATGTACGTATCAAACAGGTCGCGACCCTCTACCTTTCGAAGATGCAGAATCGGGGCAATGTATCCGTAGGTCCCGTAGATATGCTGATTAACGAGCATGTGATCATCATAACGAAATATCGAGTTGTATAACGACGTTCCGTGTAGACGGAATTCGATACCTTCAACATCAACCAGAGGTCGATAATACGCCAGCGCCATCCTAATCCTACCTGGGATAGCCTCGAAGAGTCGCTCTTCCCGGCCACGCAGTTCCATAGCCGGATGATCTGGGTCGCCGAGCAAGATCCGGACTCGTGCACCGCTCGCAGCTTTCTTCTTGAGAATATCTATCGCCTCTGGGTTTTCCTCGGGTAGAAACAAGCTAGCGTTAGCAAACAAGTCGATTTCTTCTCGAGCGCGCACTAAAAGGTCCATCCAAAGACGTTTTGGAGTATCCGATCTGTGCGGATAAAACCCTACCACCTGGTCCGTCTCCTGAACGGCTGGCTCGGTTGGCGGCGGAGTCGACGTCTGCGGCTGCGATGCGGGCGGCTCGGGTATGTAATCGATTCCCTCATCGTGAATTTGAAACAGTTGATCGACTTTCCAGTCCGGGAACATGCCTTCGAGTATGCGGCAGTGGTCGGTATAAGGGAGTCCGATTATGTCTCCGGAAAGCCACCGGTAGAACTGTGCCCTGCTCGGCCAGCCTTTCCTCAAGGTTGGATCAACAGCGGCTGCGACCCTGTCGTATTCGCGACAGAAAGCGCTGTGAGTTTGCAGGTGGCGTTGCTGGAGCAGCATCTTCAGCACGATCGGCTTTGCGGTCAATGTGCTGGCCCCTTCTTCGCGTGAGACGAGAGTAGATGAGACTAGCACGCCCGCGAGACAAGGCGAGATCACACGAGCTACAGAGGGTCGAGAAGAGACGATCATGAGGTCGAGACCAGACCCTGACCTGGCCGAAGCTAGTGGTGTCGCCCACGCAGGGTGATACCACGCAGACAGTCCAGACAGGAAGAGGCAGGGATCGTGGCTATTGCTAGGGGTCACCGGTTCGCCATCGACTTCGATGGCGCGTTTCCTCAGGGCTTGGTCCTGATTGGCGACGTGACACCGGACAACGAATACCAGACACGCGAGGACAAGGCCGCTGGTCGACCGGTCCGACAAAAAACTGACCTGTTGACAGGTCAGCGGCAGTGGAAAGCCACCGTCACCGATCCGGACGAACCGAACGCTAAGCGCACATCGTTTGAGATCACGTTCGTCGCCGATGTGCAACCGGTGCCGACGACCGGTGAAGTCTTGCCGGGTATGCGTCCCATCACGCTAGAGGGGTTGACGGCGGAACCCAAGGTGGCCGGTAACGGCGAATTCAAATACCAGTCTTATATCTATCGGGCAACCGGGTTCGCGGCAGCACCCAGCGCCAGCAGGGTTCGCCCACCGCAGATCAAACAGGCTGACACCGCGGGAGGCACTGATCAGCAGCATCGGGCCGCGTGAGTCCGGTGGTGGGTCCCCCCGAGTTCGCCCGGGTTCGGGGCACTGGTCGACAAGGTCGTCCAGCCCGCCGACCACCGGGTGGCTGCACTGACGATGCCGTAATGGCCTCCGAGCAGTGCGCACGTGCCTGGGAGGCGGCCTATCGGCACTACGGCCACATCTGGGAGTTGACCGCTCGTTCTCCCAAGGGAGATCCGGCCGCAGCGCGGGAAATGACAGCAGCGTCCTGGGCAGTGGCGGCGGCCTGGCGACAGATCGAGGGCGCCACGACCTTGCCGTGGTGGACCCTCGCGGCCATCGAATCCGCCGCAGCGGCCTTCGAAGAACAGGCACGCAAATATGAAACAGGCGACGAAAGCGACAGCCATCCCGACGGGCATGACCACTGACCCAGGACTGGCCCCGGGCACCCGGGTGCAACTCAAAGACGGAGTGAAACACAAGGGCACGGTGATGCCGCATATGCGTGAGACTTCGTTGAGTCTGCTCGGTCTATTCCCGGTGCGGCTCGATAACTGGATATGGCAGACCTGCAACGCCAGCGATGTGATCGTGCTGGAGCCGAAGGGCACCGACTGAGCGGAGTTCGCGGGACAGGCGGAAGTGACCAAATGCTGTCAGAGGGGAAAGGAGGTGATGATCCTGGGCTGGGGCAGAAGGTAGGGTGCGCTGCTCGCGCGATGACGCGCACGCAGAGGGCGGGTGCTTCTGGCTTGGCAGATCTGCCGTCGATGCGGAAGCTATTCGTTCGTGCCGGCAGGGCAGATCAGCTGTGCGTTAGCCGCCGCAGCCTGCGCTAACAAACGCCACACAGAAGTCGAGAAAAAAATTTCAACGCACCGGGGTGTGCGGTACTGCCGCACGCCCTCATCAATCGCACGACCGACGTACGCGCAGAAGCGGAATCTCGGGCTACCAACCTATCCGCTTCTGCGCTGTCCACCCGAGTCAGGAGTGAACAGTAGTGAGGATACGCACAACGACCGGGCACGGCGCAAGCCCCCTGCCCGATGTGAATGAGAACCGCAATAACCACACGTGCCCGGCGATCACCTTGGTGGGAATCGGGGGTGGTCGGTGATGGACGCGTACCGGATTGCTCTGGTGATCGCCGGTGCTGGTGTGCTCGGCGTCGTGGTGTGGGTCTTGGCCAAACTCGGTAAGGCGTTGATCAAACTCGCCGAAGCCCTCGCGGCAGCTGCGGTGGTGCTCGTCGCCGTCTGGCTGGTGCTCAAGGCCGTGGGGTGGGCGCTGCGCCAGACGGTCACCCACTGGCGAACCAGCTTGACCGTGTTGGCTCTGCTGGCGTGGTGGCACTGGTGGGGCTCGGCTTGTCTGGTTATCACCGCCGGCGTAGTCGCCAGCGTGCTTACCGCCTGGCTGCTGGTCGACCTGGCCTCGTTTGATGCGTGGGCTGGCCGGCACCTGCGCTCGTGGTGGCTGCGCTGGACGGTCTACGCCCCCAAGCTCCCCGACTGGCTGCACGCCTGCGGGCTGAGCATCAAACCCGATGCCGCTCCCGTGGTCGCGATGGTGAGTCCCCTCGGGCGCAGCATCCGCCGTGGCCGCAGCCGGACCCAGGCGCATCTGCCCCAGGTGCTTGGGGTGCGTTCCGGCGCGTCGTGGGACGAGGTCCGCATCCGGCTGGTGCCCGGCCAGAAACCCGAAGATTTCGATGCGGCCGCGCGGGCGTTGGCTTCGGCCCGGGGCGTGGCCCGCTGCCAGGTGCGTGAACTGACCCCGAATGTGGTCTCGATCGATTTCCAGCGCCGCAACCTGCTCGCCGACCCGGTCGCCTGCCTCGACCTGACCACACTGGCGAATGTTGCGGGCACGACGGTGGATTTGCGGCGGGTGTTCTCCGGGCGCACCGAGTACGGCCAAGACTGGCACGTTCCTCTCGCGGGTGGTCACACCCTGGTGGCCGGGGCCAGTGGGGCGGGCAAGAACTCCGCGATGTGGTGCCCCCTGGTCTCGATCGCCCCTGCCATCCGCGACGGAGTGGTGCGGGTCTCGGGGATTGACCCGAAGGGCATGGAGCTGGCCTACGGGCGGCGGATCTTTCACCGCTACGCCGTCACCGGAACCGACGCCCTGACCGTCCTCGATGACCTCGTCGAGGCCATGCACGTCCGCAAAACAACCTTCGCCGGGCGAGTGCGGGTGGCGCCAATCAGCCCCGAACACCCCCTGGAACTACTGGAATTCGACGAAATCGGCGCACTGACCAAATACACCGACCGCAAGACCCGCGACGCGATCACCGAACGGGTCGCCCTACTGACCACCCAGGGCCGGGCCCTGGGGTCACCGTCCGTGGCTACGTCCAGGAACCCACCAAGGACACGGTCCCGGTTCGGGAGCTGTTCCCCCGGCGGATCTGCCTACGGGTCTCCGCGAAATCGCACGTGGGGATGGTGCTGGGGGATCAGGCCTACGAGCGGGGCGTGTGGGCCAACCGGATCACCGAAGCCGAAGCCGGAACCGGCTACGTCTTCGGCGAGGGCATCCGCGAACCCCTGCGCATCCGCGCAGGGTGGGTCCCCGACGCGACGATCAAACAACTCGAAACGTTCATCACCGGCCCCATCGCTCACGACACCACGGTGCTGCCCTTCCCGATCAAACCCACCGACCCGACCGGGTCAACTGACGGAGGTGCCGCGTGACAACGACCGTTGACCTGCTTGCTGCGATCGGCGCGCACCTCGCTGAGTTCGAGCTGCCCCCGATCGCTTCGGTGCTCGTGACCGCTGCGATCTCAGCACCGCACGTGACCGTGCAGCTGGCCGATCCCGCCGCGATGGCCCGAGGGCTGCTGACCTGGGCCGACACGCTGACCCAGGTCACCGCGCAAGCCCGGCGGGTCCCCCGAGGTGAATCGGTGCACCTGTCGGTCACTGGGCTGTTTCCCGACGAAGCCTCGGTCCTGGTCTATGGCGCCATGGCGGTCCCCGAACACGGCCTCGGCGCCGATCTGGCACCCGATGCCTGCATGCCCATCCCGCTCGGGGCGCTGCGGCACGCGACCACCCTCCGGGAGGTAAGGGCCTGATGACAGCCACCCAATCCGCGGCGGTGGGGATCGCGGCACTGACCCGGGCGCAGCGGGCCGTGCTACCTCTCGCAGCTGATGTCGCCCAAGCCCTGGCCGAGCAGCACGGCGTCTGCATCCGGCCCCTGGCCATGCGCCGCATAGACACCACCACCGGCCGCACCGACATCGTCCCGGTGCCGTGTGGGTCCACCTGGGCAGACCAGTGCCCACCGTGCGCGGACAAAGCACGAAGACTGCGGATGGCCCAATGCCGCGAAGGCTGGCACCTCGACGCCGAACCCGTCACCGACCGGGCCAAGCCCAGCGCCGAACACCAGGAGCTGATGGCCACCCGGGCCGATCTCGTCGCGGTCTACACCGAGTGCCGCGCCGTGGGCGATGAGGTCACGTGTGAACAGATCGCAGAATCGGTCGCCGAACTCGACACCGAACTCCGCGCGGCAGGAGTGCGCGGACGACTCACACCACTGGACCCACCACCCAAACCGGTCAAGCGCTCCACCCGGCGCCGCCAAGACGCCCCAGACCTACCGCGCCGACCCATCGAGCACCGCACCCTCGGTCGGGTCTTCGCCGGGCGCTACCGGCCCTCCACCTTTCTGACCCTGACCCTGGACTCCTACGGCCGCGTCGACGCCGAGGGGGCCGCAGCCGACCCCGATCACTACGACTATCGGCGGGCCGCCCGCGACGCGATCCACTTCCCCGCCCTGGTGGACCGATTCTGGCAAAACACCCGACGCTGCGTCGGCTGGGACGTGCAGTACTTCGGCACCGTCGAACCCCAAAAACGCGGCGCCCCGCACTTCCACGCCGCGATCCGGGGAGCGATCCCTCGCGTCGAGCTGCGGGCCATCACCGCCGCGACCTATCACCAGGTCTGGTGGCCGGCCCATGACCAGCCCGTCTACACCGACGAGCGGCTACCGGTCTGGGACACCCGCGCCAAGGCCTTCACCGACCCCGACACCGGCACACCACTGCCCACCTTCGACCAAGCCTGCCAGGACCTGGTCGAGCCCGCGCACGTCGTCCGGTTCGGGACCCAAGTGCACGTCAAAGGCATCCTGGGCGGCACCGAAGAAGCCGGCCGACATATCGGCTACCTCACGAAATACCTGTCCAAGAGCATCGGACAGGCCGCCGGGCTCACCGA
>DATAWX010000024.1:0-26495 GCA_036266995.1 Pseudonocardiaceae bacterium | reverse complement strand
CCCAACCTCTACCCCACTAAAATCAAACTCACCGATCACCAAAAGGAATCGATACCCCTCACCCGACACGAGTTCCATGGAGACTGGAATTACGCCATCGAGCCACGGCATGAATAAGTTAATTCATTCCGGCTCCTAAGTGTCTATCAGGTCCGGAAGGTCTCGGCCACCTTCGGAGTCAACCGCCCGGTCCGGGTGTTCATCTTGATCACGTTGGCAACCAGCCCGCGAGGCTGGTCGAAAAAGTCCATCGCGATGATGCCCACGCGCCCGCTGGAAGATCCTGCGAGGTAGTCGTTGAGACGCGGGTTTATCGTTTCGGCGTAGCTGCGTGCGGTCAGGTCAACGGCGCTGGAGAAAGTAATGTAAAGATCGTCGGGGTGGCCGCTTCCAGCTTCCGTCAGGTGGGTGACGACGAAGTCCCACTTGTCATCTTTGCCGGGGTTCTGGTAGCGATCTTCGACATCGTAGAAGGGTGCCGAAATACTTCTGAAGCGCCGGTTTTCCGGCCAGTAAGTAGCGTCGAATCCGACGTCTTGGCCACCTTCGAACCTGCGCAACAGGACGATCTTACCCCGAACCTCTCCCAACCTTGTTTCGGAAGTGAGCGCAGGATTGGGCCGCCGGGAGTCGCTACCCGGTGCAGCGGCGGTGAAGTTGTAGAAGAGTACCGCGCCTTTGAGCTGTTCCCACGTTAAGGCTCTGAAGGTATCTTCGAACGAGCGGGTGTTCTCGCCACTATGCGCCGTTTCTCCCAGGGATGATAGCTTGCAAAGAATCCGCGACGGAGCGAATTTTCCGAGCGCGCTGTCCACGCGGTCCTCGTTGCTGACTGACAGCAGAATAGTTTCGGTCGGGTGTTGGATGAGGAAGTCGGAATAGATCGTCAGTACTTCCGCATAGCTTTTCTCCATGCAGACGACGTCGTGGTGCACGCAAAGGTTGTCCTGGTGGTGCGCCAGCCTGATGTCAAAAAATCGTATCCCCGCATCAAGCTGGTCGGACAGACCGCGATCTTGGGTCTCGGCGAACCCGAGGGGCCCGTCGACGCTGCATGAATTATGTGTTCCCGGAATGCTCAGCATCGTCAGCGTAGCGTCGTCGGGAATGTCGCGCATCCAGGAGGTGTGCGGCATCACATCATCCATTGCTTTCCCCCGGGTTGATCCGCCGTCAAGCACCCGGCTAGGTGTTCGACTCGTGGTCAACATACCAGGAGACCGAAGATCAGTGAAAGTGAGTGCTGACCGTGCGAGTCTGCACTGCCACAGCTCACATTCGACGATCAAGGTGGCCGGCTTCACATTCAATTTCCAGGTTGTCCACAGCGCTCCCTCAGTTTCGGCTGCTTATCTCACGGTCGTCGAGGTAAGAACCGCCCGGTGGAGCCAGCAGAAGGATGCCGTGTTGACGCCAGCATTACGCCGGATGCCGGCCAAGGGGTGGCTGATGGTGAGCGCGGTCGTTGTGGTCGTCGGCGTCGCTGTCGCCTGGTGGTTATGGCCGGGGGCGCAGTCCGGGGTTGCCACCCGGTTGGCTACCGCCGGCCTTGGCACCATCCGCCAAACGGTGTCGGCGACCGGCACGATCGAACCGGCCCAGCAGGCGAATCTGAACTTCGGGGTGAGCGGGCAGGTCACCGCGGTACCCGCGACGGTCGGCGAGTCGGTGCAGTCTGGTCAGACGCTGGCGACAGTGGATGCGGCGTCGCTGCCGAGCCAGCTCGCCCAGGCGCACGCCGCGGTCGCGTCGGCCCTGGCCAAGGTCGCCGCCGACCGGGCCGCCGGCGCCTCTGACGCGCAGGTCAACGCCGACGACGCAGCGTTGGCCTCGGCGAACGCGCAACTGACGGTAGCGCAGCAGAACCTGTCGAAGGCCACCTTGACGGCGCCGTTCGCGGGCACCGTCGCCGCGGTCACTCTGACGGTCGGTCAACAGGTGTCGGGCACCTCATCTGCCGGCTCGGGCGCTTCCGCCGCTGGATCCGGCGGCGGGTCCGGTGGCGGTGGCCCGGCCGGTGCCGGCGGATCGGGCGGATCCGCCGCGTCGAGCGTCGCGGCTACTAGCACCACCACGACCTCGAACGCCCAGGTAGTGGTGATCAGCACTGGTAGCTATGTCGTCAACGCTAGCGTCGACGATACCGAGGTCGGTCAGCTGAAGTCCGGTGAGCAGGCCGTCATCGTGCCCAACGGTGCGACCAACCAGATCTTCGGCACGGTGGCGTCGGTGGGGATGGTCGGCAGCCAGAGCTCCGGGGTCGCCACCTACCCGGTCACCATCGACGTCACCGGTAGCCCCGCCGGCCTGGCGATCGGTGCCAGCACCCAGGTCTCGATCATCGTCAAGCAGCTCACCGACGTGCTGGTCGTTCCCCGGGCAGCTGTGCACCAGGACGCCGGAAGGTCCGTGGTCTACGAGATGGCCGGCGGCAAACAGGTGGCTCACCCGGTGACGGTGGGGCTCAGCACAGGCGGCCAGACCCAGATCATCGACGGGCTGGCGGCCGGTACTCGCATCGTGTTGCCCGCCGCGCCTACTGGGACCGGCTCTGGCAGCGCCGGGCGCGGTGGCGGTGCCGGTGCCGGTGGTTTCGGTGGTGGTGGTGCCGGTGGTTTCGGTGGTGGTGGTGGTTTTGGTGGCGGTGGCGGTGGCGGTGGCGGTGGCGGTGGCGGCCGCGGTCCGACCGGCGGGACGGGTTGAGCGATGACGACGGATGTGCTTCCGGTACTCGAGGTTCCGCTGCTCGAGCTCTGCGATGTCGGCAAGACCTATCGCAGCGGGTCGCTGGAGGTGGAGGCGTTACGCGGAGCGTCGCTGTCCATCCAGGCCGGCGAGTTCGTCGCGATCACCGGGCCATCCGGGTCCGGGAAGTCGACCCTGATGCATGTCCTGGGTTGCCTGGACAGCCCCACGTCGGGCACATACCGGTTGGCCGGGCAGGACGTCAGCGCGATGTCGGAGGAGGAACTGGCGGACGTTCGCAACCGGCGGATCGGCTTCGTGTTCCAGCAGTTCAACCTGCTGGCCTCGCTGACGGCGGGTCGCAACGTGGAGCTTCCGCTATGTTACGCGGGGGTGGGGCGGGTCGAGCGCAGCGCTCAGGCGCTGGAGGCGTTGACCCGGGTGGGTCTGGATCACCGGGTGCAGCACCGGCCCGGGGAGCTGTCCGGGGGCCAGCAGCAGCGGGTGGCCATCGCGCGGGCGCTGGTCGGCGACCCGGCGCTGATCCTGGCCGATGAGCCGACCGGCAACCTGGACTCCGCGTCAACCTCAGATGTGCTGGGCCTGCTCGCCGAGCTGCACGCCGCCGGCCGGACCATCGTGCTCATCACCCACGAGTCGGATGTCGCGGCAGCGGCCCAGCGGACGGTGCGCATCTTCGACGGCGCCATCTGCGACGACAGCGATCGAGTCAGCGGGGGAGCGCACCGGGCACGGGTGGTGCGGGGATGAACTGGCTGGAGACCATCCGCACCGGGCTCGCCGCGGTGCGGTCGCATCGGATGCGCTCGGGGCTGACCGTCCTCGGCATCCTCATCGGTATCGCCGCGGTCATGCTGACCGTCGGGCTCGGTCTCGGCGCCCAGGCGCAGATCAGCCAGCAGATCAACTCGCTGGGCAGCAACCTGCTCATCATCACCCCGGGCAGCGTCACCAGTACCAGTGGTGTCCGGGGCGGTTCTGGCTCCGCTTCCACCCTCACCGAGACCGACGCCACCGCGCTGGCCTCGAAGGTCGTGGCGCCGGACATCGCCGCGGTCGCCCCCACGGTGCAGCGCTCTGAATCGCTGACCGCAGGCACCTCGAACTGGACCACGACCGTGGTCGGCACGACGCCGGACTGGTCGACGGTCCGGGCCCGCACCGTCGACAGCGGCCGCTTCCTCACCAGCCAGGACATGACCGATCACGCGGCGGTCGCCGTGCTCGCCGCCACGACCGCGCAGCAACTGTTCGGCGCGCGGGACGCCGTCGGTCAGACGGTCACGGTTAACGGCGTGCCGCTGACTGTGGTCGGAGTGCTCAGCGCGGCCGGCTCGACTTCCGTCGCGAACGAGGACGATCAGGCAGTTGTCCCGCTGAGCACTGCATCCGAACGGCTCTTCGGCGGCGCCACCCGCACCTCGGTGCAAAGCATCTACCTGCAGGCGCAGTCGTCGGACACGTTGTCCGCCGCCTATCAGGAGGCCAATTCCGAGCTGTCCGCTCTGCATCATGTCCGGACGCCGGCCGGCGCGGACTTCACCATCACCAGCCAGCAGTCGATCTTAAATACCGCCACGTCGGTCACCCAGACCCTGACGGTGTTGCTCGGCGGTATCGCGGGGATCTCGTTGCTGGTCGGCGGCGTGGGCGTGATGAACATCATGCTGGTGTCGGTGACCGAACGAATCCGCGAGATCGGTCTGCGCAAGGCACTGGGTGCCACGCCGCGAATGATCCGGCGCCAGTTCATGATCGAGGCGTCCGTGCTCGGACTGGCTGGTGGGGTGCTCGGTGTCCTGCTCGGGGCCGTTGCCGGGGCGGGTCTGTCGAAGCTGATCTCCCAACCCATCGTTTTCTCGGCGACGGCGACCCTGGGCGCGCTGGCGGTCGCCGTCGCGATCGGGCTCGTCTTCGGCGTCTACCCGGCGAGCCGGGCCGCTCGACTCGCTCCCATCGAAGCGCTGCGTAGCGAATGAGGAGCCAATGAACCGATGGTTGTTCGGTCCGAGTCTCGGGCTCGCCGCGGTTGCCGTCGCGGCCAGCGCCTGCGGGACTGCGGGCACCTCGACGGCCGGACAGCCCACCGCGCCCAGTTCCGCGCCGGCGGCGACGGCTGGCCCGCGCGGTGCCTCAGGCACCGTGGCCGCGCTCGGCGCTGCCAACCTTCAGGTGCAGAATCCCCGAAGCGGGCAGGTGACCGTGACCTTCACCCCGTCAACCAGCTTCACCACAACGGTGCCGGCCACCGTCGCGGATCTGATGGTCGGGGACTGCGTGCGAGCGACCGGTGCCGCAGCGCCTACCAGCAGCCCGGCCGACCCGGCCGGCCCGCTCACCGCCACGTCAGTCATGATCACACCGGCGGGTGCCGATGGTGGGTGCCCGGGCGGCGGGTCCGGCGGCGCTGGCCGGGGCGCACGCCCGGCAGGGCGAGGAGGCCGGGTCGCGCCCGCTGCCGGCAAGATCACCTCTGCCAGTCCGGGCGGTTTCGTCCTGCAGACTTCGAACGCCACTCGGGCCGTCACCACCACCCAGGCCACCACGTTCAGCAAGACCGTCGCGACCGACCATTCGGCGTTGGCCGTCGGGCAGTGCGTGACCGCAGCCGGACCGTCCGACGACACCGGGACGGTCACCGCCTCGTCGATCAGCATCCGGCAGCCAGGTCCGCAGGGCTGTCAGGGTGGCTTCGGTGGTCCTGGTGGCACCCGTGCGCGCGGCTAAGCGGGCGCGCACGGTGCGCCGACGCCCCCGCAACCAGCGCCGTTGGCTGGTCTGGGGCACCGTGGTGGCGCTGCTCGCGGTGCTGGCCACGGTGCTCGCTTCCGGCCGCACCAGTACACCGTCCTACCGCACCGCGAGCGTCGAGCGAGCCGATGTCGACGCGACCCTCGATTCGCTGGGCACGATCCAACCGATCAACCAGGCGAACCTCAGCTTTCCCGTTGCCGGCGACGTCGGCAGCGTTCCGGTGGCCGTCGGTCAGCAGGTAACCGTCGGTCAGACCCTCGCCCAGCTCGATACGACCGCTCTGGATAGCCAGGTTGCTTCCGCTCAATCCACGGTCGCCGCGGCCCAGGCCAGGCTGGCTTCGGATCAGTCCAGCCAGACATCGGGCACTACCACTGCCGCTGTCGCGCCGGCCGCGTTCACCACGGACATCACCGGCCCGTCGGACCCCACCGCCGCTGCCCGGGATCTGGTCAGCACGCAGCAGACCCATCTCATCGTGGACCAGCATCGGGCCGACCAGGACCTCGCGACCGAACAGCACGACCTGAAGACCGAGACCGACGCCTGCCAGTTTCTGCACAGCGCCGCCGGCGGCGGTGCGGTGCACACCTCTGCGACTCCCGGCAGGCACAACCTGCTGTCGTCGGGGCCGTGGGGGATCGCGCCGGTGCCCGCGGAGAAGCCGATACCCACAGAGAAGGCGGTGCCCGCAGAGACGTCGGCATCCGCGGTCCCGCTGGCTGCTGGGGGTACCCCGCTGGACGCCGGTGGGTGTGAGTCCGCGCTCCAGACGGTGCTCGCGGACCAGGTTGCGGTCGAGCACGATCAGGAGGCGGTGTCCACGGATATGCCCGCGCTCAACGGCGCCGTCGACAAACTCATGGCCTCCACCCGGACTGCTGCTCAGCCCCAACCGACCCACCCCAGCGCTGCTGGATCACCGGCGGGCGGTGCCAGCCGGACGATCGGTTCACCAGCCAGCGGTTCACCAGCTGGCGGTTCACCTGCTGGCGGTGCCAGCCGGGCCGTCCGTGCGACCGGATCACCGGCGCCCGGTACGGCTCGGGCCGCGTCACCCCGTCAGCCGGCCTCGGCCGAGCAGCTCGCCTCGGACCAGGCCGCGATCGACGCCGCCAACGCGCAGCTCGCCGAGGCGCAACAGTCCCACGACCAGGCGCAACTGCGCAGCCCGATCGACGGCACTGTCGGCTCGGTGACGATCAGCACCGGGCAGTCGATCCAGGGCAATGCGGGTACTCCGCAGATCGTCGTCATCGGGCCCGGTTCCCACCAGGTCAGCACATCGGTCGCCGACACCAACGTCACCGCGGTGCAGGTGGGCGACGCCGCAACCGTCACACCGAGCGGAAGCTCAGCGCCGTTGAGCGGCCAGGTCGTCTCGATCGGACTGCTCGCCACCTCGGGCGCCAGCGGGTCGGCCGGCTACCCGGTCACGATCGGTCTCACCGGAAACGGTCAGCAACTCTTCGCCGGGCAGAGCGCTTCGGTGTCCATCATGCTGGCCCACGTATCCAGCGCGCTGACCGTGCCGAGCTCCGCGGTACACACCGCGGGTGCCAACCATAGCGTCACCGTGCTACGTAACGGCACCGCCAGCAACGTCCGGATCACCGTCGGGGCGATCGGGCCCACCCGCACCCAGGTGCTGTCCGGGCTCAACCCCGGTGATCAGGTCGTCCTCGCCGAGCTGTCCCAACCGCTGCCGACCACCAACATTCAGAACCTCCGCCGGGTGGCCGGTGGGGGTGGCGGTGGAGGTGGAGGTGCGGGTGGCGGCGGGGGTCGCCCCGGCGGGTAAGCGCAGCGGCGGCTCGCAGCTCATCCCAAGCTGGCGGGGGCTGGATGCGCCGGCGGCGCCGTGGGCTGTTGCCGACCGTGCGCCTGGATGTAGAGAGCTTCGAACCGGGCGAGTGACACGTGGATGTCGTGCTCGGCGACCGCGCGCAGGCTGGCCTGGCCCATGGTCTCGCGCAGCGCCCACGAGCCCAGCAGGGTGCTGAGATGGTGGGCAAGCTGATCGACGTCGCCCGGCCGGTAGAGGTAGCCGTTGATGCCGGGATGGACCAGGTGCGGCAGGGCCATCGCGTCGGCGGCCACGACCGGTTTGCCGCTGGCCATCGCCTCCAGGGTCGCCAGGCTCTGCAGTTCGGCTACCCCGGGAATGCAGAACACGTCCGCTGCGGCGTACACCGCGGGCAGTTCCTCGTCAGGCACGAATCCCAGGAAATGCACCTGCTCGGCGACGCCGCGCTGCTGGCTGCGTTGCTGCAGCGCAGCGCGCTGGTTGCCGGTGCCGACCAGCCACAGCTGGGCGTCGGTGCTGGTGGTGTTGCGGACCAGCGACAGCGCGTCGATCAGCTCGGGCAGGTGTTTCTCCTCATCCAGCCGGCCGACGAACAGCACGCTGGGACGGTCGGGGATGTCCCGCAGAGCAGCGGGCCGGTCGGCCGCGGGGCGGGGATGGAAGCGGGCGAGATCGATGCCGCAGCTGATCGCCTGCACCTCGCGCCCCACACCCTTGGTGCGGATCAGCTGGGCCGCGATCGGGGTCGGTGTGGTGATGTGCGCGACCCGGCGGAACACCCGGGCGAAGTCCCGCCAGGCCAGCGCGCACGCGCCCCGATGCAGCCAGGCAGGGATGTGCGAGTAACCGAGCAGGTTCTCGGGCATGAAGTGATTGGTGGCCACCAGTGGGATGCCCGCCTGGCTGGCGTGGTGGATCAGCGCCCGGCCGACCAGGAAATGACCTTGCGCGTGGATGACGTCCGGGCGCAGCGCCCCGACGATCCGCCGGACGTGAATCCCACTCATCAAGGGGGCCGGAATACGGAAGGTCGGGTGCAGTAGAATAGGCATCGACGGGATGCGGTGGATCGTCACATCATCGCGTTCGCCGACCATCGGCTGATCGGGATAGGCCGGACATACCACGTGGACGTCATGGTCGCGCCCCGCCAGCCCCGCCGCCAGCCGCTGCGTGAAATAGGACGCACCATTGACGTCCGGATAATAGGTATCGGTGCCGATCAGAATCCGCTGCCCCACAGTGTGCGCAGTGGAGGATTCAGGGTCAGTCGGCATCTCCGGGCTCCCTTTTCTGTGTGCCGTCAGTGCATGAGCGGAGGATCTGTGGGCGGGGGAGCCAGCGAGGTAGGAGATCCCGCTGATAATCGGGATGCCGGCCGAAGCCAAGATCACCAGGCTGGTCATGTCCGCTGGCAACACTTCACCGAGCACTAGGACGCCGCCGGCCACAGCGGTCACCGGGTCGGTCACCGTGGTGGTGGCCAGCACCACCGCGGTGCTGCCCGCCCGGTAGGCGTGCTGGGTCAGTACGAGCCCGGCCACCGCCAACGGCACCACGCTCAAGGCGCCCACAGCAGCGGCCGCGGTCAGGCCACCGTTTCCCAACTCGGCCAGCAGGGCCCAGATGAGAGTGGAGGTGGTGCCGAAGAGAATGCCCGCCGCCAGCGCCAGTTGCAGAGCGCGGACCGGTCCCTGTCCCCGGGCGAGACCAGCGAGCACGGCGCTGGTGATCGTCGCCAGCGCCACCAGGACCATCGCGTCCGTCGCATCCAGCGACGGTGGTGGCTGCTCGGGAACGGCGAGCAACAGCCCGCCCAGGCCGACCACGACCAGCGCGGCTGCTCCGATCTCCCAGGCGCGCACCCGGTATCCACGCAGCGCGGCGGCCAACGGCAGCGCGAACAACACCGCGGTCACCCCCAGCGGCTGCACCAGCACCAGCGGTCCCGACCGCAACGCGAGCAGGTGCAGGCCGCCGCCGAGCAGCATCGCGACCATGCCGCACACCCAGCGGGGCCGCTGAACAAGGTGGGCCAGCAGCCGCCAGCCCGGCACACCAGTGGCGGGTGCGGTGCTCGCCTCGTGCTGCTGCAGCGCAGCAGCGAGTGCGAAAAACAGCGCGCCCGCGACGGCCGCGCAGATCGCCCAGGCCATCACAGCCACACCACCCGCCATTAGATGGACCACCTATGTGGTCAAAAGTCGGAGACCCCGACATCTTGACCCTACACGCTGTAGGTGAAGATTGAACTGGCCCAAGAATTCATGTGAGAATGATTTGCGGATGCTGTGCGTCGTGAGAATCGTGCTGATCTGAGGTTGGTCCCAGCCTAGGATGGATCCTTTCCGCGACGGACGAACTTATCGCTACGAGAGGTTGAACGTCGAATGAAGAAATGTCGTCAGTAATCAGCCGGAGCGGCCTTCTGTGACGTAAGCGCCGCCGGGCGCGGCGTAATTGAGGGTCAGGCCCACTGCGCCGTCCGGCGCCCCGTAGCTGCGCGTCGGGTTGTGCGCGAAGATCACCTGGCCGCGGCCCGTGGGGGTGAACACCGCATCAACCGGGCTCAGGCTGCGATCCGCCATGATCCACGACGCCAGGTTCAGGTATCCCCTGGCCGCGTCTACCGTGCGGCCGGCCCACTCCTGCGTCCCGAAGCCGAATGCGAAGCTGCCCTCCCACCCGCCGGCGGCGTCGAAGCCGACGTCGTAGCTGAGCTGCGACCAGCTTCGGGGGCCGCTGTCGGGGTCCGCGGGCATCGTCGTGGCGGTAGCTGATCCATCTCGTGACGCTCCTTTCGCTGAAGTGGTCGGCCGATGAGTGCGGCGAACTCCTCGCGGGTGCCGAGGTAGTGATCGGCGTCGATGAGCTGTCCTGCCACCTGGGCGCGGCCGGTGAACTGCAGCACCTCGACGCCCAGCGCCCCGTAGGAGTCCCAGCTGCCCGGAGCGAGCGACTGGTACATCACCGACGCCGGTGCGGACGCGACGCTGACGTACGACGACGCCCACAGCGCCGGAAGCCCGGCAAGCGATGGACGACCAAGCCGGTCCCAATACCAGTGCGGCAGGTAGAGCAGCGGCACCCGGGCGCTGAGCCGTCGGCAGGCTGCGACGAAGCTGCGGATTCCCGTGATCATCAGGGTGGGAGTCTGCCCGTCGGCGGCGAGGGCCTCGGCGTCGAGCATGCCGGGTACTCCGGCGGTGTCCAGAGCCTTGGCGAACACGCTGGCCTGCGCATCCTCGTCACCCGCTGTCAGGTAGTGGTAGCCCAGGCACAGCAACCCGGCCGCGCCGCCGCGATGCAGGAAGTCCGCGGATCCGGCCGCCAGGTATGACGCGTCGGTCCCCTCGGAGACTTTGACGGCCATGAAATCGAAGCCCTCGCGGCGGATCTCCTCGATGCTGATCCCGGCCTGGAAGCGTGGATGGATGTCCACCCCGTAGATCCCCACGACGGCCTCCGGTCAGCATGGTCACCCGAGCTGGTTGTCTGGGACCCCACCGGATACCGCAGCCAGCACACCAGTGCCACCGGCGAATGCGTCACCGGGGAGCCACTCGGTGCCCACCGCATCCCTGGCAACACCATCGGGGACTGCGGCTGCCCCGGGGGCAGCGACCACGTCCAGCGGGCGGCCACCCCCGGATCGGCGGGTTGCCGATGTGATTGCGGGCGATGCCGGCGCGGTGGCGGAGTCGATGTCCGAGTCACCATTCCCTACACCGCGCTGCTCGGCGCCGACGACATCCCCGACGACCTGGCCGGCCTGGTGATCACCCGAGATCAAACCTGTCAGTTCCCCGGTTGCCGGGTGCCCGCCCACCGCTGCGACATCGACCACAGCGTTGCATACGACCCGGACACCGACACCGGCCCGACCAGTCAAACAAACCTCGGCCCCAAATGCCGCCGCCACCACCAGATAAAACAATCCCCTGGCTGGTCAGTGATCCACCACCCCGACGGCTGCACCACATGGGCCACCCCCAGCGGGCACCTCTATCACTCCCAACCACCACCACTGACCAACCCCGAACCCCTCACACACCCAGCACCCGACCCAAATGAACCCCCGCCGTTCTGACTGTTCTAGTCACGGTCCTTGCCCACTCCGTTGGTAGATCGGGTAGGTGATCGGTAGGAACCGGCTCGGCGCGCTGCGCCGTCGACTCAGGTCAGGGCACCGGGGCCCGCGGAGCCAGGACCGCGACGGGGATGCAGAATGCGCCCGCGGCTGCGGCGTCGACCAGGCCCGGCACGGCGCCGCCGCTGCTTAAGCACCGCCAGGCCGAGCATCGAGCGACATGGGCCAGATCGACCTCCACTCCTCGGGTCAGCACGAGGGCAGAGCCGGATTACAGGATCGGGCGCCGCTACCAGCACGGCTCCGTAACCGGCGCGAAATAGGGCAAGCCGTTCGCGGTCATCCCCTCTTCCTCGGCTGTTCGGATCGCTTTCCGGATCCGCATAGCGTCGGGGATGGGGCCAGCGAAGCTATGATGATCACAAGGGCCGATCCTGACCGTCGATTGCGAGAAGGACACTCGAAAGGGGTGTTGACCGTTTCGGGGACGGCGAAACCGGCGGCGACGAATGTGTTCACCCTCGTGCTGCTGCTGGTCGGCTTGGTCGGGCTGGTGGGTTGCGGAAGCTCGGCGACGTCACCGGCTGCTTTCCCCGTGTCATGCACCGGCACGGGTCCAAGTTTGTCCGGCGCCGCGGCCACCCGGACCATCTCGGCCCGTGTCGTGCATACCACCACCGCCACGCTGGTCCTGGTACCGGTGTGCCTGTCCGGGCACGGCCCGTATGAGTTCGTTCTCGACACCGGCGCGACCCTGTCGTTGGTGGATCGGACTCTGGCGGATCAGCTACACCTGACCTTGACCGGGACGACCACACCGGCCACCGGGGTGGGGTGCACCGTGGCCGCCAGTCATGTCGAGATGCCGAGCTGGTCGGTTGGTGAGGTGCCGCTACACGCGCAGACGCTGACGTCGCTGCCGATGAAGGGAGCTCCCGGTGGACCCGCGATCGTCGGACTGTTGGGTTCGGACGTGTGGAGCCGCTTCGGCCGGTTCCAGCTCGACTACCGGGCTGGCCGGGTGCTGCTGCCCGGCCCCGAGCAGGCCACCCCCCCAACGTCAGCGCCACCATCCGCTGCCGACTCCGCGCCATCGGCGCCGGGTGGCCAGCGTGTGCCGATGACCGTCATCCGCAAGGGCGCCGCCACCGTGCCGGTGGTCCCGGTCACCCTTGAAGGACTAGGGCCCAAGAGGTTCGCCCTGGACACCGGCTCGTCGGTCTCAGTGGTGGACCGCAAGGTGGCTCAACAGTTGTCGCTGCCGCCGGTCGGGCGGCCCCGCAACGCGGCCGGGGTGTCCTGTTCGGCTCCCGCGCAGCCCGTCCACGTGGCCTCCTGGCGGGTCGGTGCGGTCGCCCTGCCTGCGCAGAACATCGACAGCATCACGCTGCCGGCCGGCTTGGACGGCCTGCTGGGTTCCGACGTCCTCGACCGATTCGACACCGTGACCATCGACTACGCCGCCGGCAGCCTGGTACTCGGCCATTAGTGCCCAATCAGTCGTCCGTCGTCCTGCGCAGGCGCTTGATGAGCATCCGGCGCCGCTTGTCAGCGAGCCGGCGTTCGCGAGCGGCCCGGGACGGGCGAGTCGGCCGGCGGGTGGGTGGATCCGGTGCCAGCGCGGCACGCAGCATCGCGGCGAGCCGGGCCCGGGCAGCTTCCCGGTTACGCAGCTGAGAGCGGTACTCGCTGGCCACCACCGTCAGCACGCCATCGACGAGGCGGTGGGACAGCCGCTGCAGCACGCGGTCGCGTTGTTGCTCGGTCAACGCCGTGCTGGCCGCCACGTCGAAGATTAATTCGACACGCGAGTCGGTGGTGTTGACGCCCTGCCCACCGGGCCCACTCGACCGGGAGAACCGCCAGCGCAGCTCACCCTCCGGAATCACCACCTACCCAGCATGCCTGACATCGCCATTCGGAGCCGAATGGTGGCCCAGCGGGTAGCCGGGGCCGCGATTCGGCTCCGAACCGCGGCCCCAGAAGGTGGCTCTGTTACTCGGCGGCGCCGGATTGCATGCCGGCGGAGATCAGGTCCATGACTGCTGAGTCGGCGAGGGTGGTGACGTCACCGATTTCGCGGTGCTCGGCTACGTCGCGCAGAAGGCGGCGCATGATCTTGCCGGAGCGGGTCTTCGGTAGGTCGGCGACGACCATGATCTGCCTCGGTTTGGCGATCGCGCCGATCTGGGTGGCCACGTGGTTGCGCAGCGATTTGATCGCCTCCTCGCCCCGCGCCTCGTCCTCGGCGACGTGGCCGCGCAGGATTACGAACGCGACGATGCCCTGCCCGGTGATCGGGTCGGGGGCGCCGACCACGGCGGCCTCGGCCACTGTCGGGTGCGACACCAGCGCCGACTCCACCTCGGTGGTGGAGATCCGGTGCCCGGAGATGTTCATCACGTCGTCCACCCGGCCGAGCAGCCAGATCGCGCCGTCGTCGTCGTATTTGGCGCCGTCGCCGGCGAAGTAGTAGCCCTGCTCGGCGAAGCGCGACCAGTAGGTCTCCCGGTATCGCTCGTCGTCACCCCAGATGGTGCGCAGCATCCCCGGCCAGGGCTGGTCCAGTGCCAAGTAGCCGCCCTGACCGTGGCCGACCGGGGTGCCCGACTCGTCCACCACGGTGGCACTGATGCCCGGCAGCGGGCGCATCGCCGAGCCCGGCTTGGTCGTGGTCACGCCGGGCAGCGGCGAGATCATGATCCCGCCGGTCTCGGTCTGCCACCAGGTGTCCACGATCGGACAGCGATCGCCGCCGATGTGCTCCCGGTACCACATCCAGGCCTCGGGGTTGATCGGCTCCCCGACACTGCCCAGCACCCGCAGTGACGACAGGTCGAACTTCTCCGGGATCTGGCTGCCCCACTTCATGAAGGTGCGGATCAGGGTGGGGGCGGTGTAGTAGAGCGTCACGCCGTACTTCTGCACGATCTCCCAGTGCCGGCCCTCATGCGGGGTGTTCGGGGTGCCCTCGTACATCACCGACGTCGCCCGGTTGGCCAGCGGACCGTAGACGATGTAGCTGTGCCCGGTCACCCAGCCGATGTCGGCGGTGCACCAGTAGACGTCCTGGCCGGCCTTGTGGTCGAACACCACGTGGTGGGTGTATGCGCACTGGGTGAGGTAACCGCCGGAGGTGTGCAGGATGCCCTTGGGCTTCCCGGTGGTGCCCGAGGTGTAGAGGATGAACAGCGGTTGCTCGCTGTCGAACGCCTCGGGGGTGTGCGCCTCGGACTGGTCATCCACCAGCTCGTGCCACCACAGGTCGCGGCCTTCCGTCCAGTCGATGTCGATGCCGGTTCGCTGGACCACCACGACGTTGCGCACCGTCGAGGTCTCCTTGAGCGCCTCGTCGGCGTTGGCCTTCAACGGGGCCGCCTTGCCGCGCCGGTACTGGCCATCGGCGGTGATCACCAGTTTGGCCTGCGCGTCGTTGATCCGCTGGCGCAGCGACTCGGCGGAGAAGCCACCGAACACCACGTTGTGCGGCATTCCCAGCCGCGCGCAGGCGAGCATGGCGAACACCGCTTCGGGGATCATCGGCATCTGGATGGCCACGCAGTCCCCGGTCTGCAAGCCCAGCTCTAGCAGCGCATTGGCGGTCTTGCAGACTTCACGCTGCAGGTCGGCGTAGGTGATGGTGCGGCTGTCGCCCGACTCGCCCTCCCAGTGGAAGGCGACCTGATCGCCGTGGCCGTCCTCGACGTGGCGGTCGACGCAGTTGTAGGCGACGTTGAGCTTGCCGCCGATGAACCACTTCGCGAATGGTGCGTTGGACCAGTCACAGACCTGTTCGAAGTCGGTATCCCAGTGCAGCCGGTGAGCCTGCTGAGCCCAGAATCCGTCCCGGTCAGCGTCTGCTTGGTCATAAAGCGCCGCGGTGGCGTTCGCCTGCGCGGCGAACTCCTCGCTTGGCGGAAACGCCCGGCTCTCAGTGTGCAGATTGGCGAGTCGCTGGCTCGAGTCGGCCATCGCGGAGGGCCCTCCTGTGTCGCGTTTGTCACGGTCAGCTGATGACGGTAGTAGCCACCCGGCCCCACGGCCACCGCTGTCTCCAGTCACCCGTCATCGTTGGCCCGGCGCAGGATCGCGGCGAACTCGCGGTCCGGGTCCTTGACCAGCGCGTGGATGGTCGTCACCACTGGGCAAGGCCACGCAGACGGGCAGGTCCGGCAGTTGCCGCTGGGAGTGATCTCGTGCGCGAGGAGCAATCTCCGAATCCCGACGAGCAGGTCGGGGATCAGCCTGCGGACCGAGTCGATGTCCTCGCCGGACCACCGGTCGGTCTTGCATGCGAGGTCCTCCGCCTCGCACAGGTGGTTGTAGAGATCCAGGAGCAGCAGCCGGAACGCGTCGGCGTGCACTGGTGAGATCGCGTCCATCGGCTGCCTCCCGCGGATTCGGCGAGATCCGCTATCCCGCCGACGGTGACACAACCGGTTGACCCTGGGGCACGCAATACCCAATCCTGCATGTCATTGGCCGAGAGTGCAGGATGTGATGGGAGAGGGAGGTCATCATGCAAGACCGTGAGCCGACGATCCGCAGCCGCGAGCTGGGTGAGGGACTGCGCCGGGCGATGCAGAACGCCGGTCTGACCGGCAAGGATGTCGCGAGGCTGCTCGACCTGTCACCGAGCTGGGTGTCGCGGTTGATCTCCGGCAAGCGCAACGTTACCGCCGTGCAAGCGTCGGCCTTCCTGGCGGTCTGCCGGGCGCCGAGTGTCGAGCGTGAGCGGCTGCTGGAGCTCTGCGACGAGCAGCACACCCCGGGTTGGTTCCAGCAGCACGGCTCCCGGCTGCCCCTGCAACTCGTGACCTTGATCGACCACGAGAACAAGGCGATGGCGATCAGCTGCTTCGACTCGACGCTGGTGCCGGGCTTGCTGCAGACCGGCGACTACGTTCGGGCGCTGCTCAAGGAGGCCGGACGGGTGCCGGTCGACGAGATCGACGACCGGGTGGCCGCCCGGCTGGCCCGCCAGAGCCTGTTTAGCCGGGACCGCCCGGCCCGGTTCAGCTTCTACCTGCATGAGTTCGTACTGCGGCTGCCGGTCGGCGGCCCAGGGGTGATGGTCGATCAGTTGCAGCATCTGGAGCGGATGTCGCGGCGGCCCTATCTCACGCTGCGGGTGGTGCCGGCTTCACTCGGCGCGCACGCCGCGACCGCCGGGTCGTTCACGCTGATGGAGTTCGCCGAGTTCAAGCCGGTGGTCTACCTGGACAGCGAGACCTCCAGCCTGTTCCTGGAGAAACCCGTGGAGATCGCCGCTTACCAGGACATCCTCGAGTCGCTGGCGCAGACCGCCCTGGGCGAGGGAGAATCGAGGGAGCTGATTGCCACCCGGGCAACCGAGCTCTCCGCGGATCGAGAGGACTATGATGGCCGCGCCTGAGCCGGACAGGATTGTCTGGCACACGAGCAGCTACAGCTCCAACGGTGGCACCTGCGTCGAGATCGGCTGGCGCACCAGCAGCCACAGCGTCAGCGACGGCGAGTGTGTCGAGGTCGCGCCCACGCCGGACGCCGTGCTGGTCCGCGACTCCAAGGACCGCACCGGCCCCGCCCTGACCGTTCCCGTCACCGCCTGGCAAGCCTTCCTCACCACCTTCACCCGCTGACCCGCTTTCGTGGGTGACGGGGAGGACGACGCGAGGGGTGTCGACCTTGCCGAATGTGCAATTTTGCTCGGCCAGCCCCGGCTGCTGTTGTGGGTTTGGTCAAAGGTCGGCCAGTTTGCCACGCCAGCCGATACAGAGAACGGTCGGCCGTTCTGGCACGAGGATGACGTGTACCGATGGGCAGCGAGCACTCACCCAGAGCTGATCCGTCGAATTCCGATCCGCTGCTGGCCCGACGCCAAGAATCCGGCCATCTATTACGGCGCGCGAGAGATCGAGGACGCCACGGTCCAGACCTGGAGGACGGATCCCGGCACAGTTTGCGTGGTGTGGTCCCGGCCGCCGCTGAGCGAGTTGTCACTGCGCGATGTGGCTGCCCAGCTCCCTGACGCTGATGCGTTGATCCAAGTGCAGAGCGACTTCGACATCTTCGGTCCGAGGTTGTCGACCGCGCGACCCGACAACCTGACCGAGCACAATGACTTCGGGATGAGATGGGCCGATTTGGCCCGAATACTGGGACAACCGGTTCCCTACTGGCCCTACATGCTGCGAATCTCCTTGCTGATCGTTGACTGGAAACCCGGTGCGCCGCCGGCGACCTACCCGACCATCCCCGAGATCGACACCACTCCGCTATTGCGGCTGGCTGCGACGCTGACCGACGGCAGCCCAGCCCAGGATGTCCTGCTACACCTGGCCAGGGTCGCCCAATATCGCTCCACTACCGGCGCGTTGGGCGCCCTACGGACCCTTGCTGAGTGCGAGCAGCGCAGTATTAGATACGGTCGACACAACGGCGACGTGACAGTCGTGGCGGCCCATCCATTGTGGGTGCCCGAGACTGATCGTGAGTCCGTCAGCGAGGAGCGCCGCCGCGGCGGCTGGTTGGAGATTCGCGCCCGCAATGACGGGCTAGCCGCCGAGTGCGTGCGCATTGTCGACATGTGGGATCACCACCGAGATTTTCCATCCTCAAACCCGGAGTGGATCGACCCCACCACGGAGTACGGAGCCGAGTGGGCTGCGCGGCTGGAACCAGTCGAGCGCAACGCTGCGTTCGCGACTATTGACCGCGACGGGCGCTGCGAGACCCTCATCGATCCGGAAACCGAGGCCCTGGTGGTCCGTGAACCTGATGGGTTCCTGCTGGCCACGATCCCGCAATCAGTGCCAAACTTTACTTCGCTGGCCGAAGTGATCTTCGACCGTCCAATCTGGGTGCGTACTGAAGATGGCACGCTCTACCCCGCCCCCAAGGACAGCTACTGGGGGCTGAATTATGGCTACCCCGGTGGTGCCGGACCCGGGGCATTGGCACTGCTGATCTACCGGTTGTTGGATGACATCAACGCTCGTGGCGCTGACAATGCCACGGGCGCGCCCGCCGGGCTGGAGGAGCTAACCCAGATTAAGTGGCCGCGCGGCACAGTGTTCACCCGTGCGCAACTGGAGGCCGCCCGCGACGGTCGCCCGTACGCCGAGGACTAGTCCGCCAGCGAGGTCAGGCGTCGGCGAAGATGTCGTGGGTACCCACCCTGCGCCAGATCACGTGCCGTGCGCCGTCCCGGATCGGTGCTCCGAACTGCCAGGTGGCGCGTCCATCCGGCGCCCAGGCCATTTCCCACACCTTCGGCACGCCCTGCACTCGCTTGATCCGCAGCCCTGGACGCCAGTGGTTCGCATCGACGTCGGGCACGAACTCCTCACGCACGATCTTCTCAAATCGGGCGCGCTGCTCGGGGGTCAGCGCCTTGAGGTCACGCCGGAAGCGCGGCGGTGTCTCGAACGTCGGCACCGTCTATTCGCTGAGCGCGGCGAACATCGCATCGACGTCGTCGAACACCTCAACGTCGCCCGCCTTGATCTGCGCGCTCGCCTCGCGCTCGCCAGCCTGCCAGTCCGGCTCCCAGAACCACTGCTGGTCAGCCGGTATGCTGGTCATGCCGCGCAGCAAGATCTCGCCCGCGTCTGTAACCGTGAACTCGACCTCGTCCCCCTCACCGACGTGCAGTGCTGCTCGGATCTCCGAAGGAAGCGTGATCTGACCCTTGGAGCGCAGCATCGCGCGCTTTGGTCGATCCTCCGCAGCAGCCATGGCTTAGCTCCTCTCCGCCGGTTCTCGCCGATACATCGATCCCGGCGCGCCACCGGATCCTCACCCATGATGCATCCAGAAATCTGAAAATCCAACACTCGAAGCTGCGGCGACAGACGCTCGGCATGGCACCACCGGGTTTCAGGCTGCCCATGAGTGGCCGGAGTACAACCGGTGAGGGTCACGCACGGTCAGATCTGGTCAGCCACCCGACGTTAAGTCGGCGTGGAACGAGGCAGTTCAATGGTGGTTCACGATGTGAGACGAATTGTCCATTGTACGAGATGCGCGGCTAGCATTCCAAGTCGTGACCGCTACAAGCCGCCCGCGCGAGTGGGATGCCGCGACGTACGACTCGTTGCCGCTACCGCACCAACGGTGGGGTCAGGGTGTACTGGCCCGCCTGCCGTTGGAAGGCGACGAGCGGGTGCTCGACGTCGGTGCCGGCACCGGTCGTGACACCGCGGCGCTGCTCGAACGGCTACCCCGCGGCCATGTCGTCGCGGTGGACGGTTCGACGGCCATGCTCGCCCAGCTTCGCGGCCGCCTCGCCGGCGTCGGCCCCGACCGGCTAACGACCCTGCGTGCCGACCTCACCGCGCCGTTGGCGCTCGAGGAACCGGTTGATGCGGTGTTCTCGGTCGCGACACTGCATTGGATTCCCGACCACGGACCCCTCTTTCGATCACTGGCCGGAGTGCTGCGGCCCGGCGGACTGCTTCGGGCCGAGTGGGGCGGTGCCGGAAATGTCGCTAATGTCGAGGCCGCGCTGATCGAACTCGGGCTACCGCGAATCGGCGAGGCATGCAATTTCGCCACCGCGGAGCAGACTGCAGAGCGGCTGGGCGGGGCCGGTTTCACCGAGGTTGACGTTATCTGCGTGCCGGATCCTGCTCGAATGGAATCCGGCACGCACTTCGAAGCATTCCTGACCAGCGTTGTGCTCAGTGCGGTCCTCGACTCCGTTCCCGCGGGACAGCGCCAGCAGGTCGTCAGGGACGTGGCTGCCCGGCTGCCCGAGCGGCAGGTGGATTACCTGCGCCTACAGGCGTCCGCGCGCCGCGCTGCCTGAGGGCAGGCTGGCCAAGATCACGATCTGTGTGCCTTGCGCGACACGACGTGTCGTCTACGGCACACAAACCGTGATCAGCACGTGCGCACTACCCTCGCCAGAGTGCCCGCAGACCCGCTGGCCCCGCTGATGGAACTTCCTGGAGTCGGGGAAGCTGTCACCCGCGCCCGCGACGCGGTGACCACGGTGCACCGGCACCCGGCTAACCGGCGCAGCTGGCCGGCCACCGCGGCCGAGGCGTCGGTACGCGCCGCTCGGGCTTCGGCCGCGCTGGACGGCGGCAGCCCCCGTTTGCCCGGCGACGGGTCGGTGCGGGACCCGGTGCTGGCGGGTGCGTTGCGGGTCGCGGAGGCATTGGGTGGCCTGCTCAGTACCTGGCAACGGGCTCCGCTGCAGGCCCTGGCCCGGTTACACGTGCTCGCCGCCGCGGATCTCCTGCCTGGTCCGCAGCTGGGCCGGCCGGACTCGTCGCGCGACATCACCGCTCGGCTCGGCGAGTTGGCGAGGTTGGTGACCGGGGACAGTCAGGTGGCGGCGCCGGTACTGGTCGCGGTGGTGCACGGCGAACTGTTGGCCCTGGCACCCTTCGCGCTGGGCAACGGAGTGGTCGCCAGGGCAGCAGCCCGGCTCACCATGGTGTCCAGCGGTCTGGATCCCAAGGGACTGATCGTGCCGGAAGTAGCCCATCTGCGCCGTGAGGGCCAATACCGGACCGCCGCGGCTGATTTCGCCAGCGGTGGGGCGACCGCGGTCGGGCGGTGGATCGTGCACTGCTGCGCCGCCCTCACCGCCGGGTCGCGGGAGGCGGTCTCGATCGCCGAAGCGGTCACTGCGAGTAGCAGCTAGGTCGTAGCCCGTACTGGAAGCAATCACAGACATGTCGTGCAAACATGACGACGGCGGCGCTACTGGAAGCCCATCACAAGCTTCCAGTGGCGCCGCCGTCCGCACGGACTGCCGGGGTACCAAGCGTGCAACTCGTGTCGTACCCTGCGGTGTCTCGGCGCCCGCATCCCCAGAGGACACGGCACGCAGACCCTTGACGACAAGCCTCCCGCGGCGTGCTGCGCGTGGGGTGCCCGACGCCCGTGCACGGAGCTCCAGGAGGGGTGGACGGTACTTCTCTGCCGCGCCGTCCCTGGCCTTCTAGATGTCCGTGCAGTCATGTCTACTCCGTGACCGGGGGCACAGCAAGAGGCCCGATCAGGCACTACGTACCGATTACTCTGCGGGTAGATAGCCTGGTAGGAGCCACCCGTTTGTCGTAAGCACAACCCATTGAGCCGACTCAGCTCACCGCTGCCGGCGGCGCAATCCGTACCAAGCGACGCCAGCCGCGGCCGCTGCACCCAACCCCACAGCCGCGGCGATCTGCGCACCGGAGGGTGCCGGAATCCGGGTCCGCAGCGAGACCGGATTGGAGAACGCGAGCACCGGCCAACCCCGCAGCAGCGCCTCCCGGCGCAGCGCCCGGTCCGGGTTCACCGCCGTCGGGTGACCGACCGCCTCCAGCAGTGGCAGGTCTGTGATCGAGTCGGAGTAGGCGTGGCAGCGTTGGAGGTCAAAACCGCGTTCCTCGGCCAGCCGGCGGGCAGCGAGTGCCTTGTTCTCTCCTGCACAGTAGAACTCCACGTCTCCGGTGTACCGACCGTCGTGGGTCACCATGCGGGTGGCCAAGGTGTGTGTGGCGCCGATCATCGTGGCGATCGGCGCCACGACCTCCACCCCGGAAGCCGACACCACGACGATGTCCTCACCGCGCTTGCGGTGTGCGGCGATGAGCTCGGTCGCCTCGGCATAGACCAGCGGGTCCACCACGTCGTGCAGGGTCTCCTCGACAATCGCCGTCACCTGAGCGATGTCCCAGCCGGTGCACTGGGCGGTGATGTGCGCGCGCATCCGCTCCATCTGCTCGGTATCGGCCCCCGCCAACAGGTACATGAACTGGGCGTATGTACTTTTGAGCACCGCGCGCCGATTGATCAAACCTTCCTGGAAGAACGCGCGGGAGAACACAAACGCACTGGACTTCGCGATGATGGTCTTGTCCAGATCGAAAAATGCCGCGATGCCCGAGGAGTCCGGGCTAAAGGAGCTCACGGCAGGCAGCATATGAGGCAACGTCCGCGCTCCATCCACAGCGCTCCAGTTATCCACATGTCGATCTTGAGCTGCTGGCCTACGCAACCCGGCGCGATGACAGTGGCACCAGACGCCCTGGGAGTACGGGGCACGGGACCCTGGGGGCAACAGTGCGGACGAGCGGTGGGCGCCCTGCGGACCGGCGACCGATGATGATCATGACGCCCGGTGGGCTGGCCGACGAGGTCGCCCGACTCGCGGCGGCCGCGGGGTGTGATCCACAGCGGGTCACCGACCCGGCGACGGTTCGCGAACAGTGGAACAGCGCCGCGCTGATCCTCCTCGACGTCGACGCGGCGGCAGCCAACGCCAGCGCTGACCTGCCGCGCAGGGATGGCGTGGTGATCGTGTCCGCGAACGGTGATCCAGAGGTGTGGCGGTCCGCGGTCGCAGTGGGTGCCCGACACGTGGCTGTGTTGCCGGACGCGGAAGCGTGGCTGGTGGGGGCGTTGGCCGATGCGGTGGAGTTGCCGGCCGACCCGGGACGAGTGCTGGCAGTGCTCGGTGGGCGCGGTGGCGCCGGGGCGTCGGTGTTCGCGACCGCGGTGGCAGTGGCGGTCGCCGAAGCTGGACGCCACGCCATGCTGATCGACTGCGACGCGCTGGGCGGCGGCCTGGACCTCGTCCTGGGCGCCGAGAAGATGGACGGCCTGCGGTGGTCCGGGCTCGCGCTCGGTGGTGGCCGGGTCCCGGCCGCCGCGCTGCATGCCGCGCTGCCGATGCCGCGCGTAGGCAGTCGGGGTGGGCTGACTCTTTTGTCTTACGGCCGTCCGGAGTACGGCCGGTCGGATCACGGCCGGCCAGACTGCGACCGGGATGGTCCCGGGCCCGACGGTGTCGCGGTGCGCACGGTGTGCGTCGCCGGACGCCGTGCCGGCGAGACGGTGGTCTGCGATGTGCCCCGGTATCCATGCGAGCCGGGCACCGCTGCGCTGGAGTCCGCAGATCTCGCGGTGCTGGTCGTTCCGGCGGAGGTCCGGGCCTGTGCTGCCGCCTCGGCGGTGGCGGCGCGCGTGCGGCGATACGGGGTTGCGTTGCAGCTGGTGGTGCGGGGGCCGGCGCCGGGTGGGATCACTCCCAGCGACATCAGCCGGGCTCTGGACCTTCCTCTGCTCGCTGCCATGCGCCCGCAGCCCGGCCTGGCCGGCGCACTGGACCGCGGTGTGATCCCGGGCCGGTCCCGGGGGCCGCTGGCCACCGCCGCCGGTCAGGTGCTGGCCATCCTCGATGGTTCCAGCCGGTCTGCGGGGGCGGCGGCGTGACCACCTCCGGGAGCCAAGCCCACTCGCCCTCCGGGCAGTTGGTCGACCGGGTCCGGCATCGGTTGGCTACCGCTGGCGTGGCCGTCTCTCCGGGGGCGGTGGCTGCCGCCGTGCGGGCCGAGTCCGATGGTGTGCTGGCCGATCTTCAGGTGCTCTCGGCGCTGCGCGAGCTGCAGCAGGAACTAGTCGGGGCCGGTCCACTGGAACCGCTGCTGGCCGACCCGGAGACCACCGATGTGCTGGTCAGCGGTCCCGACCAGGTGTGGGTCGAGCAGGCTGGCGAGTTGCGTCGCACCGGGGTGCGGTTCGCCGACGCCGACGCGGTGCGCCGGCTCGCTCAGCGTTTGGCGCTGGCTGCGGGACGTCGACTCGACGATGCCTCGCCCTACGTCGATGCTCCGCTGCCCGGCGGTGTCCGGCTGCACGCCGTGCTGCCGCCGATCGCTGCCGGCTGTACCTGCATCTCGCTGCGCGTGCTGCGGCCCACCACGCACGGCTTGGACGCGCTACAGGCGGTGGGCAGCGTGTCGCCAGAGGCCGGCAGGATGCTGCGCGCCATCGTGGCCGCCCGGCTGGCCTTCCTCGTCGTCGGTGGCACGGGTAGCGGAAAAACCACCCTGCTCGCTGCCCTGCTCGGCTGCGTGCCCGCCGGCGAGCGGATCGTGTGCGTCGAAGAAGCCCCCGAGCTGGCACCGGAGCACCCGCATGTCGTCCGGCTGACCACCCGGGCGCCCAACGTCGAGGGCGCCGGTGAGGTGACGCTGCGGGACCTTGTGCGTCAGGCGTTGCGGATGCGCCCGGACCGGCTGGTGGTCGGGGAAGTGCGCGGGGCGGAGGTGTGCGAGCTGCTCGCCGCCCTCAATACCGGACATCAGGGGGGTGCCGGCACGCTGCACGCGAACTCCCCCGCCGAGGTGCCCGCCCGGCTGGAGGCGCTGGCCGCGTTGGGCGGAATGGCCCGCTACGCGTTGCACAGCCAACTCGCCGCCGCCGTGCATGTGGTGCTGCATGTGGTGCGACGCGACGGCGTGCGTGGCCTGGCCGCGGTGGGAGTGCTGCACCGCGATGGCGATCTGGTGCGGGTGCTACCGGCCTGGCAGGACGGGCACTGGGGACCGGGGCGCCAGCGCCTGCACGACCTGCTCGACGGGTCACAGTGCCTCGGCCCGACCGAGGATGCACCCCTGGTCGGCTCGGGCGACGGTGTGGCGTGTTGAACCTCGCCGTGGCCGCGCTGGCGGCCGGGGTGCTGTGCTGGCCGGTGGGGGTGGGTCGCAGCCGGCTCGCCGGAATGCGCCGCCGTGAGGCTAGAGCCCAGGTAGCCGTGGGACGCGGGGACTGGGCGACTCGGCGTTGCGCGGTGTTGCTGGTGGCGTTGGCGGCCGGAGTCGGTGTGGTGCTGGCCGGCCCAGGTGGCGGCCTGGCCGCGGCCATGGTCTCCGGCACCGCCGTCGCGCGCCGGCGGGCTGGTCGGGATCGCCGGACCGCGGCCACGGCGGCCACCGGGTTATCTGATGTGCTCGGGGTGCTGGTGGCGGAACTGCGGGCCGGCGCTCATCCCGGCGACGCGATCACGGCGGCCGCCGACAATCACGCCGACGGGTCCCCAACCGGGCGCACTGACGTGGTCCGGGCACTGTCCGCGGTGGCCGCCACGGCCAGACTCGGCGGCGACGTCCCGGCGGTGCTGCGCAGCGCGGGCCCGCCCCCGTTGCGCGCATGGCTGGGTCGGCTCGCCGATGCGTGGTCGCTGGCCGACCGCCACGGGATCCCGCTCGCGGACCTGCTCGACGCGGTCCGCTCGGATACCGAGCACCGGGTGCGCTTCGCCGCCGAGGTGCAGGCTCGGCTGGCCGGGCCCCGGGCGACCGCTGCGGTGCTGGCCGGCCTGCCGCTGCTCGGGATGGCTCTTGGCCAGGCGGTGGGTGCCGCCCCGTTGCACGTGCTGTGCGAGACCGTGGTGGGCCAGGTGCTTCTGGTGATTGGCACAGCTGCGGCCTGTATCGGCGTGCTGTGGAGTGCGCGGCTGGTGTCCGGGGCGGTGCCGCGATGACGCCCCAGGCGCTGGCCACGCTGCTGGTGGCCGCGGCGCTGCTGACGGCGCCCGGTCCGGCCGGTCCCCGAGCGCGATTGCCGTCGAGGTCGCCCCAGCAGGTCACCGCCGCTGCAGCGGCGGGCTGGTTCACCCGGTGGGCACAACGCAGGGCGAACGCTGACGTGGACCCGTTGGCGCTGGCCGGAGCGTGGGAGTTGCTGGCGGCCTGTCTGCGGGCCGGAGTGCCGGTACCGGTGGCGGTGCGGGCGGTAGCCGGGGGTCTCGGCGAGCCGGCTGGGCCGGCGCTGCTGCGGACCGCGGAACTGCTTGCCCTGGGCGCTGATTCCACGCAGGCCTGGCTGCCCGCGTTGGGGTGCACCGCGACCGCGCGGCTGGCCAAGGCCGCTCGGCGCAGCGGGCGCAGCGGCATGGCACTCGCCGAGTCGCTGGCCCGGTTGGCGGCAGACGTGCGAGCCGACGCCCGGGAGCAATCCGAAGCCCGAGCGCAACGCGCCGGAGTGCTGATCGCGGCCCCGCTCGGGCTGTGCTTCCTACCGGCCTTCCTCGTGATCGGCGTCGTGCCGGTGCTGATCGGGTTAGCCGGTGGCCTGATGCGGCAGTGGTGACACAGATCGGTATCCCCCAACCAAGACAGGAGCTGACCGATGACGACCGAACACAGCGCGGGGACGCGGCGGTGGCGGCGATTGGTGATCGCCCGACTGGCCGGTGCGGTGAGCGGCGAGGCTGGAATGAGCACAGTCGAGTACGCGATCGGCACGATCGCCGCGGCGGCCTTCGCCGCCGTTTTGTACAAGGTGGTGACCGGCGACATGATCGTCGGGGCGCTCAACGACCTGGTGCAGCGGGCACTATCGGTGAAGTTCTAATGGGCACCGGCGACCGGG
>DATAWX010000023.1:0-2678 GCA_036266995.1 Pseudonocardiaceae bacterium | reverse complement strand
CGATCAAGGAGCCGCGGATCAAGTCCGGTTCGGCGAACCCGGTACCCAAGCTGCTCGGTGTCCTCGCGGGGATGTGCTCGGGCGCGGACAGCATCGATGACCTCGATGTGCTGCGCGCGGGTGGGATGCCCATCGTGTTCGACAAGGTCTACGCGCCCTCGACGCTGGGCACCTTGTTGCGGGAGTTCACCTTCGGTCACGCCCGCCAGCTCGAGTCGGTGCTGCGCGAGCACCTGATCGCCCTGGCCGGGCGAACCGAGCTGCTGGCCGGCATCGGGGAACAGGCGTTCATCGACATCGACTCGCTGCTACGTCCGGTCTACGGCCACGCAAAACAAGGCGCCTCCTACGGGCACACCAAGATCGCCGGCAAGCAGGTACTCCGCAAGGGGCTCTCCCCGCTGGCCACCACCATCAGCACCCCCACCAGCGCGCCGGTGATCGCCGGGCTGCGGTTACGCGCGGGCAAGACCGGCTCGGGCAAAGGCGCCGGACGGATGGTCGCCCAAGCCATCGCCACAGCCCGGGCCGCCGGCGCGACCGCCAAGATCACGGTGCGCGGCGACTCCGCCTACGGAAGCCGCACGGTGGTGCGTGCCTGCCTGCGCGCCAAGGTGCGGTTCTCCCTGGTCATGGCCAAGAACAAGGCCATCCAACGGGCCATCGACTCCATCCCGGACACGGCCTGGACCCCGGTGCGCTACCCGAACGCCGTCCAGGACCCCGACACCGGAGCGTGGATCTCCGACGCTGAAGTCGCCGAGGTCACCTACACCGCCTTCGCCGCCACCAAAGATCGGATCACCGCACGGCTGGTGGTACGCCGGGTCAAAGACGCCCGCTACCCCGACGCACTGTTCCCGGTCTGGCGGTATCACCCGTTCTTCACCACCACAGACCTGCCCACCGCCCAGGCCGACATCGTCCATCGCCGCCACGCCATCATCGAGACCGTGTTCGCCGACCTGATCGACGGACCCCTGGCCCACATGCCCTCGGGGCGGTTCGGCGCGAACTCCGCCTGGGTGCTCTGCGCGGGCATCGCACACAACCTGCTCCGCGCCGCCGGCACCCTCGCCGGAGGGCGCTACGCCGTCGCCCGAGGCGCGACCCTGCGTCGGCGCATCATCACCGTGCCCGCCCGACTGGCCCGACCCGCACGCACACCCATCCTGCACCTACCCAGCCGCTGGCCCTGGGCAACCGCCTGGCAACAGCTCTGGAACCACGTCTGCCACAGCACGCCACTCGCCATCTGACTCCCACCCCCCGCCGACACCGGCCCGAGCACCCGATCAGTGGAAGAGCTGGACAGACCAGCGGCCGCCGCACGCCAACAAGCCAACCCCAAGATCATCCCGAAACCCAAGATCACCCGTCAGTCGGTCCGCGGATCCAGGCTAAGAGTCTGTTGGTGAACTGATCATGCGGCGGCCGGTTGGACTTGTCGGGGATGGCCCCAGCGTGATGGGGGTGGCTGGCCGGCGAGTTCGCGGGCCAGGCGGCGGGTCATGATGGACACGCTGGCCCACCAGACCATGGCCTCGTGGTGGTCCGGGCGTCGCTCGTAGTCTCTGACCAGTCGCCGGTGGCGGGTCAGCCAGCCGAACGTGCGCTCTACCACCCATCTGCGGGGCAGCACGACGAACCCGGTGGTGTCATCGGTGCGTTTGATGATCGTCATGGTCAGCCGCAGCGCCGCGTTCGCCCAGGTGACCAGCCGTCCGGCGTAGCCCCCGTCGGCCCAGACCAGGCTGATGGTGGAGAACCGCTCGCGCAGCAAGGCCAGCAGCCGATGCGCGCCGTCGCGGTCTTGCACGCTGGCTGCGGTGACGGTGACCATCAACAGCAGCCCGAGGGTGTCGGTGGCGATGTTCCGTTTCCTGCCCTTGGTCTTTTTGCCCGCGTCATACCCAGAGCTGGTGGCGCCCACGGTGTCGGCGCCGCGCACGGTTTGGGCGTCGATGACCGCGGCCGTGGGCAGTTCGGCCCGGCCGGCGGCGAGGCGGATGCGTCCCCGCAGCCGATCGACCAGCCGGTGTGGCAGGTCCCGATGGCTCCAGCGTTCGAAGAACGCATACACCGCGGACCAGGGTGGGAAGTCGGCCGGCAGCGCTCGCCACTCGATCCCGTAGCGGGTCACATAGCCGATCGCGTCCAGCATCGCCCGCAGGTCATGGCACATCGGCGGCCCACCCGGGCCCTTGCGTAACTCCGCCATCACCGCCCGCGCCTCCGGCTCGAGCAATCTCCACTGCTCGTCGGTCAAATCCGAGGGATAACGGGGTCTGCGATCACGACACGCACAGCCGGACACACGGCAGCTGGCCTTTACCGGCTCGAGAGGGTAGACAGCCATCCTGGGGCTTCTGGAGATCGATTTGGTGGAACTTCTCGATTACCAGAGGCCCCGCCTCATGCCCTCTCACGACACGCGCCAACCGCCACGATCATCAGTTCACCAACAGGCTCTAAACTTGATCTTTAACCTGTGTGTTGTCGTCGTGCGGTGATGCGGTGGTCTCGTTTGACGGTTTTGCCGACGTTGTAGCTGGTCGTGGTGTGTTGGTTGCGGGAGCCTGGTGGGCGTCCGGGGCCGGGTCGGCTGGGTTTGGGTGCCCTGGCGGGGAGCGGGGTTGTCGGTCGGATGTTCCGAAAGCTGCGGCGTACCCGGGCAG
>DATAWX010000022.1:0-6516 GCA_036266995.1 Pseudonocardiaceae bacterium | reverse complement strand
TACGCCCAGGGGCAGTTCGAAAGTTGCGGTGCCCGGATCAGGTGTCGGTGGTCAGTAGCGCGAGGGCACGTTCTCGATCCGCATCGTTGGGGTGGGTGTAGATCTTCAGCGTGCTCAGATCGGAGTGACCGAGAAGATCGGCGACGAGCACGGGGTCGGTTCCTGCGCGCAATAGTTGGGTCGCGAATGCGCGCCTTCTCTCCGCAGTTGGCGTGTGCGGTGGAGTTCGTGTGGCGATTGAGCAGGCGAAGTGGGGGCTGCGCGTTCGCCACCCGGGCGAAGGTCGGTGTTGCGTTTCGGCCAGTTTGGATCGTCGTGGGACCACTCGGTCGTGTGCATGCTGTCGGCCTCAGTTGCAGGGTCCGAGGAGGTTGGCTGACCGCCGGAGCGGTGTGACCTTGCTGGCTGCGGCGGTGCTGACGCGTAGCCGGGTGATCTCGTCGTGTTGGGCGGCCAGTTGAGCGAGGGCCCGTGAGCGGAAGTCGCTGAGCTCATCGAGGCTGCTGCTGGCTCGTTCGAGGCGGCGCTTGAGTGCGGTGATCTCGGTCTTGAGGCGGTCGATCTGGTGGTCGCGCGGGTCGGGGCGCTCGCCTGTGGCGCGTTGGCGGATGGCGAGGCGTTGTTCGAACTCGACGCGTAGGTGGGCGTAGGGGCGGTTTCCGTAGAAGGCGGTGCGGTCCACGCCGGCTTCGTGGGCGAGGGTTTTGACGTCGCAGCGGCCGTTGGCGGGGATCTCTCCGCGTAGGAGCCGGTCGATGGCGGCGCGGATGCGGGTCTCGTTGGCTTGGCGCTGAGATGCGGTGATCCGCACTGCTACTCCTTGTTCTCGGTGCGGGTGTCGGCGGTATCGATGGCGTGGTCGATGGCGTCGAGGACGCGTTGTGCTCGGTCGAGGTCGGTCTGCAGGCGGGCGCGTTCTGTCTTGCGGGTCGATCCGAGTTCGCCGAGGAACGTGGTGGTCTGTTGGACGTGCTCAGCCCAGACGGGCCGGTGACATGTGTGGTGGGTGGCCTGCGGGCAGCGGGCCGAGTCACACATCCCGGCCAGCGGCCGGTCGGCGTTCGGGGTGCCGGCGAGCTTGAGGCAGAGCGCCCTGGAGGGATCGGTGAACCAGCAGTAGTTCGCCGCCCCCAGGTGCAGGGTGCGGGCGCGTTTGGTGAGCAGGTTGAGCACTTCCCGGTTGTTGCGCTGCACCTTCGGTGACGCGGCGGCGTCGAGTTTGCCGTCGATGTGGGCGAAGAACTCGGTCAGCTCCTGGGCACCGGGCCCGGCGGGCAGGACACCGTGCTGGTAGTTGCGGAACTCGGCCCAGAGCAACTCGAGGTTGCGGTCGGCTTCGTGTTTGTTGACCTCGGCCAGCAGTTCGGCCTGCGCGCCGCCGGGTCGGGAGGCGTAGCCCTCGGTGGTGGCCACGGCGATGTGTTTGAGGTGCAGTTTCGCGGCTAGCACGCCGCCGGGCCGGTAGGCCAGCTCGAGCGCTAGCGTGCGACGCAGAGCGCGCAGGCTCGTGGGGTGTTCGGGGATCGGGGCGAGCCCGAGGCGTTGCCCGGCGGGGCCGTTGACCCAGGCGCGGAACCACTTGTGGCGGATGTCGAAGGCGAACCTGCCCAGCAATGGCGCCCCGGCCTCGGGGTTGTCGTGGAGTTGCTCGAGAAGCAGCGCCGCCTGGTAGGCGGGTTCGATCACGACCCATTCGTCGTCGGTGCCGCCCAGCGGCTGTCCTTTGACGACCTTGCTGGCCAGCCGGTAACGGACCAGACCGTCACCGTAGTGCTCGGGCGGGCGACATGCGCCGATGCGCAGCTCCATCAGCTCACCGGCCCGCATCCCAGACACGGCCGCCAGCAGGGTTATCGCGGCGGTCCGAACGATGCCGACCAGGGCGTCGGCTTCGACCCAGCTCAGCGGGGTTGTCCATGGCACGTGCCCGTCGCCGCTGGCCTTTGTCACCGGGGTGGCGTCGCGGGCCCAGCCCTTGGCTATCCCCACCGCCGCGACAGCATCGACACCGGCTTGACGCAGGGGGGTCGCCCACTGCTGGGTCATCCGCCAGTAGCCGGCTTGGCGGGCGATCGGGTCCCAGTTCATCCTCAGCAGTGGATCGTGCGGCTCCCAGCCTCGGGCAAGGCGACGTTCCACGACGTGATCGGCCAGCTGGGGCAGCGGCCGCCCAGATTCGACGTACTGGTTGAGGATCGCGGCGATGCGCTGCACGGGTGCCAGCGACGCGAGGTCGGCGTCGACCGGTTGCGGCTGCACCCGCGGCGCCGGCCCGGTTCCGCGAAGGTCGCCGGCGAGCTCGACCACGTGCGGAGCGAGGATGGTTGTCAGGTAGGTGGCGGCGGCCAGCAGGGGCCGCAGCACCCTGCCATCCAGCGGCGGGGTCTTGTTCTGGCCACGGCCGTTGGGCATTTCCGCGACGGCCGACGGCGCGGCACCGCTCCAGGGACGCAGGTCGTGCGGGACGCGGTCGGTGGTGAACAGCTCGCGATGGTTGACCAGGTCCACGACCGCTTGGGCGGCTGCCCGGCGGGTCCCGGGGCTGCGCTCGCCCACGACCACGTCGCGCTCGTCGAGCAGGTAGCGCCGGTGGTGCAGGTAGCGCTCGCAGAGCTCACTGTCGAGCTCGCCGAGACTGCCGATGCCCTGGTCGGTGAGCCAGTTGAAGAATCGAGTCAGTTCCGCGAGCCGCCCGGACACGCTCAGCAGGTGCAGCGGCGTGCGGTAGGCGCGTGGGAGCTGCGCGACTGCCTCGTGGCGGGGTGCGAGCATCGCCATGGCCTGTTCCTTGGCGACCAGCCGCCACCCGAGGTTGGTGATCGTGGTGAAGTCGAACCGGCGCACGGCCGGGCTCATCTGGATTGGCAGCCCGACCACCTGCGTGAAGTCCCACCGATCGTCGTCGAACCCCGGCCGTCGGGTTCCCCGCGGGAGGGTGAACCCGGCCTGCTGACAGACATCGACGCCGGCGAATGGCGAGCGATGCGAGTCCGCGATGGGCAACGCGGTGGTCACTGGGTGATCTCCTCGGGTTGGGTGAGCTCTTCGGGCCGCAGTGGTAGCTCGTCGTCGCGGTCGGTGACGTGGCGGCGGGCGTGCGCCAGCGCGGTGGGGTCGAAGTGGTCCAACACTTGCCCGATCCGTTGGGCGTAGGGGCCGAAGATCGCCATGAACTGCGCGGCCGGCATCTGCCGCCACTGGCGGGCGAAGAACCCTTTGAGCCGCAGCAGGTTGGGTGCGTGGCGGGGCGCGAACACCGCCAGTGGGCAGAGCAGACACACCCAGGGCCGGGCCGGGCAGGGTTTGCCTTTGGGGCCGTGTAGCCCGGAGAGTTGGTCGGCGCAGGCCGCGACGAACATGTCGCGGGTGCCGCCGACGAGTTCCGCGATCACGGTGTCGTCAAGCCCGAGCGTGGCCATCAACTGGGGATAGTCACGGGCCAAGGCGGCGGTATGTTCCTCGGCCAGCACCACCGGTGGCCGGGCACGGCGCAGCAGATCGTGCTGCGCATCCTCGACAATGGCCTCGACGGCCCGCCGCTGCGAGCCAGTCGGCGTGGACAGGTAGTGATCACCCTCGACATGGGGGCTGTGGTTCGGGTCGATCACCGCTCGGCCGCGCCCCGCCCACGTTCTCTGATCCCGCATCGCGTGGTGTGTGGTGCGGATCCGCGACCGGTGGATCTTCAGCGGGCCACCATCGTCGTTCTTCACGCCATAACGGATCACCCACCGCTGAATCGACATTCGCCCCGCCGCGGTACCCATGCCGATCACGTAGTGCCCTGGCTGAGACAGCCCCAACCACAACCGGCGGCGCTGGTGGGCGTCGGCGAAGCCGCGCAGCAGCGCCGAATGCGACAGCCACTGCTCCAGCAGCCGCACCGCGCGGCGGGGCAGCGTCAGGCTCTCCGTCGCGGTGCGGCGTTTGAGGAAGGACAGCAAGATCGTGGCGTCGCCGGCCCAATCAATGTCACCGATGAGCAGGTCATCGATGCCGTCGGGCACGATCCCGCTGTAGGCGCCGAAGAGCAGCCGGTAGGCGATCAGCATGTCGTTGGTCGGGAACATCTCGGCGCTGGCCTGAGCGAAACCGCCGCGTTGCTGGACCGCGGCTTGGGTGGCGCCCACCTCGGCGCCAAAGTCCGTGCTGGACAACGGGCCGAGACGGGCCAACAGCCAGCGCAGGTTCTCCGGCGTCCACCCACCCAGCCGAGGGTGTTGCCCACGCTCGGCCGCCGCCAACCCCTGCTGATGCGTGGCATAGGACTCGTCGGCGATCGCACGGCATGTCTGGATCAGCCGGTCCCATTCGGCTTCCGAATAGGGCGGCAGCTGGCGGCGGTTGCGCTGCGGGTTGAACGCGCGCCCCGCCGCGAGCTCGGCGACATCGGCCGCCAGGGTCCCGGTCACCGTGTGGAAGGCCTGCAACATTCGGCGGGTGCAGGCTTCCCGTGGAACGCTGGAGCCGATCCAGTACTCGGCCAACCGGGCGCGCCGCAGATCGCGTGCCCGCCCGGTGAACCCGGTCGCGGCGAGTGTGCGGGTCATGTGCCGAATCGACTGCACGTAGTGCGCGCCCACCGAGCCGGCGGCATCCACTGTGCCGTGCGGGTGGATCAGCTCCACCAACCCCACCAGCAGGTCGCGAGCCAGCCCTGGGTTCGGCACGCCGTCCAGATCGAACCGTGCGGTGGTGCCGTCGCTGAACACACAGTCGATCGCCAGCGGGTCTTCGATGACGGTAGCGGGCATCACCACGCCCCACCCTGAGTGTTCTCGTCGGTGTTCTCGTTGAACTCTGCGTCCACTTCCCGCTCGGCCTTGGCGTCGAGCAGGCCGCCGCTGGCGCCGGCATGGTCGTAGGCGTCGCGGTAGATCCGGGTGGTGTCCAGGCGGCGCAGATATTTTTCCGTCACCAGCACTGAGGAGTGCCCGAGTAGGTCCCGCAGCACCAGCATCGGGTCCGCTTTGGACAGATAGAGGGTCAGGGCCGCGTCGGTGTCGGTGTCCTTGACCAGCTTGGCGGCCTGCCGGTAGTGGCCGGTGACCAGATACTCGAGGGTGTGCATGGCCATCGAGTGTCTGAGCCGGTGGGCATGAACGTGCGGGAACCGCGGCTCGAACCTAGTCCGGATCCGGTTGGCGGTGCGTTCGAACACCGACGCCCACGCGGTAAACGGGCCGCCGCCGTTCTTCACCGCCAACAAGCACGAGCCGCCGTCTGGTGCCACCAGGCGGCGACGCTCGCCCGCGGTGAGGGTCTCCCAGCGGCGGCGGACGCCGTTGACCCGCCCACCGCGGGCGTCCGGGTCGGTGACCAGCAGCGGCTCGCCCCACCGAGGTGGCGGTCGCCAGGACGAGCCGGCCGCGGTGACCACCCGGTCGAGCTCGACGTAATGACGTACCGCGGCGAGCGCGTCGTAGGAGATCCACGTGGTGCGGAACTTGCCACCCTTGGTGATCCCGGCCGGCACCGGGAATGGGATCGGCACCGGTGACCGGCGGGCCGGCAGCGCTGCTAGCTCGAAGACCAGCAGGTAGCTGAACTCCCGCAATCGCAGCCCGGTGGACAGCGCCAGCTCACCGACCGCGGCGTTGCGGGCCAGCTCCCGGCCCCGAAACCCCGCGTCCGGTCGACCATCCGGAGCCAGACCACGCAGGCCGTTGAGGAACAACGCGGTGAACTCCGGCTCGAGGTATTTGATCGTGACGTGGGGTTTCGGGGTGCGGCGCACCGCCAGGTTCACTCGCACCTGCCGGCCGGTGCCGGCGAACAACGCCCGCCCCAGCCGGTAGCTGAACGGCTCGGCCCGCGCGTGGCCTTCCTCCATTGCCCACCGGTAGAACAGCGACAACACACTCACATGCCGACCCCACGTCCTGGCCGCGAACCGCCGAGCCGTCGGGCCGGTCGCCCGATATTCGGCGTACTTGCCCAGCGCGTGTTTGAGCCGTTCACGGGTGTCGAACAACCCGACTCCATGCTCGGTGAGGAATTCCATCCACGCCTTGACCACGCCCGCGTAGCTCGCCCACGAGCTCGAAGCAGGACAGCCGCTGGCCGGCAGACCACGCAGCCACCGATTCACCGCCACCGCCGGCCGAGGCTGTCCCGGCCCGTCCTCGAACCGCAGATCGTCATCAATCAAAACCGGCATCCGCTCCGGGATCACCGGCCGATACGCAACGTCCCAGGACTCACAGCCCACGGAGGAAAAGAAGCTCAAGATCATGGTCGGGGACCATAGAAACACCACACGACCCGCGCAAAGCGGAAAGACCACCTCAGCACGACCCCCGAGTCGGAATCGCAACACGACAACTAAGCAGAGAGAATGTGCCGGAATCCGTGGGGGTTGAGCTTGTCAACCGCGACGTCGGCGGTGCGGGCGAGCCGGCGCACGAGGCGCCAGGCCGCCGGCTGGTCGAACCGGCGCCCCGTTTTCGTGATGAAGATCGGGCCTGAGTCACGCCCGTCGAGGTAGCTCTCGATGGCACGCACGGTGGGCGCGGA
>DATAWX010000021.1:0-19527 GCA_036266995.1 Pseudonocardiaceae bacterium | reverse complement strand
CTCCGGTGCCTCCCCGCCTCGTTCCCCCCGCGTCGGTCACCTTCTCCTCATTTACCGTCGTTACGCTGGGTGAGAGCTGGATGGCGTCTGTCCTCGCCACCGAACAGCTGCACCGCACGCGGTACGGGGATCTAGCGGGGTCCACCCGAACAACCTCACCGTTCACCCGTAACTCATCGCCCACTCGCGCGTTATTGCACCTTGCGTCGATAGCGCACTCATCCTGCGACGGCAAGGAGGACCCTCTGCCACCCCGGCCATAACTGCCCCGACCACCGCCCGCACAGGAGGTGAGCACGACCCAGACTCGGCCGCCGATACGGCGCGCCGGGATGATCGCGCTTATCACCTGGCCCGGGTGTGCGCCCGCTTTCCCCGCACGATCAGCACCCAGGGCGCCCACCGGCTCGCGCGCCTGCTCCGCGTGAGCACCGATCAGTCACCATAACAGCCGTTTCGACCCGATTTTGTGACGGGTGTGACGGGTTATCACCTGACCCGTCACACCCGTCACACCACCTGTTTCCCCAGCTCACCGCACCATTCAACCCGTCACAGAAGATCGCGCTACCCGTCACAGCTGTGTGACGGGTAGCGCGGTGTTGTGACGGGTGCGGGGTGGCTATCACGAGGGCTGGTGCACACCCATCAGAGGGGGTTGGGTTCGATGTCGATGCGGCTGTAGTCGAAGGTGCCGGACTTGCCCCGGTGTTCGTCGATGATCACGGCGGCGAACAGGAACCGCAGCACCGCATTGAGCCGTTGCCCCTGCCCGTCGGCGGCCAACTGGTCCCAACTGGCCCTCGCGTCGGGGCCGACCAGACCGGCTAGGACCTCGACGGTGGGGCGCACGATGGTCTTGCGTTGCAGCGTGGTGATTCGGTCTTCGACGGTTTTGCGCATCTGCCGGTACTCCCGGGTGGACAGCTCCCGCTGAGTCCACATGTCCTTAAGCTCGGTTAGCTCGTGCTCATCGGTGGCAATCGTGGCCTCGTCGTGCTCCGACAGGGCCGTCGCGACGGTCGGGGCGCCGGTCACATCAAGGTGGGTCAGCAACTGAACGGCGGCGTCGGTGACGAACGCTTCGAGCATCGCGGCATGAATACGGCGAGTACACCGCGTCGGACCGAGCTCGTTGCGACGAGTACACATGTACGAGGGCGCTCTACCCCGGGATCCGGACATGTGCGTGCCGCATTTCTTACACACCACCAACCCGCGCAACACATAAAACCGCGACGACCGATACGCATGCGCCGACGCCCGGTAGGCCAGGCGATCCTGCACCTCCGCCCAGGTGCCCCGGTCGATGATCGCGGGCCAGTCCCCCTCACCGAACTCTTCCCCGCGAAACACCCGAATTCCGGTCACATGCCGCGACCGAAGCATCCGGCGCACCGACGCGGGATGCCACAGGCCCCCACCTGATGCGGGTTGTCCCCGGTCGTTCAACGCCTCAGCAATGTCGCGGGGTGTGGCGCCGTCGAGATACCGAGCGAACATCTCCCGAAGGATCTGTGCCTCCGCGTCGATGACGGTCTGTGCGTCGGCGGCGTAGCCGTACGGGCGTCGCGCGCTGGTATGCGGGCGCCCGTCTCGTGCCCGATCCTCCAACGCATCACGCAACCGCCGCGACGTGTCATCCGACGACCGGCACGCGTGCGCGACCTCGATCCGCAGAAAAAACCGATCATCCGGATCGGACAGATCCCGACGGTTCGCCTGCCCATGCAACGTAATGTCCTGCTCCTCCGAGAGGGTCAGCAGTTCTTCCAGATCGCGGGGTTGGCGCATCAACCGATCCGGGTGATACACAATCACATGCCCCACCCCGCCCGCTCGGATTGCGGTCAGCAACGCATCCCAGCCCGGGCGGTTTCGGCGCCGCTGCCACGCCGAGCGGTTGTTGTCCACAAACACACACCCCGGCGCGATGACCAACCCCAACCGGTCAGCGACCTGGCGGCACAACCGCTCTTGGCGATCCACCCCCGTCTGATCCTCATCCCGCGCACTCGACACCCGACAGTAGATCGCCGCCGGTTGACCCACCCACGCTGAGCCACCCACACCAGCAGCTCCGCCGCGTCTGCCACGCTTCACACCGTCCATGGCACGTAGTGTACGAACAGTCAATGGGCTCGGTGATCACCCGGACCTGCCCGGGACCGATCTCCCCGGCGGCCAGCGCCGCGGCGGTGTCCGGTAGCACCGGCGCCAGCACCTCACCGGTCAGCGTGCGCCGCGAAGCGAGTTGCCCGGCATTCACAACGCGGGTGCCGGCCTCGGTGGGGGAGAGGTTCAGCATCCCGGCGAGCATCTGTTTGGTGTTGCGGAACCCGGCGGTGGCCGCGAGGTTGCGGGAGTTCAGTTCCGCAACGGTATCCAGCATCACCGAATACACCATCCGCGACACCGATTCGATCTCCCGGACCCGATCCGGCAACCCCGCGTCATCGCGCTCGATAAGGGAGTGACGCCACTGGTCGAGGCAGGCGACCATCGCCTGCCTCGGGTCCAGCTGCGTCTCTAGCACGCCACCATTGTCGCACCCACCTGACAATCCCGGGGCTTGATCAGAGCCGTCATCAAGAAGATTCAGCGATGCGATGCGACGTAATCGACTCTACTTTCCGGCCCCGAGATCGCTCGCCGCCCAGCCACCCAGGAAGGTACTCGGGCAGCGCACAAACTTCAAAGAGCCCACGAGACGCACTCTAAGGCTGGGTCCGCTCCAGCTGCTTAGCCTTGCCTACCAGTTCAGCGCATAGTGGGCTCGGCCCCCGCCGGACGACGGGAGCCGAGCGTGCGGGGCAGCCGGTGGGCAGAACCCGGCCCTTGCGACGAGCAAACTCCTGCCCCGGTATGAGCTATCAGCCGACCCCGGCTCTCTTGGAACAGGTTGGCCAGGCCTTCCAACCCTGCGCGTGGAGCACCTTTTCGGCGATGGTGATCTGCTGCGCCCTAGTGGCGCCGCTGGCGGTGCTGGCATAGGCGCCCCCGCCGTAGGAAGACCACGTCCGGGGGGCGAACTGCAGCCCGCCGGAATACCCATTACCTGTGTTGGCGTTCCAGTTACCGCCACTCTCGCATTGTGCCACGACATCCCATGGATCCTGGTGCATCGGACCGGCCAGGGCCGGCGCCGCCAGTACCAGCGGAGCCGTCAGCGCGGCTGCAGCGATACCAATACGTGCGAGTAATCGGGAGGTCCTCGTCATGGTTAATTCTCCGTGAAACGCGCACACGACTCCCGGGCTCGGAAAATAACGCGCGGAATTACGGGTCCCGCGTCGACCGATCGCCAGGCTGCGCCCCTGTCCCGATTCGGGGTGAGCGTGCGGTATCCGGGACCCGGGGGACAGGATTTGCGCGCCGGGTCCGGATTCCTGCACCAAGGTGGCTCCTTCGAGCAGGACAAGGTTGACCGTACGGATCGCCATGGGTGATGCAAGGGGGTGATGGTGGGCGCAACCGGGGAGGTGCCATGTCATACAACTGTTACTCTGCGCAACAAAAATCGGCATTTTCCCAGGTCGAACGCCGATGGAGAAGGGCCTTTGCGAACGCGATATGCCGGGTTTGCGAACCGTAAGGCGAGAAGTCGAATCACCCGTTCGGGCGCGTCCCAAAAGGTTTAAATCAGCTTTCGGGGCTACTCGGTGCGCGGCTGGCGTGGCGGGTGCCAGCCTAGTTGGGCGTGATGGCCGTCACCATTGTGGGTGAATCCGGCCGGCATTCCGGGGTGACGCCACCATGATCGTCAGGCCGCCGCGGATGACGACAGACAAGGTCGCTGAAGGCACTCAAATCGTGAGCAAGCGCACTATTTGGCCCGCGCCAGAGGTTTCTCGTCATCGGAGTTCACGAGGCAGTGAATCGAGTGGCGGCCGTTATCGGACTGTTACCGAAGTCCCGCCGCCACGGAAATCCGGCTACCGTCCTGCTGTGCAGGCGACGGTCTTCGGCGGCCTGCGGGTCGGCGCGCTGACCGACGCTGAGATCGGCTCGCGCAAGGCCCGCACGCTGCTGGCCGTCCTCCTGCTGGCCTGCGGTGCGCCGGTGCGAGCAGACCAACTCATCGACGTGCTCTGGCGCGATGCGCCGCCGGAGCGGCCGGCTGAGCAGCTTGGTGTGCTCGTCAGCCGGCTGCGTCGGCTGCACGGCCCGGACGCGGTTCAGCGCACCGACGGCTATGCCACGAGCCTGGTCGCCGTCGACCTCACCGAGTTCGAGGCCCGCACCGCCGATGCCCAGGCCCGGCTGGCCGCTGGCGAGGTCGGGGCCGCGTTGGCCTCGGCGCGCGCAGGCCTGGAGCTGGCCGACGCCGGCCCGCTGGCCGCGGTCGACGCTGCGCGGCGAGGTGGACCGGTCGCCCGGCTGCTGTCCCGGGTTGAGCTGCAGCCGCTGGACAGCGGCACGATGGTCTGGCATCAGCACGAGCGACACGGGCTGCTGACCGCGCGGATCGCGCTGGCCGCCGGAGACCGGGCCGGCGCCGCCGGGGCCGCCACCGAGGTGTGGGCCTCGGCCGCCGGGCGCGGCAGCATCCGGCACGAACTGGTGGCCTGGCTGCTCGCGGCCTGCGCGGTCGCTGGCGCAGACAGCAGCTCAGACGACAGTGCCGGGCGCGCCGCGGTGACTGACCTGCTGACTCGGCTGGACCGGACCTCCGGGCTGGAGGCGTGGCGATGGACGGCGCTGGCCGCCCAACATCTCGGTGTCGACCGATGGTGGGCCTTGGCCGAGCGGCAGGTCGAAGTCTGGCCGGGCGGCCCGGCGAGCACGCGACAACCTTGCGGGGATTCGCCCGGCGCTGGTTGGACGCCCTGCGGTGAACGGGCCCGAGTCACGGTACGTCAGGCAGGGGCGATGACGTCGACGGTGGGGAAGTAGGTGCGGTAGCGGGCCGCATCTCGGGTGAGCAGCTGCAACCCAAGCACCGCGGCATGTGCGCCGATGAAGAAGTCAGGGAGGATCGAGGCGCGCCGACCCCCGCGGCTCCGGTAGCTCCGATAACACGTGGCGGCGAGGAAGGCTGCAGCCCACGGAAGGTTGCCCCGGACGAACCGGTCCGCAGTGAGCGCGTCGTCAAGAGCTTCGATCAGTGAGAACCGGTAAGCGACCTCGCCATAGACGATCTGGTTGATCAGCACCGGACCCCGGTCGAGCGCCTCGGCGAGCTGGGCCCGCGACCACGCACACCACTGCGGGTCGCGGGTGAACAGGTCGAGCAGCACATTCGAGTCGACCAGCGTCGCCGGTCGCTGCTCAGTCGCCACGGGTCATTGCCATGATCTCATCGGTGGTGAGTTCCACATCGCCCTTGCCCAGCAGCGCTTCCACCACGCGCTGCCCGCGCGTTCGGGGCTCTCCGGCCGGCACAATGCGTGCGACACCGCCCTGCACGACGACACTCACCTCGTCCCCGGGTTCGAGGCCGAGCTCCCGCCGGACCTGCTGGGGGATCGTGATCTGGCCTTTGCTGGTGATCCGCATGAGGTAAGAGTACTCCTGGTATTACTCCATCATCGCGAAGTGGTCAGCCGTCGGTCTGGCCCATCTGATCGAGCAGGGCGGCGTCCCAGCGACCGCCGCACCACACCCGGTCGGTGGCGATCCGGTCGCGGGCACGATCGACCGTCAGCACGTGCACATGGTGCGCGGCGTGCGGAGTCCCGTCCTCGGTCCAGCGCAGCGTGTACTCGACGACCTCGCCGTCCGCGGTGGGAGTCCGGTGCAGTTCGCTGAACCGTCCGGGGTGGGCGAACCACCAGTTGGGCACGGTGGCGTCGAGGTGGGCATCGCCGCGATACAACTCCCCGACCGGGCTACCGGTGCGGATCGCGGTGCGCAGGAGATCGACGACGTTGCCAGCCTCGGTCGTCGAGATGGCCGGGGCGGTGGTGCTGTCTGTGGTAATCATGCCGATGAGCGTGGCGGGCGCGGCCTGCAGCCGGCCTGCCATTGCACTGCAGCGATCCTGCAGCCGGTGCGAGCACGGTGGTTACCGTTACCACCAGGTCCGAGGAGATCACCATGACCACCCAGATCGACGCGACGGTGCCACGGGTGGCGCCGACGGTTGCCGCGCTGACAGCCGGTGCCACCGACCGCGAGGTGGTACGGCCGGCCGCCGCCCGATCGGGTTCGCGCTTCGAGCGGGTGGTCATCGATGGGCAGCGACAGTTCCGTGTACTCCAGTGCCAGTCGCAGCGCGGTGCGCGACCGGGTGGACGTGACGGCGATGGTTCACGGGTTCGCTTTCCCAGACTGGTACCTCGCGATGAAGGCGAACGTGACCCCGCTGCTCGGCAGCGCGCCCGCCATGGCACGCATCGCAAGCGCGGCCGGCTGGATGGTCCGCGACGTCGCTGAGCGCGCGGTGGACGTGGGCCTGCGGAGCGCGGCAGACCTGGTCGACTACCGGTTAGACCAAGCGCCGTACGCCCGCCGGCTGGCCGGGTTGGGGCCGGCCCGCCTCCACACGGTGCGGCATGCGGCGATCAACGCGGTGACCCCGGTCATGGAGCCCTACCAGCCGGTCGTTGTGTTCCTCGTCGCACTGCGTATGACGTCGAGGCCTGGCTACCCAGCGTGATTCCCTGGTGTGCTGTCAGCGACCACCGCATCGCGTTGCCCCATCGGTCGCGGCTCTCCGATGGTGGTGTCGCGCTCGGTCTGGTACTCGGTCTGGGCGTTGATCTCGGCCCCGAGCAGAACGATATAGCTGGTAAGGAAGATCCACAGCAGGAGCACGATCACGCCGGCCAGCGCGCCGTAGGTCTTGTTGTAGTTGCCGAAGAAATTGACGTAGAGGCTGAACCCCACGCTGCCGAGCAACCACAGCACCGCTGCCACCACGCTGCCTACGCCCACCCAGCGGAACTTCGGTGCGTGGCGATCCGGGGCTACCCGGTAGAGCACCGCCAGCCCGATCAGGATCAGGGCGAGGAGCAACGCCCAGCGCAGTACTTGGGCGAGTGCGGTCCCCACGGGACCCAGCGGCACCGCCTGCAACACCACCGGCACGACCGCGATCAGCGCGAGGGTCAGTACCAGGAACACGACGGTACCCAGCGTGAGCAGCAGCGCGGTGCCGCGGAGTTTCACGAACCCCCGCGTCTCCTTCTCCTGGTAGGCGATGTTCACCGCTGTCATGACGTTGGACGTCCCGCTCGACGCACTCCACAGCGCCGCCACCAGCGCGACCACCAGCCCGATGGTCAGCGCCCCACCACTGCTACGGGTGATAGCGGCCAGCTGATCGGAGATCAGCTGGCGGGAGGCCGGTGGTAGCCCGGCGGTGAAGCTTTGCACCTGCTGGGTGATCTGCCCGGGATCGGCCACCAACCCCACCAGTGTCACCACCGCGATCAGCGCCGGGAACAGCGCGAGAAAGCCGAAGAACGCCACCCCCGCGGCCAGCAGCGGGGTGTTGTGTTCCTTGCTCGCACCCATCGTTCGGCCCAGGACCTGCCGCCAGCCGCGGGCCGGGATCTGCGTCGGCGAATCCGCCTGGGTGCCCACCTCGCTACTAGTCACGGGACAGATCTTCCCCAACGGGGCGGACTTCATGCAGCCAACGGCACCCCTCCTTTTCTAGGGCTCGGCGGCGTACTCGCGCTGGCGAAGCGGAAGGATGAACCACAGCACTCCGAAACCGACGACGGTCAGCGCGCAGGCCAGTACCGCGGGCCAACCGCCGAGTGCCACATCAGCCAGCAAGAAGATGGTCGCGCTCATCGCGATAGCCAGACTCACCAAGCCTGCGATCGCGAACCCGTTGGACACCCGCAAGATTTCCGGGCGTTGCCGCTGGCGGAACAGCAGCCGGTGCCACGCCGCCGGGGCGGTCATCAACGCTACCGCGATCAGCGCGAAGGCGACCGCTACCAGGTGCGCGCCGTGCTGCACGTCGGTGGCCTGCCGGTAGGTAGGAGTGAAGACGATGGAGAGCAGGAAACCGAACAGGATCTGCACGCCGGCCAGCGCCACCCGCAGCTCCTGAAGCAGATCGTTGATGTTCCGGGCCAACCGCTGCGGCTCGTCCTCGGGGGAACCGGACATACACCACCTCGCGAGAGCTGTCAGCAGGGTCGGGTCATCATCACAGCCCACCAGGGTGGATTGCGAGAGCTGCTCACAGGTGACGGAAAGCACGGGTAAACCACCCTGACGCCGGGTATATCACCGTGAGGGTACAGCCGAAGAGGCCGAGGAGGAGGCAAATGACGATTCACGAGCAGGGGCAGGCCAATGGGGCGGACGCCTCGGTCAAGCAGCTGGTGGAACAGCTATCCGCGCAGATCTCCGCACTCGTGCGCGACGAGATGGCGTTGGCTACGGCCGAGATGAAACGTAAGGGCACCCAGGCCGGTATCGGAATCGGTATGGGCGGCGTCGGCGCGGTAATCGCATTGCTGGGGCTCAGCGCACTGGTCGCAGCGGCGATCCTCGGGCTGGCGATCGTGCTGGCCGCGTGGCTGGCCGCCTTGATCGTCGGCGCGGTCCTGCTTGCGCTCGCCGGAATAGTCTCGGTGGCTGGGATCACCCGAGTGCGCAACTCGACGCCGGTGCCTGAGCAGGCCGTGCGGAGCACGAAGCGGGACATCGAGACGGTGAAGGAGAGCGTGCGCCGATGAGCAGCGAGCAGCAAAGGCTCCAGGAAGCGCAGCTCCAGAAAGAGATCGAAGAGCTGCGCGGCGATCTAGGTGAGACCGTGGAGGCCTTGGTTCATAAGGCCGATTTGCCGGCCCGTGCCAAGGAGCGCGGCAACGAGCTGAAAAAGGAAGCCGTGGAACGCGGCATAGAGCTGCATCAGCAAGTGGTAGACCGTGGCACAGATCTGCTCGAAAGGGGCAACAAGTTAAGCAGTGACGTGCTCGAACGAGGCAACGAGTTGAAGGGTCAGACGCTCGCGCGGAGTAGCGAACTGCGTGACCAGGCCGTCGAGGTCGCCGACCGGGCTCGTGCGGCGGTGAGTCAGACCCCGAAGGAGCAGTGGGTCAAGCTGGCGTGCGCCGGGCTTGCGTTGATCGCCGTGATCGTGATGGCGCGAAGGGTGCGCACCTCGTGATTCCCCGAAGTACAGCGGCCGGAAGTACATGATCAGAGCAGCCTTGGGCCGGATAACCGCGCAAGGTTACCGCCGGTTCGGCGATCTGGAACGCTGAACCGGGAAACGTGGGCGCAGCGCGGCCGCTGGGACCAACTGGTCGTCGAGGGTCAGCCGAATGTCCCCGGCTCCGTCGCAGAGAGGGACCCAGACCACGCCGTACCACTCGCCCCGTGAGCCACGGACCCAGCGTTTCAACATGCCCGGCACCCGGCCGGTGAGGTCGAGACCGTCGGCGACAACCCGCCGGCGGTGATCGGTCGGCAGGGGGAACGCCACGTCGAGGTCTATCCATACCGCCCGGGCCCGCACCGAGTGTCCACCGGTGATGCCCTCGCCGCCATGGGCGCCGATCCACCCGAGCGTCACGCGCTGCTCCCTGGTCGAATCGTCGGTGAGATCTACGATCCACAGTCGAGCGCGGGGGAGCGCGCCTACGCCCACCAGTATGTCCGCCGAACCCGGAGAGAGAAAGACGTGTGCGTCGACTACGAGGTGATGCGGGCCAGGTCCGCGGCACCGACGAGACCGGCTTCGGGGCCCAGTTGCGCGATCCGCAATTCGGCGAGCGGCCGGTACCCGCGACCGGGCAAGGATGCGGCGAAGGCGGCCATCGCGGGAGCGCGCAGCACCTCACCGGTCGCGGACACGCCACCACCGATGACGAACAACCCGGGGTCCAGGATCGCGGCCAACCCGGCCAGCCCGCGGCCCAGCCACATCCCGATCACGTCGAAGCACTGCGACGCCACCGCATCACCAGCGTGAACAGCCTGGGTGACCATCGCGCCGGTGATGTTCTCCGGCCGTCCGCCGGCCAGGCGTAACAGCTCGGCAGCTCCGCCGGGGCAGCCGCGGGCCAGCTGCTGGGCTTTCCGAACGAGCGCCCGACCGCTGGCATACTGCTCCCAGCACCCTCGCAAGCCGCATCCGCAGCGCCGCCCGTCCGGGACGACGGTGACGTGGCCGAACTCCGCGGCGGCGCCGAACTGCCCCCGCAGCAGCCGGCCGTTGCACACGATGCCGCCCCCGATGCCGGTTCCCACGGTGATGGCCACCACGTGGTCTACCCCGCGGCCCGCGCCGAACCGGACCTCCGCCCAGGCGGCAGCGTTCGCGTCGTTCTCGACCACAACGGGCAACTCCAAGCGGCGTTGCAGTGACGCCTGCAGCGGCTCGTCACGCCACGCAAGGTTCGGGGCGAACATCACCGTGGCTCGCTGCGCGTCGACGAAACCAGCTGCCCCGATACCGACCGCCGCAACGTCGTACTTGCCAGTAAGTTCCCCCACCGCGGCAGCGATCGCATCCTCGATGAGCGACACGTCCTCGGCGGGAGTGTGGCGGTGCGCGATGGCGACGATTGTGCCGTGCTCGTCGACGACCCCGGCGGCGACTTTCGTGCCCCCGATATCCACCCCAACGGTCAGGGTTCCCATGTCATGGTTCCCTTGTCACAGTCCAGCGTGCGCCAGCGTGTTCAGGAACTGCTGCACCTCGCCGGTCGACTCCAGAACGAAGTCCGCGGCGGTTGTCCGACCGGCCTGTTCCGGATCGCCGAGGTCGGCGACGACGACGCCGATGCCCGGTCCATCATCTGATTGCTTCAGGGCGAGGAAGGCGTCCTCATCGGTGATGTCGTCGCCGAGATACAGCGACACGAATTCGTCGCCCTCGACTCCCAGGGCGTGGCGCAGGTACTGGACCGCCTTGCCCTTGTCCCAGTCGACCTTCGGCTGGATCTCATAGACCATCTTGCCGGGGGTGACTTTGAGCTGGTCGGGATATTCGGCCAGCAGCGTGTCCACGACCGCCGTGACCGAGGGCCGCTGTTCCGGGGCCACCAACCGGTAGTGCACCGCGACCGAGAACCGCTTCGGCTCGATCGCCGCGCCTTCGACTGTGCCGATTTCGGTGTTCAGCCGTTGGCTGACGGTGGACAGCAGGTCGTCGAAACCGGTCGCCGCGTCGTGGCGGACCGTACCGTCGCGGCGCCCCCCGATGTCGAACCCATGACTGCCCGCCACCACCAGGCCGTCGATGCCCATCCATTGCTCGATGACGGGCCGATCCCGACCGCTGACGACGCAGACCGCGGCGCGCTCGGCGAGCCTGCGTACCGCGTCTCGCATGCTGTCGGAGATGACGGCGTCCTGCGGCCGGTCCACGATCGGTGTCAGCGTCCCGTCGTAGTCGAGGAATACCGCTGGCCGGCGACCATCCAGGCGCTGAACAAGCTTCTCGCTATCGCGTAGCGCGTGGGGCAGGTCCGCAATGCGGGACAAGAGCACTGCGTGAGCCTAGCGCCGCGCCGGCCCCCGAAGTCAGGCGCCGGTCAGCGCCGAGTCACGGCGATGGGCGACGTGGCGCGCTGCGTGGACCGGAGCGAGCGACGGCGATCAATGCCCGGTGGCGGGTTGTTTGTGGATGTGCACGGTGACGTTCATGCCGGGAACGAGATCGAGATTGTCGACGTTGTCGAACCCGATCTTGACTGGGATGACCTGGGTGACCTTCTGGAAGTTTCCGCCGCTGTTGCTTTGCGGGAACAGCGAGAACACCGCGGCGGCTCCCCCTTGAATCTCCCGGACGCGGCCGGTGAGTGGGGTACTCGGGTAGGCGTCGACGTTGATGTCGACCACCTGCCCGACGTGGACAGATTGGATGTCAGTCTCGTCGACCCGGGCTGTGACGTAGATGTTGTTCAGGTTGTAGGCGACGGCGAGCGGGGTGCCGGCGGTCACGAACGTGCCTGGCACGCCGTTGTCGACTGCCACGGTGCCATCGGCGGGGGCCTTGATGCTCATCAGCGGTTGGGCGAACCCGTCCTGGATCTTCACCCGACCGACCACCTGGTCTTCGTGTACGGTGCTGCCCTGATTGATGCGCCAGTCGGCGAGGGTGCCGGTGGTGGGAGCGTTGATGCTGATCTTGTCGCCGTCGACCTGCGCGTTATCGGTGCTGACGTAGTTGCGGGCGTTGAGGAAGTAACTCGTGGCGAAGCCGGCCGCTGCGATCAAAGCCAGGATCAGGATGATGATCAGGCCGATACGAGTGGAGCGCTTGAGCCTGCGTCGGGGCGGGGTAGCCGCCGGGACACCGTCAGTGGGCGCCTGATCGGTTTGTGCGGGGGGCGCCGATACCGGGCCTTCCATGCGCACACCTTCCGTCGATGTGGGGGAGCCTCACCTATAGGCTACGTGCCGTACCTTAATTTAGGGAGGCTGCCAGCGCGACGGAGTTATTCAACTCACAGGCGGACCAGGGGCATGATCACCTCGTCAACGATCTCGATCAGCACCTGGTCTGGAATCGGCGAGCGGTGCACCAGGAAATACTGGCGTAGCAGATCTGGCCCCACGCTCGCGATGCGAGTGGTGAGCGCGGTGGCGCGAACCTCGCCACGCGCCGCGCCGCGCCGCAGCACGTCGAGAAAGAGGTTGACGCCGGGTTCGATGAAGCGGGTCCGGACGACTTCCATGAGGTCGGCGTCCCGGATGGTCTCGGCCATCAGGCCACGGACCGCCTCACCGGAGGGGCCGTTGAGCAGGTTGGCGAATCCGCGCAGGCAGCCGAGGATGTCTTCGCGCGTGCAACCGGTGTCCGGTTTCGCGCAGCAACCTGGCAGGGTGTGGTGGACCGCGTCGGCGACCAACTCGGCGCGGCTGGACCAGCGCCGGTACAGGGATCCTTTGCTCGCCCGGGCTCGGTTGGCCACGTGTTCCATCTTCAGTTCGGCGTAGCCGACCGCGGTCAGCTCGGCGAGAGTGGCTTCGAAGATCGCGGCGTAGAGCGCGTCACCGCGGCGTCGCGGACCCTTCCGATGATCGATCGCAACATTCACGGACTCGCAAGTCTCGCTGACGACGCTCAAAGTCGACACCTCCTCGTGCACTAGCTATCACAGAATGTCACGTAGCGGGAGAACAGACTAGAGCACGTGGCGTTCCGATGGCACAGTAGTGTCATGACTCGCCCTGCGGTAGCGAACTCGGCGACGAGCCCCAACGGGGCTGCCGCTGCGCCGGTGGGTGCTGGCGGCGGTACCCCCGCCAATACGGCCCCTTCGGGGGGTTGGGGGTTGCCGCTGGCGGTGTTGGTCGCCGGGATGTTCATGTCGGTCCTGGACATCAGCATCGTCAATGTGGCCATCCCCACCATTCAGAACGACTTCGGGGCGACGACCGACGATGTGCAGTGGGTGGTCACGGGGTACACGTTGGCCCTGGGCGTCGTGGTACCCGTCACCGCGTGGTTGGGGGACCGCTTCGGGCTGAGCCGGGTCTACAACCTCGCGCTGCTGGCTTTCGCCGCCGGCTCAGCGTTGTGCGGGCTGGCCTGGGATTTGAACAGCCTGGTGGCATTCCGGATCATTCAAGCGATCCCCGGCGGGATCCTGCCGGTGATCACGCTGTCGATCCTGTACCGGATCGTGCCCCGCGAGCGGCTGGGCGCCGCCATGGGCCTCTACGGCCTGGGTATCGTCTTCGCTCCCGCGGTCGGTCCGACGTTGGGCGGTTACCTCGTCGAGTACGTGGACTGGCGGCTGATCTTCTACATCAACGTGCCGGTCGGGATCCTCGGTGCGGTGGCTGCGGCGCTGGTGCTGCCACGATTCCCGCGGGTGGCCGGGCGGCGGTTCGATGTGCTGGGTTTCGTCACCATCGCCAGCGGGTTGTTCGCGGTGCTGTTGGCGCTGTCCGAGGGTGAGTCCTGGGGATGGACCTCCTACCGGGTTCTGATGCTGATCACCTACAGCGTGCTGAGCCTGGCGCTGTTCGTGATGATCGAGCTGCAGGTCGCCGATCCGTTGCTGGATATCCGCATCTTCCGGCACCGCGCGTTCACCTACACGCTGCTGTTGATCTCGGTGCTGATGGTGGTGATGTTCGGGGTGCTGTTCTACATCCCGTTGTTCCTGCAGCAGGCCCAGGGATGGGGAGCATTCGACGCCGGACTCACCCTGCTGCCCCAGGCGCTGGTGATGGGGTTCTTAATGCCGATCGCCGGGCGGATCTATGACCGCATCGGGCCTCGCTGGCCGGCCGCGATCGGCTTGGCGGTCGTGGCGATCGGTACCTATCTGCTGCACACCCTGACCCTCGACACTCCCCGCGAGCACGTCATGTGGCTGCTGGTGCTGCAGGGTGCCGGTCTGGGGATGGCGATGATGCCGATCTTCACCGGGGGCATCGCGGTCATCCCGATGGCCCAAGTCAACGCTGCCAGCGCGTTCAACAACGTCGTGCAGCGGGTCTCGGGTGCGTTCGGGCTGGCCGTGCTCACCGCGATCTTGACTACCCAGCAGGCCCAGCAGATGGCCGGGCGCGCCGCACTGATGCCCGCGAACACGCCCACCCCGGATCTCGGTCCGACCGCTCCGCCGGGGGCTGGTCTGTACGCCACCTACCAGGTGACGCAGTTGCAGGTGTTCGTCGGGGCGATCGACGACCTGTTCCTCATCGCATCCGTTCTCAGTGCGTTGGCTGCGGTGGGGGCACTGGTGCTGCTGCGATCCGGATCCGCTCCCCCGACTCCGGCCGGCTTCAGCCCGCCACAGCAGGCAGCCGCGCCGCCGGCATCCCGCAACGGCGAGGTGACCGCCCAGCGCCGCTTTGCCCAGCCCGCACACGCCAATTCAGCCCCACCCGCCCCATCCCGCCAGGCCACATCATGATCACCCGCGCCGCCCCTCGGCTCGGATGGTCGTGAACTCGACACGACGGACGTTTCGCCCCAGGCCGGACGTCGGTCTTGTCGAGTTCACGACGTTACGACTCGCTTGACGGGCGGCGGAGCAGTGTGAGTGCGTGCTCAGCGGTCAGGCAGCCGGCCGTCGTCAGATTCAGGTTGGCCACTGACGCGCAGTGCACAGCATTTGTGGCTGCGGCGGTGCAATCACTGACTGGGTGCACGGTGAGGCCGAGATCGGTTCCGTGCCGGGCTGTCTGCTCGATGGTGAGATTGGTGGCGACACCGGTCACGAACACAGTGTCGATCCCCCGCCCGGCCAGCCACCGGGAGAGGTCGTTGCCCGCGAGCCCGGACAGTTTCTGGTTATCGACGACGCGGTCGGCTCCCGCCGACATCTCCGCGATCAGCTGGGCGCCCGCGGCGGCCGGCCGGAAGGCTTCCTGCGCATCGCCTACCGCCTTCATGAATTCGGTGTTCCGGACCAGGCCGCCCTCGCCGACGGGCACGGTGAACCGAGTGAAGATCACCGGCACACCGGCCGCTCGAACCGACTCGTGAAAGCGCGCCGCGCGCTCCACTACGCCACTGCGCGCTACTGGCTCGCTCAGCACTGGTCCGAAGAATCCCTCCGGCTTGATCACGTTGACCTGCCAGTGCAGCGCGACGACTGCAGCACGTTTCGGATCGACCGTCACTGCCGCGATCTTGCCAGCCCAGGGTGTCCCGGCGGAGCTGGTGTCATGATCGAGTTCGTGTAATGATCTGATCCGGATCGGCGAACGGCTGGCACAAGGTCGACCCCGCCGATGTCCCGGATGACGGGCGGGTGCGCAACGTCGTGGTCGACAACCGCACCGGGGCACTGTCCCGGTGCGGTTCGCGGCTGGGCACTGGAGAACCGCTGCCCGCATCAGGGCGGCCCGCTGGGTGAGGGCTCCATCGAGAAGGGCCTGTTGCGGTGTCCGTGGCACGGTTACGACTACGACCCGTTGACGGATAAGCCACCCGCGGGCTTTTCCGACGGCGTCCCGGCCTACCAGGTCGACGAGCGCGCGGACGGCGTGTACGTGCAGCTCCCACCGCTGCGCACCGAGGTCCGCACGGTCACCGACGTCATTGGTGGAGACACTGGTCGCGCACGGGGTGAATCAGGTGTTCGGCATGGTCGGGCATTCGAATCTCGGCTTCGCCGATGCGCTGCGCCGGGCGGAGCAACGCGGCGAGCTGACCTATATCGGGATCCGGCACGAGGGCGCAGCGGCATTCGCGGCAAGCGCCTACGGGAAGCTGACCGGGCGGCCGGCCGCCTGTTTCGCGATCGCGGGCCCCCGGCTACCGCACCCTCAGCCCTACCGACACCAAGCCGGCCTAGCGGGCATCGCCGCCCTATCGCGGATGCCAGTCGTCACTTGGCCACCATCGCCTCAGGCCTGCCCTACGGTCACCGGGACGTTGCGGGCCGCGAAGATTCCCCGGGGGTAGAACTCCAAAGGCACCCCGGGAGTCAGCCGCATCTCGGTGAAGCGGTCCAGTAGCACGCCTACCGCGACCCTGCCCTCCACCCGGGCCAGTAGCTGGCCGATGCAGAAGTGGATGCCGTAGCCGAAGGCCAGGTGATGCTTGCCGATGCGATGGATGTCGAACCGGTCCGGGTCGGGGAACTCGCGTTCGTCCCGATTGGCGGACAGCAGCCAGGGCGTGACGATCACATCCGCCGGGATGACCTGCCCGCTGAGCTCGACCTCGGCCGTGGTCACCCGGCCGACCTGGGTGAACGACGAGCGGTAGCGCAGCACCTCCTCAATGGTGGGCTCCACCAGCGTGCGGTCCGCCCGCAGCTGCGCCCACAGCTCGGGATGCTCATCCAGGCACAACACGGTGTTGCCGAGCAGCGCGGTGGTGGTGATGTGTCCCGCGAGCAGCAGCACGATGGAGAAGTTCACCACCTCTTCGTCGGTCAGCCGCTCACCGTCGGCCTCCACCGTGGCTAGCCTGCTGATCAGGTCCTCGCGGGGGTGGGCACGCCGCTCGGTGCAGTGCTCGCCCAGGTAGGCGACCATATCCGCGGTGCTCTCATCGATCTTCCTGGCGAGCTCGGGGTCATTCGGGTCGACCATATCGCTGGCGAAGAGCCGATCCGCCCAGGATCGGAACAGCTCACGGTCGGAAGCAGGCAGACCCAGCAGCTCGGCGATCACGGTGACCGGCAGAGGGTAGGCCAGCGACGAGACGAGGTCGAACTCGGCGGCGCCACCGGTGGCGTCGAGCAACTCGCCGGTGACCTCGGCGATCCGGGGAGCCAGGCCCATGACGATCTTCGGGCTGAACACCGCACCGACCAGCCGGCGCAACGTGTGGTGGCGTGGCGGATCGGTCCGGGTCAGATTGCCCTGGGAGAACTTCTCCCCTACCGGAAACACTCGGCCGACCTCGGAGGAGAACACCTGCGGGTCGGAGATCGCTCGCGCCACATCGGTGTAGCGGAACACGTGCCAGATGCCGTAGCTGTCGCGCCACACCGGGTGCTCATCGCGCATCTCGCGCAGCCAGGGCAGCAGGGTGCGGCCACCGTCATCGATGGTCGGCGCAATCGTGTACTGGTCTGCGGTCATGTTTGCTCCTGTGGGGTGGGCCATGCGGCGGGGTCGAATTCCGCGCGCATCCGGTCGAACAGCTCGATGACCTGCGGAGCGACCGCGCTTAGTGCGCCGGGATCGGGCTCACCCGGCGGCTCGAAGACCAGCCGGATGACCTCGGCCAGCGCTGTCGCCTTGTGCTCCAGAGTCATCTCCTGCAACTGCTCGTGCAGGAATTGCTCCGTGACGTAGAAGCCGGCGCCGACCGCGTTGAGCACGTACAACCGGGTCATGCGGTCGATGTCGGCGCGAAGCAGGCCGTGCGACCCCATCAGGTCGAGGTAGTCGTCGAAGATCACATCGGTCACCTGTTGCCGCGCCGCCAAGCCGGTGTCGCTGGCGGCGAGCTTGCCGAGGGTGTCGATATCGCGCGTATACAGGGCCTTCGCCAGTGGCCGTCGCATGATCGTCAAAAAGCTCGCCCGGATCACCCGGTGCAGCAGCACTTCGGCCGGGTCGGCCCGCATGCCCGCGACCAGTTCGCGCGTCACCTCGGCCACCTGCCGTCGCAGCAGCACGGAGAACAGCTCGTGCTTGGTCTTCCAGTGCAGGTAGACCGTGCCCTTACCGACCTCAGCCCGAGTCGCGATGTCGTCGATGGTGACCCGCTTGTAGCCGAAGCGCAGCAACAACTCGGCTGCCGCCGCCAGGATTCGATCCGCCCGCAACGTGGGCTGACTAGTGACCATCTTTCATATCGAGTCATGAGTCATGCCGACAAGCTACCACCGACGAAGTGGCGGCGTATCAGCCAGTCCGGTAAAGACCGTCGGCGTAAGCGGGACCGTAGTAGCGTTTGAGGTCCTCCAGAGCGTCGTGTGGTCGCTCCAGCCGCTGGGCGATGTGGGCCCGGGACGGCGCCGCGCCCGGATTCCACGTCGCTGGCTGCCAGAGGTCCGAGCGCAGCAACGCCTTGGCGCAGTGGTAGAAGACCTGATCGATCTCGACGACGAGTGCCAGTAACGGCCGGTGGCCTTTGACTGTCATCTGATCGAAGAACGGAGCCTCGCGCATCAGCCGCGCTCTGCCGTTTATCCGCAGGGTGTCCTCGCGACCGGGGATGAGATAGATCAGGCCGGCGTGCGGGTTGGTCAGGATGTTCCGGAAGCCGTCGGCGCGCCGGTTGCCTGGGCGCTCCGGGATGGCGATGGTCGTGTCGTCGAGCACCAGCGTGAAGCCCGGCGGGTCGCCCTTGGGTGAGACGTCGCAGCTGCCGTCTGCACTCGAGGTGGCCACGAGACACAACGGTGAGTGGGCGAGCCACTGCCTGTCGTACTCGTGCAGCGCGGGCCGCGCCTTGGCGGCAACTCTGGGCAGCGGCTCGCCGAGGAGTTCTCGCAGCTGCGCCTCCGAGGTGATCTCCGTCATGCCCCCAGTGTCCTCGCCCAGCGAGCGCCTGGCGGGGGCACTCGCTTCAGCTTGCCCTCGCGGACTGGGCGGTGGTCGATTCCCCTCGCCGTCGTGCGAGGTACCAACGTCGAGTGGAGTGAAACCCGCGCAGCGCAGTGCGCAGGGTGGGGACCTGTGTTGCGAGGTGCAGCTGGTAACGCCACGGCGGCTGGGTCCCGTGGCGGGCTGCCATCGAGTAGGCGAACGCGACGGCGTCTCGGTCGAGGTAGCGGTCGGCGCGTTCGAACCAGCCCATGCTGCTGCGTGCGCCGGCTTGGATGCGGCGCAGCGCTGCGCGGCCCCGCTGGTCGTAGTCAGCCAACCCGGCCGACAGCTCTTCGTGTTCGTACAGGGTCTGGGCAAGCATGACCGCGTCGACCATCGCCAGTCTGGTGCCCGATCCGAGGGTGAAGTGGGTGGTGTGGGCAGCGTCGCCGATGAGCACCCGGTTGTCGTGGTACCAGGTCTTGTTGGTCACCTCGATGAAGCGCAGCCACCGCGCCGGTTCGCCGCGGGACTGGCTGATCAGCGCATGGCCGTCGAGGGCATGCTCGAAGATCTTCTCCAGTAGCCGGGCGCTGTCCTCGCTGCTCAGCGAATCGAAGCCGAGTGCCGACCAGGTGGCCTGGGCGCACTCCACGATGCAGGTGCTGATCCCGGCGCTGGAGGGATAGGCATGGAACCAGACCC